>NZ_JBCLWJ010000011.1:0-173586 GCF_039563885.1 Algoriphagus sp. SE2 | reverse complement strand
TCCTCCAATACCATAAACTACCGGAACTCTTCCAGCATTATATTCAATACAAGCAGCTAAAACCTGTTTTTTTTCGGCTGGAGTCAATGTGGCGCTTTCCCCAGTGGTGCCTAAAACCACCAAATAATCAACACCTCCCTCGATGACATAGTCTATAAGCTTTTTCAAGCCAGAAAAATCTATTGAACAATCATCATGAAAAGGGGTGACAAGAGCGACTCCGGTGCCTGTAAACTGATTCATTTTAATTTTAATAGGTTTGTGGTCAAAGATAAGATGCTTCCTTGAATTGATCTTAAGAGTTGGTGAAATTCGGATTATTTATTGATCATTTTTAGAAAATCTTCTTCTGAAATCAATGGAATTCCCAATTTAACAGCTTTTTCCCTCTTACTAGGGCCCATTTCAGCTCCTTCTATAATGAAATCCAAATTTTTGGAAACAGCAGAAATATATTGACCTCCGTGTGAAATGATGGTATCCTTAATTTCATCTCGCTTGAAATGTTCTAATTTTCCACTGGCCAAAATCCTCTTTCCTATCAATTGATCTCCCATTTGGGATGATTCATTTTGCTCAATTTCAAATTTCAACCCATGGCTTTTCAATCTGTTGATGATCGTCAGATTCTCTTCATTTGCAAAGAAATCATGGATACTTGTTACCAAAGTTTCGCCTACGCCATTGACATCCAAAAGTTGCTCGGAAGTAGCTTTTTGAATCCGCTCAATACTCACAAAATGACGAGCCAGAAGCTGCGCGGTATTTTCACCGATATTTCTTATACCTAAAGCAAAAAGCACCTTTTCAAAAGGTTGGTTTTTTGAAGCCGCTATCCCTTCCATCATGTTTGAAATAACTCCGTCTTGGAATGTGTTAGCTTTTAGTTTTTTGATGCGATCCGTAATTTCAGGAGAGAGGTCTAAATTGAGTTTTAGAAGAATGCCATGGACGGTTCCTTCAGTTTTACTCGATTCCAGAATTCTTTCAAATTCGACCCGCCTTCCAAGCAAAATCTCCAAAACTACAGCAACCGGAACGTAATCTTCCAGTTTTGGGAGCTTATGATCTTTCAGATGATTGATCAGATATTCTACCATTCCGACATTTGAAGGCACTTTTTTCTTCCAGATCCGGATTTTTTCCTGAAATGCCCTTAAGGTTTCGGGCAACGGAAGTTCAGCTTTCTCTATCAGGAAATCATGAATTTGCTTAAATGAAATCTGTTCAGTCAATGCAAAAAGTGCCTTTTCAAGGGTGATATAAAGCAATCCATCTCCTTCGGTTTCGTATTGATCCTGGGACATCTCAAGTCCTAGTAATTCTTCTTTTTTGCCTTCCAGATCATAGATGTCGGCATAATTCCCGATAAAACCCTGTTCTATCAATGCCCTGATCCGCTCCGTTCCCATCGAGTCAATATCCATCGCTCTTTTGTGGACGAAATGCTCAATTCTTCCAAGCACCTGTGGAGGACAGGATTCAGCATTTGGACAATAATGTTTGGCTTCACTTTCCTTTCGCTCCAGTTGGGTGCCGCACTCTGGACAATGAGTGATGTAAGCGATTGGTTTAGCGCCGGCTTTTCTTTTTTCAGGATTTACTGCTGTGATTTTCGGGATGATTTCTCCACCTTTTTCTACAAAGACAAAATCGCCTTCATGTAAATCCAGTCGCTCAATTTCATTGGCATTGTGAAGAGAAGCGCGCTTGACTGTTGTTCCGGCCAAACTCACTGGTGAAAGATTTGCCACAGGGGTAATTGCCCCAGTTCGGCCAACTTGATACGTTATTGAAAGTAATTCGGACTCAGCACTTTCTGCTTTGTATTTATAGGCGATCGCCCAGCGTGGGTTTTTAGCAGTAAAGCCCAGTTCCTCCCGCTGATCATAATTATTGATTTTTAAAACAACTCCATCCGTGTCAACAGGTAATGTAAACCGCTTCTCTTTCCAGTCTTCGATATATTGGATAACTTCCTGGATATTTTCAACTTTTCTATAAGTCTGAGAAACGTTAAAACCCCATTTTTCAATTAGTGAAATAGCTTCAGAATGAGTTTGAACGCCAATTTCATCTCCAAGCAATTGATAAAAGTAGCAATTCAGACGTCGCTTGGCAACGACAGAAGAGTCCTGCATTTTAAGCGTTCCAGAGGCTGCATTTCGGGGATTGGCAAGCAATGTGTCACCAGCTTCTTCACGCTCTGCATTGATTTTTAGAAATTCTTTCAACGGCAAAAAAATCTCTCCACGCACCTCAAATTTGGCAGGAATGTCGTCTCCTTTGATATGAAGCGGAATATTTCTGATTGTCCTCACGTTTGCTGTCACGTCGTCCCCTCGATATCCATCTCCACGGGTGACTGCGCGTACAAAACGACCGTTTTCATAAACCAAAGAAATGGCCACTCCATCAAATTTCATTTCGCAGAAATATTCGAAATTGGTATGCCCTAATCCTTTAACTACACGCTCATCAAAAGCCAATAATTCTTCTTGGGAATAAGTATTTCCTAAAGAAAGCATTCGAGTGGAATGCTCCACTGTCTGAAATTCCTTTGTAATGGTGCCACCCACACGCTGACTCGGGCTATCTGGATCAAGCAAATCCGGAAATTCTGTTTCCAGTTGGATTAACTCTTCTAGTAGTTTGTCAAATTCAAAATCCGAAATCTCAGGATTACTCTCTTGGTAATAGAGATTATTGTGATGATTGATTTCTTTAGTGAGCTGCGCAATTCGCTTTTCGGCTTCCTTTTGGTTCATGGGCGTAATGAAAAATTAGGGCTGGTAAAAATAAGACTTCGGTTGGGAAGGAACAATGTTTTTGATTAGCAGTGAGAATTTAGACATGAATTGACAAGAAGTTGTTTAACGGAATGCAAAACAGAACATAATAAATGTAGTGGAGTATTCGAAAGGGCTTTTAAATTTTTGTCCGGAATCTTTATGATTTGGTCCTTTGCAGAAGTAGTTTCCTTTTAATGATTCACTTACTCAGAAAAGAAATACATAGAATTAACTAATAGAAAAATCAAGGGCTATTTGATTTTTCGATTCCTGTTTCGATTGTATATCCTTCCTTTATTTTGAATCTTTGTTTCCCTGATTTCCGTGGCAAAATTATGAGCAAGAAGACGAATATTGAAAGCAAGATTTTGGAGTTTGCCTATGCGTTATTTCTGGAAAAAGGCTACAAAAACACCACGATGGATGATATCGCTCAGTCGCTGGGAATGAGTAAAAAGACACTTTATAAATATTATCCAGGCAAAATGGAATTGCTTTCTGCTGCATTTGAAGTGCTGAAGTTGAAGATAACGGCGAAAGTGGAAGGGATTTTGGATAATAGATATTTGCCATTTCCATTGAAGTTGAAATCCACTTTGACTGTGATGGCGACGCACTTGGCCCCCATCAATCCAGAACTTTTAGAAGAATTGAGAGAGCATGCTCCTGAGGTGTGGAAGGAACTGAAGAATTACATCAATGAATCGGCTTACCTGAGGTTTCATCAATTAATATCTCAGGGAGTTACACTCGGTTTGGTAAATACCAATGTAAATATTAATCTGGTGGTGATGATGTATGCCGCAGCTGTGCAATCCTTGCTAGATCCAAAATTCATCCACCAATTTCCAGAGTCTATTCAAAAAGGAATGAAAATTCCTCCTGCCGATATTTATGATCAGGCGACCACGATAATTTACAATGGGATTTTGACCGAAGAGGCTCGAAACGAATTTGCAAATGCCTAAGGTCAGCTTCGGTTGATTTTCATATCTTTGCACCCAAATTGATCGAATCTCAATAGCATATCACCTTTCTAGAATCCGAATAGATTTACTCATATGAGTCATAAAAATTTCAAACGTTATACTGTTACCTCTGCACTTCCTTATGCAAATGGCCCGCTTCATATCGGACATTTGGCAGGGTGCTATATTCCTTCTGATATCTACGTGCGTTATTTACGCAGTCTTGGCAAAGATGTAGCATACATCTGCGGATCAGATGAGCATGGCGTAGCGATTACAATTAAAGCCAAGAAAGAAGGTAAAACCCCTCAAGAAGTGGTGGATTATTATCATGAGATCATGAAGGGGAGTTTCAAAGAATTCGGAATCAGCTTCGATCATTATTCTCGCACTTCTGCTCCGGTACATCATGAAACCGCGCAGGGATTTTTCAAAGATCTCTATGAAAAAGGAGAATTCTTAGAGCAAAGCACAGAGCAATATTACGACGAGGAAGCTAAGCAGTTTTTGGCGGATCGATACATTGAAGGGACCTGCCCAAAATGCGGAAACGAGCATGCTTATGGAGATCAATGTGAGAAATGTGGAAGCTCCTTGAGCCCTACAGAATTGATCAATCCAAAATCGAAATTGAGTGGTAGAACTCCAGTATTAAAGGAAACCAAGCATTGGTTTTTGGATTTGGCGAGGTATCAGAACTTTTTGAAAAAATGGATTCTGGAAGATCATGCGGAAGATTGGAAAAACAATGTTTTGGGCCAATGTCGTTCTTGGCTGGAAGCCGGAGATGGTTTGCAGGCTAGATCCATGACTAGAGATTTGGATTGGGGAATCAAAGTGCCATTGCAAGATGCGGAAGGCAAAGTGCTCTATGTATGGTTTGATGCTCCTATCGGATACATTTCTTCTACCAAAGAATGGGCAGCAGAAAAGGGAATTGACTGGGAACCTTATTGGAAAGATCAGGACACCAAACTGGTTCACTTTATCGGAAAAGACAATATCGTATTCCACTGCATCATTTTCCCGGCGATTCTAAAAACCCATGGAGGGTACGTATTGCCAGATAATGTTCCGGCAAACGAATTTCTAAATCTTGAAGGAGATAAAATTTCTACCTCCAGAAACTGGGCGGTTTGGTTGCATGAGTATTTGGAAGAGTTTCCTGGTAAGCAGGATGTACTTCGATATGTATTAACTGCCAATGCACCTGAAACGAAAGACAATGATTTTACCTGGAAGGATTTTCAAGGAAGAAATAATTCAGAGCTAGTGGCGATTTATGGGAATTTTGTGAATAGAGCAGTCGTATTAACCCATAAATATTATAAAGGCGTGATTCCATTAAAAGGTGAACTTACTGGATATGACCAGGAGGTTTTGGAAGCCTTGGCGGAATTCCCTGAAAAAATTGCAAACTCTATTGAAAGGTATAGATTCCGTGAGGCTTTGGGGATTGTGATGGATTTGGCGCGATTAGGTAATAAATACCTTGCCGATACCGAACCTTGGAAAGTCATCAAAACGGATGAATCCAGAACTGCGACCATCCTAAATATTGCATTGAATATAGCTGCGAATTTGGCAATTGTTTCAGAACCATTCCTTCCATTTACAGCAAGTAAGCTAGTGGATTTGTTTGGTATGAAGAAAATTGCTTGGGAAGATGCCGGGCAAGCCGAATTATTGAAAGCAGGAACTGCCTTAGGCGAAATGGGATTGCTATTTGAAAAAATTGAAGATGTAGTAGTAAATAAACAAGTACAGAAACTAATGGACGCGAAAAAAGAAAACGAAGCTGCAAATGCACCAGTACCAGCAATGAAGGAAATCATCACCTATGATGATTTTGCAAAGTTGGACATGAGGGTAGTAACCGTTTTAGAGGCGGAGAAAATGCCTAAATCCAAAAAACTAATCAAACTGAAAGTAGATATAGGTTTGGGAGAGAGAACAGTTTTGAGTGGTGTGGCAGAGCATTTTGAACCTGAGTTTCTTATCGGTAAGCAAGTGGTGATGCTAATCAATTTGGCACCAAGAAAAATGATGGGAATTGACTCGGAAGGAATGATCCTGATGGCAGAAGATAAAGATGGTAAGTTGAAACTTTTGACGCCACATGAAGCTACTGCTAGTGGATCTGCTATCAGCTAAGAAGTCTTAATAATCAATTTTCAAACTCAAATCAGAATGAAATCTGGTTTGAGTTTTTTATTTTTAGTCAAATTAATTTTTTAGAAGATGGCAAAAGAATATGATCTTGAGGATAGACTAGTAAAGCTTGCGGGAAACACTATTCGATACTGTTCCTATTTGCCTAATGATTTTGCATCTGATCACTTAAGGAAACAGCTTATAAGATCAATTACAGGAGCTTGTCTAAACTATGGAGAGGCACAAGGTGCTGAGAGCGGGAGAGACTTTATTCATAAAATGGGGATTATTCTAAAAGAATTAAAGGAGTCTCGGACGACTTTGAAAATATTGGAAGAAATCGAAGTCGAAAAAATTTCAAATAGAAATTCTGTTCAAGATGAATGTGGCCAACTAGTTGCAATTTTTGCTTCAATAATATTGAAAACCAGAAAAGGTTTAGATGGTAACAAATGATCAGTTTTAAAAATTGAAGTTTTAATTATCAAATTGATAATTTGATTTGAAAATTGAGTTTAACAATTCCTTTTTAATGCATCGGCCTTTTTTTGATCATTCCTCCTTTCGTGTCTTTGATTGGGTATTGAATCACAAAAGCTTTAGGGTCAATTTTTTCTATGGCCACTAACAAACGGGTCACTTCTAACCTTGTTATTACGCAGAAAAGAACCTTTCGATCCGGAAGAATTTTGGCTTTCTCACCATAGCCTCCATCAGATTTTAATACCGTGACACCTCTTCCTAATTCAAATGAGATCATGTTTTTTATTTCCTCTGATTGAGGTGACATAATCATTACACCTAAATATTCCTCGACACCATTGATGAAAAAATCTACGGTTTTGGAGGCAGAAATATAAGTCAGCATAGAATACATGGCTGTTTCAAGATCTACTAGAATGGCTGCAAATGCAAAGAGGAATACATTGAAAATAGTGATAAAATCCCCCACTGTTAAACTGGATTTTCTACTTACAGAAATTGCCAATACCTCTGTTCCATCAATCACAGCACCTCCCCGAATTGCGAATCCTATTCCTGTTCCCAGAAAAAATCCACCAAAAACGGCAATAAGTAGTTTATCTGCGGTAATGGTTGGAACTTCTATGTAGTGTACCAGCAGCGCTAGGGCGAGAATGGCTAGGCTCGATTTAACAGCAAAGCCGATAGAAAATTGTTTTGCTCCCAAAAGAATAAAGGGGATATTAACTAAAACGATCAAAACAGATAAGTTGACCGGTGTCAATAATTCCAGTAACAGTGACATCCCCATGGCACCACCATCAAAAAAACCATTTGGGAGGAGAAAGCCTTTTAATCCAATACTTGCCATGCATATACCTATGGAAATGAAAAGAAGATCTTTCCAAGTATTCCAGGCAGTCAACCTTAAAATAAGGGTTTGCTTTTCAGTCAAAACGGTTTGATGATTCATTCTGTAAAATAAAGCTTTTAATAAGTGGATAAAAAGTAGTTTCTAGTATGGATTCTGACTATTTTTTACTTAAATAAAAAGGAGTAAATCAGAATAAATAACAAAGGAGACAATTTAAGGAACGAAATGTTTATACATAATTTTGTTTGTTTCAATTGATTAATAAATTGAGCTGTTTCTTGAATATTTACTTCTAATTAGTTGTAATTGGTAAAAAAATGATCAGAAAATGTGATAAAATTTGACTTTTGTCTATTTTAACCTATCTTATTTAACCTCAAATTTTAAAGTGAATTTTTAATGAAAACAGATGGATATAATGCAGGGGAGCATTTTGATGAAATGTTTACTTCAGAAGGAGAGATTCGTCCTCATTACGAAGGGTTTTTCAATTTTTTAGATAAAGCTTCAACAAAAAAAATGAAGCATCTACAGCATTCAGCTAACAAGACCCAGTTGGCTATGGGGATGACATTTAATGTGTATCATGACAATCAAGGGATGGAAAAAATCCTACATCTGGATATCATTCCTAGGATTATTTCAAATCAGGAATGGAAAAAGTTGGAAGCTGGTCTAAAGCAGCGAGTCTATGCTTTGAATTTATTTCTTCAGGACATTTATAATGATCAAAAAATTTTAAAAGATGGAATAGTTCCGGCTGAATTGATCTTGAAAAGCAAAGATTATTTAAAGCCTTGTATTGGTTTGACTCCGCCAAAAGGCATTTGGTGTCATATCACCGGGACTGATTTGATCAGAGACAAAAATGGAGAGTATTATATTTTAGAAGATAATCTCCGATGTCCTTCAGGAGTTTCTTATATGCTGGAAAGTAGAGAAATAATAAAAAGAGTATACCCTGATTTGTTTATTAAGAAAGGTGTAATGCCCGTTTCTGATTACCCTGCTAAGCTTTTAAAAATGTTGCAGAATATTAGTGGAAAAGCAAAACCAGTTGTTGGTGTTTTGACTCCAGGTATTTATAACTCAGCATATTTTGAACATTCCTATCTGGCACTTCAAATGGGAGTAGAGTTAGTCAGTGGGGTTGATTTGATTGTAGAAAACAAAAAAGTCTACATGCAAACGACAAAGGGATTACAGCAAATTGATGTGATTTACCGAAGAATAGACGATACCTTCTTGGATCCCACGGTCTTTAATCCCGCATCTATGTTAGGCGTACCAGGGATTTTTGAAGCTTACAAAGCTGGAAACATAGGACTTGCGAATGCACCAGGAACTGGTGTGGCAGATGATAAAGCGGTTTATGCTTATGTTCCTAAAATCATTAAATATTATTTGGACGAAGAACCAATCCTAAACAATGTACCCACCTACTTGTGTAGGGAAGAGGAGGACAGAAAATATGTCCTTGACAATATTCATAATTTGGTGGTGAAAGAGACGAATGCTGCAGGTGGATATGGCATGTTGATAGGTCCAAAGTCCACCAAGGAGGAGCACGAGCATTTCAAAACACTTATTAAAAATAATCCTACAAACTATATTGCTCAGCCCACACTATCCTTATCGACGGTTCCTAGTCTTACAGAGGAAGGAGTGGAAGGAAGACACGTGGATTTGAGACCGTATATTTTATATGGGGAAGATATTGAAGTTATTCCTGGGGCATTAACCCGCGTAGCGCTCAAAAAAGGATCCCTAGTAGTGAATAGTTCTCAGGGAGGTGGAAGTAAAGATACATGGGTATTATATAACTAAAAGAATTTATGCTAAGCAGAGTAGCAAATCATATTTATTGGCTGGGGAGATACCTGGAAAGAGCAGAAAACTATGCTCGTTTTATTGATGTGAACTTTAATTTGATGCAGGATCTGCCAATGGATCTTAAGGAACAGTGGCAGCCATTGATAGCTGCAACAGGTGATTTAAACGCCTATATGGAGACACATAAAACTTTCTCCCGCGATCAGGTTTTATTCTTTTTATCTTTTGACGAGAAGAATCCTAATTCCATGATCAATTCCATCAGCCAAGCAAGGGAAAATGCTCGGATTATTCGGGAAAATTTAAGTAAAGAAACTTGGGAAGAGGTCAATGAGCTCTATTATATGATAAAACATGGAGCTGAAAAAAAATTGTGGAAAAAGGAAGATCCAAGAGATTTTTTTGAGAAAATAAAAAACCAGATTTTGCTTATTTATGGGATTGCTGATAATACCGTGGCGAGGATAGAAGGTTGGTTTTTTAGGCAACTAGGACAATTTCTTGAACGCGCGGATCAAACGTCCCGGATTTTAGATGTGAAATACCATATTTTATTGCCTTCTCCGAAAGAAGTGGGCACTCCTCTGGATTTTCTCCACTGGATGGCATTACTAAAGTCTGTAACAGGATTTAATTCTTACAGAAGACTTTATGGAAACATTGATCCAGCTGGCGTAGTGGAATTTTTGGTTTTGAATAAGTATTTCCCAAGATCTATTTACTACTGTATTAAAGAAGCTGAATCCTGCCTTTTGGCCATTTCGGGAAACAATTCAGGTGGATATCAAAATTCTGCAGAAAAAGCAATGGGAGAGTTAAGATCCAAATTGGAATTTGCGGAAGTAGGAGAGATCATAAACATAGGCCTACACGAATATCTGGATAGTTTACAATTGAAAATCAACCACATTTCTAATCAAGTGAATGATAACTTTTTCAAAATAAAAGATAATGTGGTCCAACAGTCGCAAACAAGTGAGCAATCGTAAAAATTGAGTTTGATTTTTCTAAAGGTTGGAGCTTAGATCAATTTAAAGTCTATCAATTGCGATAACCTTTTTGCCTTATTTAAAATCAGGTAAAAAAATAAAAACCTTTTCGAAGAAATCTAAGAAAAATCAAAATGAGATTACAAGTTCAACACACCACAGCGTATGCTTATGAAAATCAGGTTTTCTTAGGTGTTCATCACCTCTATCTACTTCCTCAATATAGGCTTCACTTTGAAATAATAGAACAAAGTATTCAGATTGACCCTCAACCTGAAAATCAAAGTTCCAGACAAGATCTATCTGGAAATTTTTATTCTTTGGTTTGGTTTACTGAACTTGCTAGTTCCTTAAATATCCAAAGCAATTTAGTTTTAGAGCTCAAGCGTTTTAACCCTTTTTCTTTTTTAGTCGATGATCAGTTTATTCAATCCTTCGAAAATGATCCTTTTCCAAAATTCAATTATTCGGGATTAGAAAAGGGTTTGATTTCCTACTTTATTTTTGACGATAAAGTGGAGGAATTTCAGGATTTGATTGCTGAATGTTGGAAGGGGAATGAAGATTTAATAGGATTCTTAGTAGGGATAACATCGGTAATACATGAAAGATGGGATCATATTATTAGACATGAGGAAGATATTTGGGAGCCCAAATTTACTTTTAACTCCAAAAGAGGATCATGCAGGGATTTAGCTTGGATGCTAATGAATATCCTGGGCAATTTGGGACTGGGATCAAGGTTTATAAGTGGATATGCTTTTAATCCAGAATTAAATGATGGACATGAACTTCATGCTTGGCTTGAGGTTTTTCTTCCAGGAGCTGGGTGGATAGGTTTAGATCCAAGTCTTGGGCTGTTGACTGATCATCGCTATATTCCACTTGCAGCTCATGCCAAACCTAAACTGGCTTCTCCTGTTCAAGGGTCTTTTTCAGGACTAGGAAAATCAACCCTGTTCACAAATGTCCAAATCCAACTTCTTGAAAGTTAATTTGCATAAACGCCAGTATCAGGTTTATCAAAAACAGAATCTTCAAAAGGTTCTTCGCGCAACAAAATATCTCCAAAACTAACCTGATATTTAACTCCTTTAGTAGAATCATTTTCAAAGTTATAACCTGTCATTAGTCTGGGGAAGATCAATCCATCTGCGTTTCTGTAATCTTCATATTTCAGTGCACTAAAAGTTGGAGAGGGATTTCCAAAGTAAGTAACGGTATATAAAAGGTATTCCAATCTACCTGTTTCTGGATTAAGCAACATGAAATATTTATCATTCGGCGATTTTCCATTCTCAGGACTCATTTTGGCCTCCAAAGTTTTATAAGAAGTACCATTTAACATCTTATTTTCTACTTGTTTTACTTCTATCCCAGGATCTGTAAAAACATAGGGTATTGAATAAAAGTAAAAATACAAATTATGGTAAAAATCAACTGAAGTGCCTCCAAATGCACTTCTTGAAGGTCTTATCCATGTTCCCTCATCATCTTTTCCAATTGAAAAATTGTCAGCATCCAACCTGATTTTCCGGGAATCTAAATTGATAAAGTAATTTTCTCGTGTAAGATTAGTTTCATGAATCATTGAAAAACTCATTGCTTTGGCACGGATCCACTTTGACCAATCACCATGAGCATCGAGTAGTTCCTTATATTCTGGGCTGACTTCAGGAATTTCTTTTACCGAATTTTCAGAACATGAAGTAATAAGTAGGATTGAAAGTAAAATAAGGAATGAAGGAAAAGATTTCATGTATAAATAAGATAATTAAGCGGGAGGCAAAGTAAAATAAATTGTCCATTAATCATAAGTAATTGATACTCCAGATATTTTTTAAAAAAAAATTAAATGGAATTAGTCTAAATAATAATTAGGATTATTATTTTTGGCCAGTTGAATAAGAAATACGGGTTGCACTCAACCGATTGACCTATAAATGCCAATTATGAATTTATCTACTCTTTGGAAATCTGTAAGAAACATTGCAAATGAAATTCACCTTTATGCAGGTTTAATTTCAGGGATTATTGTTATAGCAGTTTGTTTAAGTGGAACGATCTATGTTTATAATACTGAGATTAGGGAATTTTCAAATCCTGAACTCTATCAGGTGGAGGAATCATCATCAAGACTATCAGCAGAAGAATTGAAGGTGAAATTGGAATCAGAACTAGATTCAAAAGTGATAGGTGTCAATTGGAATAATGAGCCAGAGCAAAGTGTGCAGTTTACCTTAAGGAAGGAAGATGAGAAGGGTAGTGGGACGACGTATTTCATCAATCCCTATTCAGGCGAAATATTAGGAGATGCAGGTGTGAAGACTTCTGCAGCTGAATTTATGGGTTACATGTTCAGTCTCCATAGGTGGTTGATGCTCGATAGAGTCGAATCACCAATTTTAGAAAGCATGTCTAATAGAGATCTGGGAAGATTAATTAATGGCATAGCTACTTTGCTATTTACTTTAGGAGTGATCACGGGTATCCTACTTTGGTTTCCAAAAAAAGTAAAAAACTGGAGACAGGGGCTTAAAGTGAAATGGAATGCAAATTGGAAGCGGGTCAACCATGATTTACACAATACCTTGGCATTTTATTCCCTGATTTTTTTGCTTTTGATGGGAGCAACTGGCCCATTTTGGTCGTTTCAATGGTATAGAGAAGGATGGCAAAAAACCTGGGATACTTACAGAGACCCTAATGAAAGATCCGAAGTAGTCGAAAAGAAAGAACAGGAATTGATGTCATCTGGTAGAATTGCGTCCCTCGATGAAATAATAGAAGCGACAAATAATGCCTTGCCTTACGAAGGGATTTATAGAATTTCGCTTGCTGACAAGGAAAATGAATTGGTAAGAGTTAGCAAGTACAAGACAGGGTTTTTTGCCAGATCTGGTTCAGATCAATTAAAATTAAATCCAAATTCTCTTGACATCGTAGAAGCAAATTTATTTTCAGACTTGCCATTTAGACAGCAAGTTGGTAGGTCGGTCAAATCGCTCCATACCGGAGATATTTTTGGACAGTTCACAAAGTTTATATGGTTTATTGCTTGCTTAATCGCAACCAGCCTTCCTATAACAGGTACCCTCATTTGGCTAAACAAAAAGAAGAAAAAATCCGCGAAGAAAAAGCCAACCGTAAAAAGGGATTTAGAGATGGCATAGACTCTATTTGGGATTAGTTTCATTTGTAGTTGAAGTTTTTTTCTAGGCCTCAAAACCCTACCTTGACTCCCGATAAAAAACTCCTCATGAAGAAACTGATTTCTTTCCTATTCCTAGTTATCATTTTTTTTTCTGTCCAAGCTCAGGAAAAGACATGGACATTTGGACCCTTTTTAAGGCAAGTTGATGCAGAACCTATCATTTCACCAAAGGCAAATACGATTTTTAAAGACCCAATGAGTGGCAAGGATGTGTCTTGGGAATCTATGGCTACATTTAACCCCGCAGCCATTATTAAAGATGGAAAAGTTCATGTGCTATACCGGGCGGAGGAAAAATTAGGAGAAAAAGAAATCGGAGGTCATACCTCAAGAATTGGCTTAGCCATTTCTGAGAATGGATTTTTATTTGAAAGGGAAAAAGAACCTATTTTTTTTCCAAAAGACGATAATCAGAAAGAGTTTGAATGGACAGGTGGTACGGAAGATCCAAGAATTGTAGAAACTGAAGAAGGGCTCTATGTTTTGACTTATACCCAATGGAATCGAGAAGTTCCAAGATTAGCTGTGGCTACTTCCAAAGATCTTCGAAACTGGGATAAGCACGGTCCAATTTTTAAAGAATGGAAAGAAGGAAAATACCATAACATAGAGTCAAAATCTGGAGCTATTGTGACGGAACTCAAAGGAGACAAGCTAGTTGCAGCTAAAATCGATGGGAAATACTGGATGTATTATGGAGTACCTCATATTTGGTTAGCTACATCCACTGATTTAATTCATTGGGAGCCTGTAGAAAATCATGAGGGAAATAGAGTTCCTGTTTTGAGTCCCCGACCTGGATTCTTTGATTCTTGGCTGGTAGAGGCAGGACCACCACCAGTCTTGACTAAAGATGGAATAGTAGTTCTTTATAATGCCGGAAACTCCCAAAACGTAGGTGTGAAGAACCTTGGAAACCGGGTTTACACAGGCGGTCAGGCACTTTTTTCAGCGAAAGAGCCTTGGAAATTATTAGATCGTTTAGAAGAGCCTTTTATCCAGCCAACCCTTCCTTTCGAGAAGTCTGGTCAATATCCAGAAGGTACTACTTTTCTAGAAGGATTAGTATATTTTGAAGGGAAATGGCTAATTTATTATGGTACAGCAGATAGTATGGTTGGAGTAGTTTCTTGGTCATTAGAGAAATGATTTTAAGGAAATCTTAAGCTTTTATTGAGGGAGGTAATAAAAAAATACTAAGACCTTAGATGCTTTAACTCTGGCATGTCATCAATCAGCATAATTATTCCAGTCTACAACGAGGAGGAAGGTATCTCTGCCGTCCTAGAATCTTTTCGGCCTTATTTAAAAAAAATCAAACTGGATGCGCCTTTACTTTTTGTTAATGATGGATCAACGGATGGGAGTCTTGCAGAAATTAAGACTGTTTGCCAAAATGAACCTAATTGTCATACTATTTCTTTTGAAAAAAATGCTGGTTTAATTGCTGCGATAAAAGCAGGTTTTGATTATTCTACCAGTGATTGGGTAGGATATATTGATACCGATCTCCCTAATAACCCTTCTGAATTTTTATTCTATGAGTTATTTTTAAATGAATTTGATGGCTGGAAAGTTTTAAAAATAATCCAAAATCAATAAGCTATGCGGATTTTAGTTGTAGAAGATGAACCAGGAATTTCCAATTTCTTGAAACAAGGATTGGAGGAGGAAGCTTTTGCCGTGGATGTAGCAGAAAATGGTAAGAGAGGCCTTGAATTGGCACTTTCCGGTAATTATGAACTTCTTTTGTTGGACTGGATGCTTCCCGGTTTGAGTGGGATAGAAATAATGAGGCAGTTCCGAAAAGAATTTCCAACCACCCCAATCATCTTTTTGACCGCGAAAGATACGGTAGATGAAACGATTTTTGGTTTACAATCCGGAGCAAATGATTATATCAAAAAGCCGTTTCATTTTGAGGAGTTATTGGAGAGAATCAGAGTGCAGTTGCGGTCAAAAGTTGGTGAACATGAGAAATTCACATTGGGTCCAATTGAATTGTTTACTGATAGGCATCAGGTTCTTAAAGACGGAGTTGAGATTCAATTGACGCAAAAGGAATTTGCCTTATTGGAATATTTATTAAGAAATAAAAATAAAGTTTGCAGAAGAACTCGAATCATTGAGAGCGTTTGGGATATTCATTTTGAATACAATACAGGAGTTATTGATGTTTTCATTAATTCCCTGAGAAAGAAATTGGATCTTCAGAAAGAGGAAGATTACATTCAGACAGTTAGAGGCGTGGGATATATAGCCAAGGAAAAATGAAACAGTCATACAAAGCGAAAATAGCCAAAAGATTAACCTTAGTCACTGCCTTACTAGTGATGGTGGTTTTTGGTATCATCTATTTAGTGGTGGACTTTACGGTGGTGGATAATATTGATAGGGAATTAGAAATTGAATCCAATAAACATGTAGGACAGATTTTTTTGGCAAATGGAGAAATAAAATTTCTCCATAAAGATGAATGGCAAGAACAAGAGCATCAGGAAATTCAGCTAAATCCAATTTTTATTGAAATTGTCGATCTGGAAGGAAATTCTATGGATAAGTCTCCTAATCTTGGTTCAAATAGGTTGGCATTTCATCCCGATTGGAAATCCAGAGAAGGTGCATGGACCATAAAAATTGGTGATCAGGAAGTAAGGCAAAAGCAAATGCTTTTGAAGCATAATGGAAAAGAAGAAGGCTATCTTTTAGTAGCTACTTCGTTTGAAGATGCCCGTGAACTATTAAATAACCTAAGGAATATATTACTTCTATTATACCCAGGGATTTTAATATCCTTGTTTTTTACAATGAGGTATGTCGCAGGAAAAAGTATTCAACCCATTCAAGAGATTATCGCGAAAACCAATCAGATCACACAGAGTAGCCTGAATGAAAGGGTTCCGGTTTTTGATCAAGAAGACGAAATAGGTCAATTGACCAAGTCAATCAATGAGCTCTTAAATCGATTGGAGTTGTCCATGATTCGTGAAAAGCAGTTTACTTCCGATGCATCCCATGAATTGAGAACCCCTTTATCTGTGTTACGAGGAACTTTGGAGGTTTTGATAAGAAAGCCGAGAACATCGGAGGAGTATGTCAATAAAATTCAGACTGCTTTATCTAGCATCGATAGGATGTCTTCTATGATTGATCAATTGTTGGCGCTGGCTAGAGTCGAAAAAGGAGCTATTTCTCCAAAGGATGAGGTAGAAATCCTATCATTTGTAGAGGAGGTTGCAGAACAGATTCAAAAAGAAACCGGTCGAGAAATTCATTTTCATACTCGAGAGTCAATTCCATTATTTGTGAAAGTGAGTGAGAAATCGCTTCAGATGATTCTGAATAATTTAATTCATAATGCTATTAAATATTCAGAAGGGCCCATTGACTTGGAGGTAAAATATGAAAATAGCAAACCGATTATTTTTGTAAATGATAAGGGGCAAGGCATTGGTGAAGAGTCGATTAGAAAAATATTTGATCCTTTCTATAGAGATCAATCCGCTCTTGAAAAGTTGATCCCCGGTACGGGTTTAGGTTTGGCGATAGTCAAGAAATTAGCTCAGGAAAGTGGGATTGATGTTAGTGTTTCCAGTGAGATTGGGCACGGTAGTACCTTTCGTCTGGGATTCTAGCCATTTCGCATATTTAAGGTAATCTTAAGGTTTTAATAAGCATGCTCTCTTAATTATTATAGATTTTTGTCTAATTACTAGTTGATTCTATGTTAGACAAAATTATTCATTGGAGCATAAATAATAAGCTCATCATTTTTCTTATCATCATTGGATGGATTGGTTTTGGAATCTATTCCCTGATGAACCTCCCCATTGGTGCTGTTCCAGATGTAACCAATAATCAAGTTCAGGTAATCACCACTTCCAGAAACTTAGCAACAGAAGATGTCGAAAAGTATTTAACCTATCCGGTTGAGCTGGAAATGGCAAATCTTCCCGGTGTAAAGGAAATCCGTTCCGTCTCCAAATTTGGCTTATCCGTTGTAACGATCGTTTTTGAAGATGACCTGGGGACCTACCTACCAAGACAGCTGATTGCAGAAAGAATAAAAATTGCACAGGAAAGTATTCCCCAAGGATTTGGTCAGCCCTTCATGGGTCCAATCACAACGGGTTTGGGAGAGATTTACCAATATGTAGTAGATGTAGCCCCTGGATATGAAAATGAATACTCCATCACAGATTTAAGAACTATTCAGGACTGGATTGTAAGACGGCAATTGTCTGGAATCGAAGGGGTAGTAGAAGTGAATACCTGGGGAGGATTTTTAAAGCAATACGAAGTTTCCATCAACCCTGAGAGATTGAGAGGGATGAGAATTGGTTTGTCTGATGTATTTCGGGCATTGCAGCAAAACAATTCAATTGCAGGTGGTGGATATATAGAGAAAACCAATGAGAGTTTTTTCATTAGAGGGGAAGGCTTGGTCACAAGCTTAGAGGATATCGGAAATATCGTAATAGAGTCTAGAAATGGCACTCCTGTTTACATAAGAGATATAGCAGAAGTAGGATTTGGCCATGCCAACCGCTTTGGTGCAATAACTGGAAATGGGGAAGGAGAAAAAGTTCTCGGTCAGGTGATGATGCTTAAAGGGGCTGATTCTAAAGCAACTATTGACCGGGTTAAAGAGAGGCTTGAAGAAATGAAGCTAAGTCTACCTGAGGGAATTATTATCAATGGTTTTCTTGATCGATCTGAATTGGTAGGAAGAACCACGGCAACCATCTCCCAAAACTTGATCGAAGGTTGTTTGATCGTAGTATTTGTAGTGGTTTTGCTCCTGGGGAATCTTCGGTCTGGCTTAGTTGTAGCCTCTGTAATCCCACTTAGTTTACTTTTTGCGCTGTCTATGATGTATATCTTCGGGGTTGATGCAAATCTGATGAGTCTTGGTGCCATAGATTTCGGGATTATCATTGATGGTGCTGTAATCATTGTGGAATTTATTGCATACAGATTTACCCAGATCCATCATAATTTTGCTGGTTTAGGTAAAAATGAAATTCAACAAGAAAAGGATAAGGTAGCCTTACATGGTGCGTCAAAAATGATGCATTCAGCTATTTTTGGTCAGATTATCATCATCATTGTTTTTATCCCTATTCTCTCACTTTCTGGAGTAGAAGGGAAAATGTTTCGGCCAATGGCTGAGGTGTTCAGTTTTGCTTTAATCGGAGCAATGATTTTAGGACTAACTTATGTGCCTGTAGCGTCTGCAATGTTTCTGAAGACCACACCTCCTGGACCAAAAAATATATCAACTATACTGATTCGGAATGTAAATAAGGTTTATGAACCTTCGATTAAATGGGCGCTTGACCATGCTAAAATCGTACTTGGAACAGCTTTCACCTTGCTTGTTGCAACGGTCTTTTTGTTTTCAACGATGGGATCCGAGTTTGTTCCAACATTGGATGAAGGGGATTTTGTAATTCAACCTGTCTTGAAGACCGGAACTACCCTGACCAATACCGTGGAAACCATGACACAGATTGAAAAAATCTTAAAGAAATTCCCTGAAGTGAATCAGGTGGTGACAAGAATAGGTGCTGCTGAAATTCCCACTGATCCTATGTCTATGGAAGAAACAGATGTCATTGTGACTTTGATTCCACCTGATGAATGGACGACAGTTGAAACCAAAGATGAATTGGCTGATGAGTTTAAAGAGGCATTAAGCATTATTCCGGGCCTTGATTTTGAGTTTACACAGCCGATTGAGATGAGATTCAATGAACTTATTACTGGGGTTAGGGCAGATTTGGCAATCAAAGTTTTTGGAGAGGATTTGGATCAATTACTCAAAACAGGACAGGAAATTGAAGCAGCTATCCAAGGTGTGGAAGGGGCTGCGGATATTACCATTGAGAAAGTAGACGGGTTACCTCAAATGAAGATTGAATACAATCGAAGTAAAATAGCAAAATATGGATTGAATATTTCTGAGCTAAATGATATCGTGACAATGGGCTTTGCCGGAGCTACCGCAGGGACTGTTTTTGAAGGTGAAAGGCAGTTTGACCTAGTTGTTAGATTTGAGAAAGATTTTAGAAAAGATATTTCGAATCTCGAACAAGCATCAATTTTACTTCCAAGTGGAGGTAGTGTTCCTTTGGGTGAGTTGGCAAAAATTTCCTATACAAAAGGTCCAGCTAAAATTTCAAGGGACGATACACAGCGAAGAATAGTAGTGGGCGTAAATGTGAGAAATCGGGATCTCCAGTCAGTGGTAGATGATATTCAGGAGATTGTCAGAACGCAGATAAATATCCCCGAAGGATATAGAGTAGATTATGGAGGACAATTTGAAAACCTCCAACAAGCAAGAGATAGATTAATGATAGCAGTTCCAATAGCTTTATTTTTGATTTTTGTCATGCTGTATTTTGCTTTTTCTTCGGCAAAAGATGCCTTGATGATTTATTCAGCAATACCACTATCTGCCATTGGAGGGGTACTGCTTTTATGGATTAGAGATCTACCATTTAGTATTTCTGCTGGAGTCGGTTTTATAGCCTTGTTCGGCATTGCGGTATTGAACGGGATTGTATTGATAGAACATTTTAAATCTATGGAATCAAAATTTTCTGACATCAAGCAGTTGGTACTTATTGGTGCCAAAGAGAGACTTAGACCTGTATTGTTAACCGCATCCGCAGCAGCTCTAGGCTTTTTACCCATGGCAATTTCCGAGTCCGCAGGAGCGGAAGTTCAAAGGCCGCTGGCCACTGTGGTAATTGGAGGTCTGATTTCTGCGACGGTTTTGACCTTGGTCGTATTGCCTGTGCTTTACGTATTATTCAAAGGAGGAGCAAAGCTTTCTTTTTCTAAAGCGAAAAAAGTTGGTTTAAGTATTTTGATTCTCTTTTTCTTAGGGAATGTAACGGTGTTATTTGCTCAAGATCAAACTAGCAAGATCACCTTGGATGAGGCTCTTACAATTGCAATAGAAAAGAACTTGAATTACCAAGCTGCTTCAAAAGGGTTGGAAGCAGCAACAGTAAGAACAGGGGCAGGTTGGGATCTCGCCAAAACACAGATTTATTTTTCTCGGGATGAAAATGATATTGCCGAAAATGGTTTTGCTAACAACAAGTGGGGAATTAGTCAAAACATTGCTTTCCCTTCCTTGTATTCAGCTCAGAAAAATGTCCTGCAAGATCAGGTTGCAATGCTTGAAAACCAATTAAATCTTCAAGAGCGCACACTTAAAGGACAAGTTAGCAAGGCCTACATCACAGCAGTTCACTGGAAAGAAGTAGAAGCCCATTATTCCAAATTAGATAGTTTGTACAAAGCCTTTGCTTCGGCCAGTAATCGAAGGTTTGAATTAGGCGAAACCAATTATTTGGAAAAATTGACAGCTTCTGGAAAGCAAAGAGAAATTGCTTTGAAATTGACAGAAGCAAATCAAAATTACCGGGTAGCGATAGAAGATTTGAAAACTCAATTAAACTGGGAAGGGGACTTACAAATAGTGCCTACGGAAATAGAGATGGAGGAAGAAATCACCTTTGAAACAGAGTCACATCCAGGTGTCAACTATTATCAAAATGCATTGATTCAGGCCGAGCATCAAGTTCAGGTGGAAAAAAGAAAGCTATTGCCAGATATTCAGATTGATGTTTTTAGAGGGTCTAATAGTTACCCAAATTCCAAAATATACCCTGGGATCCATGGTGGAATTACCGTCCCATTGTTTTTTGGAGCACAAAGATCTCAAGTCAGAGCCAGTGAGTTTCAAAGGGGAATGATGGAGTTGGAAGCAATGAGCTATGAGAATAATTTGAATTCCCGATATAATCAAACGCAATATAAGCTGGATCAAAACTCTGAAGTAATTCGATATTATCAAGAGGAAGGAAAAGAGCTTGCCACTCAACTGATGGAGCAGGCCCAGCGATCTTACCAAGAAGGAGAAATAGATTTCCTTCAATATGTGCAGCTTATGGAGAATTCAATGAATATCACGCTTCAGTATTTGCAAAGCAGATATAATTATCAAATCAATATTTTAGAAATTAATTACCTCATCAACTGATGGAAGCTATAAAATCAAAAATTTACGCAACGCTACTACTATCATTGAGCTTTGCAACGCTAATCGGATGTAGTTCTAATTCGGATGAAAGTGGGAATTCTATTGAGGTTCAGTCTATGGAATCTGATCCAAATCAAATTATTCTTACCGAAGATCAATTTGAGGCTATGGAAATGAAGTGGGGTGGAATTGTGTTAAAAACTTTCTCCCAAGAGGTGAAAGTACAAGGAGAGATAAAAATTCCAGTTGAAGGGATGCAGGATATCACGCCATTTTACGGAGGTTATGTTAGCGGATTAAAACTGATAGAAGGGCAGCAAATTCGTAAAGGAGAAGTTCTGTTTTATTTGGAAAGCCCTGAGTTTGTAAAATTGCAACAAGATTATTTGGAGGCTTCCAGCCAACTGAATTATTTAAAGGAGGAATTTGAAAGACAGAAGACTTTATACTCAGAGAAAATAGCTTCCCAAAAAGGATATTTAAAAGCTGAGTCAGAATATAAGACAACCTTGGCAAGAGCTGAAAGCCTTAAAAAACAATTGGGGATGATTCATGTGAATACCGATAATTTGACGGCTGAGAATATTAAAGAAAAAGTCCCAATTATTTCTCCGATTTCAGGATTTGTTGAATCAATTTTTACCGTACCAGGGGCATTCTTGCCCTCTGCTTCAAAAGCAGCAACGCTCATTAATACCAATCATATGCACATTGAATTGAGCGTTTTTGAAAAGGATGCAATGAATGTGAAAGAAGGACAGCTGGTAAGTTTCACGATGCCCGATATGCCAGGACAAGAATTTGCTGCAGAAGTTCATGTGGTTGGAAAAGCAATCAGCGAAGAAAGGTTTGTCCCTATCCACGCACATTTATTAGATGAAAGTCTTGAAGATAAATTAGTGCCGGGAATGTTTTTGGAAGCAAAAATAAAATTAGAGCCACAAGAGGGATGGTCTTTACCTGCTTCAGCAATTGTTGAGTCAGATGGAATTCCCTATGTTTTGATTCAAAGAGGCAACAACAATGGAAGCTTTCAACTAACCAAAGTGGAAGTTAAATTGGGAAGGCAGAATGATGAGGAGGTCGAAATCTATCCCAATCAAAATTTGGATGAAAATTCTAAGATTCTTGTGAAAGGCGCATTTACATTACTACCTTAAGTTTGAAAATCAATGAAATGAAAATTATAAAAATTAGCCTTATTCTTTCCTTTGGGTTTTTATTTCTTGCTGGATCTGTACATGCTCAGGAAAATAAAACAGAAAATGTGATCTTAATTACCTTCGATGGGATGAGATGGCAAGAAGTGTTCACTGGTGCTGATTCCTTGCTGGTGGATGATACAGGAATGATTGAAACACCTGGCTCTTTATTGCCTGATTTTTGGGATGATGATCCGCTAGTTAGAAGAGAAAAATTACTTCCATTTTTCTGGAATACGCTAGCGAAAGAGGGTCAAATATACGGGAATCGTGCCTATGGAAACTTCGTTAATAACCAAAACACCATGTGGTTTTCCTATCCGGGGTATAATGAATTTCTGAGTGGATTTGCAGATGATGAGCGGATCACGAGTAACGATAAGATAAACAACCCGAACAAAACAATGCTGGAGCATTTGAATGAAATCCCAGCTTACAAAGGGAGAGTTTTAGCTTTTGGGTCTTGGGATGTATTCCCTTTTATCATCAATGAAACAAGAAGCGGGATTCCGGTAAATGCCGGTTTTGCGAAAGCAGAAGGTGATCAGCTTACTGAAAAGGAACAATTACTGAATCGCATGCAAGATGAAATCAGAGGTCCTTGGGGAGGGGTTAGATTAGATCCTTTTACGCATCATTATGCAATGGAAGCTTTGAAAACCAAAAAGCCAAAGGTGCTATATATCTCTTATGGAGAAACAGATGATTGGGCGCATGAAAATCATTACGATCAATACATCTGGTCAGCCAAGCAAACGGATGCTTATATCAAAGAGATCTGGGATTTTATCCAATCTGATCCTCAATACAAGGAGAAAACAACCTTGATTATTGGTGTGGATCATGGTCGAGGAACAAGCAAAATCAGTTGGAGAGGACATGGATCTTCCATTCCGGAGGCAGGAGAAATTTGGCTTGCTGCGATAGGACCGGATACTCCTGCTCTGGGAGAAATGAAAATGAAAGGGCAGTGGCAAACTGCGATGGTTGCTAGAACTGTTTTCAAATTACTTGGTTTGGAGTATCCAGATGACAAGGCTGCTCCTGTGATTGAGGGAATGATCAGATAAAAAAATAAGCCTCGTGGAGACATGAGGCTTATTTTTTTAAGGTTTTCCACTGAATTTTGGATCAAAATCAATCATCCATTCAATTCCAAATTTATCCCGGGACATGCCGAAATAGGAGCCCCAAGGGCTATTGTCCATGGGGACTTCCACAGATCCTCCTGCTGAAAGCGCATTGAATAATCGATCGGCTTCCTCTTTGCTTTCTGCGCTGATGGAGATTTTGGAGCGGTTTTCCATTTCATTGACCTTGCCCATAAATTCGGGAACGTCATTTCCCATTAGGATATTTCCGCCGATAGGAAGTGCGATATGCATGATTTTGTCTCTTCCTTTTCTGAAATGGGATGCTCCGAACTTGGCATATCCTTAAATCGCATAATGTTTGCGAATTCTCCACCAAATGCAGCTTTGTAAAAATTAAATGCTTCCTCAGCATTTCCATTGAAGTTGATGTAGGGGTTTATTAGAGCCATGATTTTTATGTTAGTTTCTTGTATTTCAAACCTAGCAATTCAAATACAAATAGGAGGGGAATAACGCGTCAAAAATAGGATGTTTCACGTCAGAAGCTGGTTTTAAAATATCCAATCCGAAAGGATTCACAGCGTTTTTATAAGGACTTTCAAAAGATGTCCATTCCGTCGTTGTTAGTTCCTTCGCATCAATGTTCATTGGAGTAAACCGGACCTTGTAATTTCCATCTTTGTTGAATTTGAATGCACCTGCGCAGATCCCATGTCCTACCTGCAATTTTCCTTGCCATTCAGTAAGGATAATAATATTTGAACTTTTGGATTGCTCGTCATAGACTTCAGCTCTATACCATATTTCGGATTCAGAACCATGATGGGGTTGGAAGATGGCATTTGCCTCAGGCCCTTCGGCAGAATATTCCACATTTGTCTTCTCAAATTCTAAGTTTATACCGGATTTTAATATGTCAGATTCTCTTTGAGTAACTTCCCAAGCTACCCTTTCATTTTCACCTATTTCAGTATTGTATCTGGTTAAGTTACTTAAGTTGAACCCTCCTTGAATTTCTGTAAATTTCAAAAAGTACTTTTTACGAAGTTTTAATTTTTTGGAAGGTCTGAAAACTGCTTGCGTTAATCCTCTTTGTCCTTCTAAAAATTCTTTTAGTACCAATTCAACCATTTCTCCATTCTCAGATTCTAAAAATGGAATTCTATCATACTGAAAAGAGTAAATTATTATTTGACCAAAGCTGTAACCTTCCACAATTATTAATGGACTTTGGCTGATCGTATTTTTTTTGGGCAGTAGGATATTCCGCCTATGCATTCAGCCTCTGATTGATGAATTGAAAAAAATAAAAGGAATGCTAAGAGGAATTTTTTTATTTCAATTTTTAAAGTTTCAAGCATTAAGATAAACAGTGTACTTAACCTTAGCTAAGAGACGTTTATTGAATATTCCACCTACTGCATTTTAAGTAAATGAAAATAATTCTTAGTTTAAATAAAAAGTGAGGTTTATTAAAAAAAAGTCTTCCAGAAAGATTGGAAGATCCGATTAATCCCATGGTGGGTTATTTTTCCAAAGTGGAGAATTAAAGTTTGGACCACATTCTCCAGCCCAAGGATCAATCAGTTCATAATACCCTGTTCCCCAAACTTCAAAATGTAAGTGAGGTCCGGAGGAATTCCCTGCGCTCCCTACTTCTCCAATCTTTTGCCCTTGTGAAACCATTTCTCCGGGCTTTACTGTGATTGAATTTGTTTTAAAATGATCGTACCGGGTAGCAAAAACACCTGGGATACCAGGGTGCATGATGACCACAACATTTCCTCCATCAAAACACCAGAAACAGCCATATTCTCCAGTTTGACAATAATTTCCCACTTCTGTACAAACCCTATATCCGTTAGATTGTCCAGGAATGGCCCATCCTGAAGGAGGAGAATCGCAATCTGGATGATTATCGGGACATTTATCGTATTTCCCATCAAATACCCATTGAACAATACCATCTGCCGCGGCATAGACATCAATACCTGCCTCCATCTGTTCAGAGTTGATTCCAATATCCGTTCCTTGATGCCCTATGTATCCGGGTTCTTGACAGTCAAAAGCAAGACCTGTATTATTGATGTCTGGGTAACCAAGGTTTGTACAAGTTTTTCCGGGAATACAATCAATCGGCCAGATTAGTTTGCTTTCTATTTTTTCTGGAGGATCAGGCTTTTGGTCACTATCACTATTATTGGAATCACAAGCAAAAATTATAGCTGATAGTAAAAGAATCAATAAGCTTCGAAGAGAATCATGTTTTAAAAAAATGGAACAATAATTTACATCAAATCGCATAGCTTCAAAAAATTTGATATTTAATTGAAATTATACTAAGTATAAAAGCTATAGGAAGATAATGAATTTTGATTTCTTTAATAAGTTATTTACATCAAATTTTACAGCGAAGCGATAATAGTCCTACTCATATTTCTTCATTGGTTTATAAATTTTTCTTTTACAAGTTTAATAAAGCCATTGCTGGAGATTCATGGAATTGACAACGTCCCTTTCGAATAAATTTCTATATTTTTTATAAATGGTTCAATTTCAAGCAATTAAATAGATAAAATTTCTGTCTTAATACAAAAAATAATATTGCTAATCGAAAAAGAAGTAGTAAGTTACTTCAGCATATTTTTTAATAAGCAACTAAGCATTAGCTGAATACCTCACAAATCTTACCGCAAACATGTCTACTAAAACAAATAAATCTGCAAATGAGCTAAAAGAATTAAGCGCTTTGCTTCGCAGGTTAGACCAGATTTTGGAACGAACTCAACAGGTGGTCAAACAAGAAAGAAAAACTCGTCCAACTTCGGAAGCAACTCTTAAAGCTGAAATTAATAGCCTCATTGCAACCAAAGCACAACTAAACAATAAAATCAATAGGCTCAAAAAAATATGTGCAAAGAGAAAGGAAGAGATTAAAGATTGGCAAGAGCATTTTTCCAATGTACCTGACCTTGAAAAGCCAATAGCTAAACAGCAACTGAATATAGAAGTCTCTCGAAGACTGAAAGAAATTTCAGATAAAGAAGAAGAGATTGGAAGACTTTATTTAGAACATAATCCATTGGTTGGAGAGATTGAATTCAAGAAAATTCAGTTGGAGGCTTTTTATGCCGGAGCCCATTTACTTCCTATCGAAGAAGACCCACGCATTAAAGAAATTCTAATGAAAAAGGAAAGGGTATTATCACAAATCAACAAACTTACTTAAAGTAAATAGGCCATGGGGAATTTTTTAGTATCAAATCGAACACGCACCAGACAAAATCATGTTCGTAACGATGTGGTAATTGGCGGACCAATTATTCCAAATTCTAATAAGCAATATTACAAGCTTTGGGAACCAAATAATCAGGCACTTTGGAATGCGAATTTTGATGAATTACCTATTAATCCGGTAGGGATCAAAGGAATTGTGATTGTAGTGAACAAGAATAGCTTTTCGGAAAAAATGTTTATGGATAATTTTTCTCCCTTGAGCGCTTTTAAACCAGAAACACTTTATAGCCTTCCTAATGAAGTGACAACTACAATAGCTGATATTGCGACTTTTTATAACAGTACCAATTTATTAATCAATAAAGCAGTTCAAGGGTATGTTCAATATGTTCAAGATTGTCTAGACCTAATTTATAAAACTCAAAGCGGAAAAAAATTATTGGATTTTCTCAGAAATGGAGATGTTTTGATCACTATCAATCTTTCTGAACACGGCAATTCAGTGTCAAGCTTTGATACCAGATGTGACATTGCAAAAATACTTTTTGATACGAATCTTACCGTTGATGAATGTAATAGATTAAAAAAAGCTCTTCAGGAAGTGAGTCAAATAGCGGATGAAATAAAACGCTTTGATTGGTTTGCAGATCAAATTAACAAAGCTCCCTTACTTACTCATTTTGGAATTCAAGACCTTGATTCGGGTTTTCTTACAGCAAAAGCCAATAATTCCCCACAAAGCAATGTCAAAGTAAAGGCGGATGATTTGAGGAACTGGTTCACAAAGGGAAGTTTAGAAACCCGAAACACTAAATTTGGAGAGAAGTTTTTCGGAGCATTAGAAGTATCCAAACATACTTTTATACAGCAAGCGGTTACAATATTATTTTATAAACAGGCCCAAATTGGTATTAAGGCCGCATCGGCTGTTTCATTTAAAATCAAGAATTCGGGGCAAAATAAGAATAGGCCAGCAGCAATAGGTCTTGCTCATGAATTAGTTCATGCTTATTACAATGCAAACGGCATGCAGCCCGGTGTTGATGTCGATTCTGGTAGTACAGTTTTGTACGAAATGATTTGTGTAGGATTAGGTCCTTTGGATGTGGATAAGACAGAAAACAGCACCTATTTTTCAGAAAATAGATTTAGAAAAGAGTGGGCTAGTGTGAGAAATTCATTGGGGAACAACGACCCCTCTAATTCCTTGCCGACACCTAAAAGGACATCCTATATTCCCTCAACGACTTAATTTTTTCATTTTTCACTTAGCCAAAAAACAACATGACTCTTAAAGATCTTGCTTCTCAGCTAAAAGATGAAGCTCAAAATGGCATCCTTTCCTTTGATCAACTAACATTAATTGTCCCTCCAATTGGGACATTGCTTGAATACTACTCAGAAGCCCAATCTTTAACCCTAGGAGGTGTAGAAATTAGTTTTCATGTTGCTGAAAACACACTTGAACTTAAAGGTTCCTCTCCTTGGGCGACAGGACTCCCTCTGGATTTTAAAATGCTAATTACTGAGGTAAACAAGGTACTAATAGTTAATGTGGAGGTAGGGATGCCGGCTGATCATAAATTAGATATCCCGGGTCTATCCTGGTTTACGCTTTCAGAGGCGGGCCTATCCCTGGCAACTTTGGAGCCAAGTATAGAAAATGAATTATTGCATCGATATTATAAGGGTAGTCTGCATTGCACCATGCAGTTGGGAAACACTAAAATTCCTTTAACTGCTGAGTATTCAGGAGCATCCGAGCTTGTACTAGCTGCCGATTTAACAGATATACCGTTCCCCTCTCTTACTGATCTTGCTCAAGTTGTGGGAGGTCGAAATACAATCAGTATTCCTGAACAAATTGATGTCTTGGGCAATATTCAACTGAAAGAACTCGAGGTGACTACTTCCTCCTCTTTCGGTGCAAGCAAATTGGCCAATATTCGCTTCAGCTTTGGGACAAAAGAAGCATGGGAAATAGTACCTGGTGTATTTTCAATTGAGAAATTAATAGTAGAGATTAATGTGTCCCGTCCGCTGGACCTGAATAGGTCTTTTGTTGGCTTCATTCAGGGAGATATCAAAGTGGGGGAAGTAAATGCCATACTTACCGCTGAAAAAGGCTTTGAAGGAGATTGGGAATTAAAGGCAGAAATCCCCCGTATTGATTTCGGTAGCATTGCAACGCAGGCCTTGTCGGGGTTACCACTTCCTGCTCAATTGCCTGAAATATCTTTCGAAAACACAGCACTGACGATAATACCTTCTACGGGTGATTACCACTTTGTTTCTCAATCTGCAGCATCAAATACCTGGAAAATAGGGATTGGTAGTAGCAGTGACTTTGAAATAAAATCTCTTAAGCTACATGCAAGTAGAACGAATCATCAATTTGAAGGATTTCTGGAAGGAAAGTCTGAATTGTTTGGTACTGAGGTGATGGTTTCTGTGAAACTCGATGAGAACCTGACGATTCATTCCACTATTTCGTCCATCAACCTTTCATCCATAGCAGAGGAGTTATTAAAAACTGTGAAGCTTCCGGCTGACCTGCCAGATTTTAAATTTGAGAATATTGATTTCACTATTAATTCTACCACCGGTGAATTTATGCTGAGCGGCACTTCTACGAATGATTGGAAAATCCCCTTAGGAGTGACAGGATTGTTGATAGATACGGTAACACTATCCTTGAAGCGTGAAAAAGCTGCAAATAATAGGAAGGCTATTACTGGTACTTTGGGTGGAGAGGTGAGTATAGGTGGGGTCGAATTTAATTTAACTTTCAGCTTTCCCGGTGATTATAAGCTTGAGGCTACGGTAGCATCACTTTCACTTGGAGCAATTATTCAGGATTTGTGTGGGACAGATGCCCTGCAGGGTTTCCCTGCTCCAACCAATGTATTGAATCTATCATTAGAAGATGTAAAAATAGCTGCATCTCCAACTAAAAAATCCTTCTCTATTTCAGGGAGTTCATCTTTGGGAGCTGTGGAGGTACTTGTTAGTAAGGACAGAAGTGGGAAATGGGGCTTTGCCGTAGCAATTGCTCCAGCGGATGACTGGAAGTTTTCAAGTATTGATGCAAGCTTATCTGCACTCGATGATTTAGTCTTAAACGACACAGGGCTTGTGCTTTCCAGTATAGATACGAATAGTCTTCCTTTGAGTATTATTACCATTCCAGAAGGAAAAAAGATTACCCGAGGCCTTGTTTTAATTTCTGATTTAGACCTAAGCAACTTAGGAGTCGGAGATTTAGTGAATTTAGAATCTCTAAATGTCTCAGCGGCTATTGGTACCAAACCTTCTAATCTTATTTTAGAAGCAGATATGGGCGGTAGTTTTCAATTATCTGAGAACATTGCAATGGGCAATATGAGATTCCGTTTGCATCCCGCTCCAACCAATTTCTCTGTGGGAATTGCAGGTTCGGTAATGGCAAAGCTGGATGAAAGTGAGCTTGAATTTATCGGAACCATGAGCGTTGCTCCAATCAACAGAAGTGCTTCATTCGCGGCTACCATGTTGGGAGAGTGGAAAGAACCCTATGGGACAAAAGGATTTTCCATCGGTGATTTAGCGATTGAAATAGGAGTTGGAATTGTACCTCCACCAGCAGTAGCTGCACCAATTATCGGATTTGCCGGTACGGTGTCCATCGGTTCATTTAAGGGGAGTGTTGCTGTCAAATTGGATACTGTTATCCCAACAAAGAGCATGGTCTCTGCTGCATTTAATCAACTATTTCTAAAGGATATTATCCAACAGTTTTGTGATAGAAATGTCTATGGGAACATACCCCCTGAAATAAGGAACACCATTCTTGATATTGGCTTGGAAGATGTAGCCGTACATATTGTTCCCATGCCCACTCAGATAGGGGAGCTGTTTTATGAGGAGGGCTTTCGTTTTCAAGGGAATATGAATATAGGAGAGTTTAATGCTGAATTTCTTTTTGTTTTAGATTATACAAAAGGCTTCCGCATTTTCGCTCAGATGGATGAAATAAATATTGAGAATATTTTCATCATCTCTGGTTCAGGAGTCCAGCCAAAGCCTACTATCGATGTGAACCTTATGGTGGGGGAAAACCCGGGAATAGAGATTGCAGGTTCGATCTACTTATTGGGGATTTCATCTCAAGTCTACATTAATATTAATGATACTGGTTTTGAGTTCTTAATTGAGGGGAAAATTTTCAATCTTTTTGCGGCAAGTATCCAAGCTTCGGGTGGAAACCTGAAAGGGGGAGGTGATTTTTATCTGAAAGTGCAAATGCGTAATGATTTAGTAAGTTTTCTTCGCGAAGAAGCAGTTAAGGCAATTCAAAATGCGGCACAGGAGGCTACCAATAAAATCAATGATGCACAAAATGATATTCAATATGCAAGAAGCAAGATAGCTTCTATTCAACAGGAAATAGATAAAACCAGAGGGGATATTGTTAATGAAAGAGCAAAGAATACGAAGGCAGTTGAAAGCGCCCAGCGAGAGGTCACTAATGTAGAAAATGCGGTGCGGGAGCTGGATACTAAGATTGCAAATATGCGCAATACGGTAAAAGCTGAGAGAGCAAGAGACACGAAAAAGGTGAAAGAGGCTGAAAAAGCGGTTACCACCCTGCAGAACAAAGTAAAAGGCTTGGATACAAATATTACCAATATGCGAGCAGCGATTGCCAGAGAAAGGGCAAGTGATACCAAAAAATTGGTCGCTGCTCAAAATGAAATGACAAAAGCACAAAGGAGTGTTGATTCCCTTCAAAGAGAAATAAACAGTAGTTATTCACGGATAAATGAATTAAGGAGGAATATCAACAGTAAAAAGAAGTGGTATGATAATTCTCCTTGGTATAAAAAAAGCTACAGATGGGCTGAATATAGTGCATATGCAGCGGCCAAAGGGGCAGAGATCACAGCTCTATATACGAAAATTGGAGGTATTGAAGCAGCCAAGGTAACAGCAAAAGGGGGCTTAGAGGCTGCAAAGCTCGTAGTAAAAGGAATAGAGAGAGGAATTAATACCTTTCCTATAGATTCAGATCCTCGCATATTAAGTCTCTTTACTGCCAAGGAGGCAGCCAATCTATCTTTATCAGCAGCAAATGCAACCTTGAAAGCAGCCAGATCGGTCATAACAGCTTTCCCAATAGATGCTGATCCTCGGATTGTGGCCTTATTTACAGGTAAAACGACAACCTTAGGAACTTTGGAAATAGCTAAACAAACTTTAAGAACAGCAAAAGCACTTATCAATACCTTTCCAATTGATGCTGATCCCAGGATTTTGGCACTTTTTACAGCAAAAGAATCAGCGAATGCAACTCTTATTATTGCTAATGAATTCCTGGAGGGTATTGAAAATGCTGTGGGAGGAATGGCAACTGTCAGTACTTTTATTGTTGAGAAAGGGCTAGGAGGCTTGTTGGATGTGAAAAAAGCAATGTTTGAAGGGCAACTTAATGCCGTAAAAGGTGGGAGGGTAGCATTGGCTCTATCGTTGGAACTGATGGGAAAACCACATGATTTGATGCTTGCCTTTAATTTTCATAGTCCACTTTCCGGTGCTAAAGAATTGGGCGATAAATTATTGAAGATGATTGACTAAAACTGGTCTATTGATACTTCTTACTCGAAGGATCCATTTATTTTTCTTTTCAAGTAATCTCCTTTTAGATTTTTCATGCCAAGAGTTAATAAATAAAGGACTGATATTGAAAATAGGAGGTTTGACAAATTAAGAAGTAAGCTGGATCCCGTTAAAGGCAAAATTGATACAAAGAAGATCGTTCCCAGAATGAAAATAATACCAGTCCAAAAAGGGTAAAATTTGGTTTTCAAAATTGAAATACCAAATAGCATCATTCCCAGAAACCAAATTCCCCCAACTAGTTTATAGAGGGTATTACCGGCAAGAAATTCAGAAATACTCAAACCAGAATTCATGACCTGTATTGGGAAATATGTTAATCCTAAGTAGGTGATCAAAATAATGACAGCGCCAATTTGACTTAGGAGATTATTTTTAGCCGATTGGATTTTATGTAAAGCCCAGATTCCAAATCCTGCAAAAAAATGATAGGATGCTGTTAAATAATAAACTGATGGAGTATAACCACTGAATATTTCAATAACTTCAGAAATACCCCAACAAGAAAATCCCAGAATGCCAGCGTAGATCAGATATTTCATTTAGTGTTTAGGAAAGCGTTGATTTGACCGATAATTATACTTTTATAAAAGTCTTGTTTTGATACATATACCATAATAAGAGGTATAGGATTGCAAAACCTCCAATGGTATTGATGACACCGTAATACGCACCTGTGTATTGTTCTAATCCGAATAATAAGAAGTCTGCGATCCTAGAGAAATTGAATACGTGAGAAAGCACATAAGCAGTAATCGCATTCATTCCGATCACTTTCAGTGGAAATGTCCATTTGATTTTCCCTTTTACATCAATCACCCAATAGAATAAGGCCAGTAGAATATAACAAACTCCTGATGATGCCAGGACAAATGAACTGGTCCATATTTTTTTCACAATCGGATGCCAAATCCCCCATATCAATCCTAATCCTAGCGCAGCAATTCCGGCAATTAATAAATACAAAGCGACTTTTTCTCTGGGGAGTTTTGATTTAATAAGTTCCCCGGCAAAGAGTCCAGATAAGGTAGTAGCGGTAAACCCTAATCCAGTTAGAAACCAAGTGTACTGAAGTCCATCGTCAAATCTTCCAAAAACCAACTGGTCAAAATACAGAGCATAATTACGATCAGGAAGTAGGACACTTTTTCCGATTCCCGGAATAGTAGGAACCGTTAAAATCAAAGCGTATACGATGAGGCAAAAGGCAAAAATTGCGTAGAGCCACTTTCTATCCAAATTGATATAGGCGATACAAGAAAAAAAGTAGCCAACAGCGATTGCTTGTAAGGTATTGCTAAAAACATGAAACGTAGACAAATCTAAATCCAATAAATTACCCTGAACGATCCATCCCAAAATAAAAAGAATCACAAAACGCTTGATGAGTTTTTTGTAGATAGCGCTTTTCGAGGTGTTCTCTTGCATGCGTTTGGATAAAGAAAATGGAATAACGGCTCCAACAACGAATAAGAACAGGGGCATGATAATATCATAGAATGTAGAACCAAACCATTCCGGATGATCAAATTGATTGGCTAAGGATTCAGTAAATGAAGTTCCTGCTCCTTGATTTAACCTGATAAAAAAACGATCTGCAAAAATTATTAAGAGCATGTCAAATCCTCTCAATACGTCAATTGAAAGGATCCGATTGGGTTTGGCTAAATTTTCCGACATAAAAAATGTGTTTGGCTGCTGCAATTTTTTTGATTGATAATCGGGTAGTTTAAATGTTTGGCTCTTCGTATCTAAGGTATTGGTAATGAATCATTAAAATACTTCCAATTTTTTGCATTGCAAGGATTACCAGTCCAATCATGAAATGTTTGTACAGTCTTATTCCTTCCTACCAAATTCACGAGCTAAGGACCTTTCAAAAAAATACGCAATAATTTCGGATGCTAGGTTTAGCATAGAATCAAAAAATCCTTCAAAGTTGGAAAAGAAGGATAGGCAGGAGTTGTGCCTGGGACTCAAACATATTTAAAAGTTGAATTGGAGCGACCTGTCATTTTTTTTAGTTTAAGGTGATTTTAGAAAAAAGAGACGCTGTTAATAATTACTTGTAATACGATGATCAAATTTTTTAGAAAGATTCGTGAAAGCCTGATCAAAGAAAGAAGGTTCAGTAATTACCTGATTTATGCTTTTGGGGAAATTGTGCTGGTGGTGATAGGGATTCTAATCGCTTTGGCTATCAACAATGCAAACCTCCGAAGGATAGATTCCAATAACGAGCAGAACTATCTATCGGGCTTAAGATTTGAGTTTCAGGTGAGCAAAATGAAATTAACCGAGTTGCTGGCTGTCAACCAAAAGAATCTGGATGGGGCAAGGGAAATTCTGAATTTCATCCATTCGGAACCAAATCAAGCGACCGATCAACGGCTTTCTGAATTGCTATTTGGTACTTTCTCGGATGATATTTCTTTTAATCCCAATAATTCCTTTTTAAACGAACTGATCAACTCGGGGAATTTGAAAAATATTTCCAGCATTGAGCTGCGGAAGAAACTGACTTCCTGGCTCGCTACGATGGATGACATCAAAAGGCAAGAGGCGGAACTGAGCAGTCAGCGGGAGGATGTGCTGGATTTGTTCCGAACGGAGGATTACAGTATCCTGACTATTTTTGAGCAGACCGGAGTCAGTCAGGTACTTGATATTCCAGCTCCATCTAAGCAGGTAAGTAATCTGGGTATTCTGGATTCCCGGGCTTTTGAAAATGAGTTACTGATTTTTATGCTGACCTCTGAGGCTACAAAAACAAATCATTATGAACCCTTACTGGAGGATCTAGGTGATATTTTGGAGTTAATTGAAGGGGATTTGGAGGGAAAGTAGGGAATGCGATTTGAGGAATGGATAGGGCTGGTTTTAACGTTAAGGCTATGCGCTTTATCCCGTAGGGTATTGCGCATAGGTGTTTTTGTACATAGTTTTTTATTCATTCTCCGAAATAGTACCTGAGACTGTAAAAATAGTACCATCCTTTTTTCTTATTACTGATGCAACAACATTATTCTCAAAATCAGCAAATTGAGTGATATGGTCTCCGTCAGTTTCTGTTTCAACCCAAGTTGTTATAACTGAATGTTTGTTTAAATGCAATGTTTGACTTTTTTCAGTTTGGAAATCCACCAAATCATCATCAATAACATTCCATTTCAAAATAGAATCAGATTCGAAAATTACTTTAACTTGCATTATATCAAAGTCTAACAAAATAGTGTCTTTGAGAACATTATTGTATTCGACATTTTGTCTTGTTTTCTCTTCTACAGCAGTATGATTCTCTTTATTTGAACAACTAAAAAGAATCATAAATATGTATATACCTAATAATAGTTTTTTCATTTTAGTTTTATTTTCTACAACGATGATGATTAAATGAGTTTTAATTCATTTAATCTTTTGTTAGCGGAAGTTTATTTTAGTCGAATAATTTCTTCTTGGCATTTTCTTTTCAGTTCATTAACTCGTTCCACATTCATTTTATTCAATAAATTAAAGCTGGCATGGTCATTAATTAAGGTTCTAACAAAATATCTGAAGGATTTATTCAGCATAAGTTCATTGAAATTATTGGGCACCATTTTGCCAGCATAATATGGTGGATCTGGTATAATAACTTGAAACTCTTCAAAGTGATCCTGATAATAATGTCTTTTTAGCTCTTGAATATCTTCGGTGAGTATTCTTTCATTATTCTTGAGTATCATATACTGCTGATCATATAAACTAATTATTTCCAATCTTAATGATTTGTTAGATATGGTTTCAAAACCCATTGATTTTAATGATTCATAAGGCCCAAGAGCACTTGCAAACGTGGTGTAATTATTAATAGAGGCAAAATGACGTGACAAAGAATCATTGAATGCACCTTTACTATCTAAAACAGTCAGTATTATTTCACTTGATTTTATAGCTTGATTATGAAAGGCAATATTGATGCTCAATGCACTTGAATCAGCTTCAAGAGATGAAATAAGCTCATTTAGTATCCCTATTTCAGCAATCCGAGCTTTGCTACTTTCATTCCAGTCATTTAGCCCAAACGCAATGATAACCCCAACCACAACTACTAATGTTTCAAACCCGTGTCGAATCCAGTTTTCCTTAAAATGGAAGATGATTTTCTTCATATTATATTTCCGCTAACGATTGTGTATGCGAAACTAGTTTCGCATACATTTTATATATCTGTAACCTATCCAAAATTGAAAATCTTAGGAAATGGCATTTTGCCGATTTTAAGACTCATAAGAACGTCAAATAAATTCTTTATCCCTATACCCAGTACAGGGTGTTTTTTAGGCGAATTGCCAAAAAATTAGTCTAGGAATGGAAATCCGGGAATAGTTAGGAGTTGGAAAACCATTTTTTGGCTACATCATTCCTAGATTTGGCTACACCTTGGAACCGTTTTTACCTGAGATTTGTAGAAACAAAAACAACAGATAAAATGAAAGAAACGAAAATAGCTTTGGTCACGGGAGGAAGTCGTGGATTGGGAAGAGATATGGCGCTCCGCTTAGCCGAAAAAGGAATAGACTTAATTATTACCTATCATACCAATGAAAAAGCTGCCAATGAGGTAGTGGCAGAAATCGAGAAATTGGGACAAACCGCGAAAGCCCTCCCTTTGGATACAAGTGAAATCAAAGGCTTTGATGCGTTTTTTACGGTTCTGTATGAATACCTCCAAAGCGAAAAGCATCGCGAAACATTTGATTTCCTGATCAATAATGCCGGCACTGGCTTGTATGTTCCTTTCTTGGAAACTACCGAAGCCATGTTCGATGAGATGGCAAACATTCACTTAAAAGGAGTGTATTTTCTGACTCAAAAGGCTGTTCCATTCCTTAGCGAGGGAGGAGGGATCATTAATATTTCCTCAGGTTTGGCCCGATTCAGTCTTCCTAATTCTTCTGCTTATGGAGCGATGAAAGGTGGTGTGGATGTGTTGACTCGCTATCTGGCGAAGGAACTGGCAGGCAAAAAGATTAGAGCAAATGTAGTCGCTCCAGGTGCTATCGCGACTGAGTTTGGCGGAGGAGAAAATCGGGATAACGAACAAAAGAGAAAGCTGATTTCTGGTGCCACAGCATTGGGAAGAGTTGGAGAAGCGGAAGACATCGGAGGAGTAGTTGCTTTCTTGTGCAGCGAAGATGCCCGTTGGATCAATGGTCAGCGAATCGAGGTTTCGGGCGGGATTTTCCTTTAGGAGCCGTAGTCTGTTTCTTCAAAGACCACTTGACGCTGCAGGTTCCGGTCTATGAGACACAGACCAGGGTGAGGATTTTTAATCTTCTTAGGGCAATATTTTTTCTGGAATACAATTAATCAGTAGTTTTCTAGCCCCAAATTAGGTTGCATGAAGTTTATCCCGATTCTTGTTTTCTTCTTACTCAGTATTTCTCTTTCGGCCCAGACCAAGTATCGGGATGAGATGGGGAGGTCTGTTTCCAAAGATGAATTTCAGAATAAGATATTGAATGGGCCATATTTCGGAGTGCCCAGTGAGGATCCTGAGGTGATGATGCTGATTTATAGAATGCCTTTTGGAAAGGTGGAACCGGAGATTTTCTATGAGAAGTTAGGGAAAATGCAGGATCTGAAAGAGGGGAAATCCCTGATTGTCGTTTATTATCCAGGAAAGGATGAATGCAATTCTACCGGCGACAATGCCTACGATACCCGATACTTTCAGAAAACTCATGACTATTTGTTGAAAACAGCAGCGAAGCGAAATGCGGGGGAGCCGGCTTACATATTTAAAAACTCCCATGGGTTGGAGAAATACCAGGGAATCATAACCTGGATGCCTGATCCTGATGGAGTTTTCGAAAATCAATTTTTTAAATTTCCGTATCCTTGCAGAAGTTTTGTGGTGATTCATCCCACCGGAGAATACCGGGCGATTTTAGGGGAGTTTCCCAATAATCAAATCGATCAGGCGCTGAAAATTTTGAACAAGAATTAAATGAGGAATTCTATTACGATTGAGGAAGTAAAAGCAGGAGAACTGGAGGAATTGGTTTTAATGGCCAGAAAGTCATTTTTGGAAGCTTTTACTGCAGGAAACAAAATCGAGAATGTGTATGCCTATCTGGATGAAGCGTTCACCTTGCCTCAGTACCATAAAGAATTCTTGAATCCCTGCTCCAAGTTTTTTGTGGCAAAAAGGAGGGGAAAATCATCGGATATACCAAAGTAAATCTGGTTCCGGCACAGACAGATATCCATGATCCTAAGAGTTTGGAGATTTCAAGACTCTATGTTTTGGAGGAGTTTTTAGGAATAGGGCTTGGGAAGGATTTATTGGATTACGCGTTTGATTTTGCCAGAAAGCAAGGTCTGGAATATGTTTGGCTGGGTGTCTGGGAGAAGAATGCCAGAGCGATCCGCTTTTATGAAAAGAACGGTCTGGTGAAATTTGGGACGCATCCATTTCCTTTTGGAGATGAAATCCAAACGGATTGGTTGATGAAAAAAACTGTTACCTATCAAAAATAATTTTTACAGCTTCCAAATCTTTCTGATGAGCTTCCACAACTCCCATACTAGCAGGAGATTTTGCTTCTAGGCATTGCTCGATAACTAGATGTGGTTTGATTTTTTTGTTCTTGAGTTGTTGAGCAAATTTGGAATAATCAATATCGCCTCTGGCTGAAAAAGTTTCGTCCCAAATCCCATTACTTGATTGACGAAGGTGCAGTTCTATTACCCTATCTCCATACATTTTTAAGATATCAAAAACCGCTAATTCGGAATTGTCCGAACCTCTGTACACCCAATGGGTATCAAAACAAAAAGAGACATTTTTTGGATCAGTATTTTGTAAAACGTGATGAATTTCCCGAGCTCCCGCCCTCAATTCCATATCATGGGTATGATAGGCTAGGGTAATTCCTTTTTGCCGGAGTAGTTTACCAAGTCTGTTCATGGATTCGGCCTGTAGCCTTAGCTCTGCATCAGATTTATTTACGGGATTATTCCAATCAATTGGACTGGGATTGGTGACGAAGATTTTGCAGCCAAAAGGAGCAGCTACCTCTGCAATTTCCATGATATTTTGGATCGATTTTTCCACTTCAGATTGATCATGAAGCACCGAGTTCGCATACATTGAGGGCATGGCGATTCCATTTTTTTTCATCTCTGGAATTAGCTTTTCAAGCATGGTGGCATTTTCGATACTGGGCTCATAGGCATGCAATCCCGACTTTGAATACAAGGCCATATCTTTAGCTAGATCTTCTCCCCAAATTTTTCCATCTCGACGAAAGAATGTGATCCAGTTGTATCCATTACTGGAAATGGGAAGTTGGTCCATACCAAAATCCTTTAAATCCAAAGTCATCAGTAATGGAATTGCGGCTAGAAAATTTCTTCGTTGCATGGGACTTGTTGTTGAATCTAGATCTCTAATTTTCCACCTATTTCCAGCACTTTATAGGGGATGCCTTCCTGTTCAGCTGCTTTTACAAAGTTTGCTGGGTCTTCCGTATTAAACTCAAACATATCGTAATGATGGGGAATGACAACTCCAGTATCTATTGCTTTTCCAAACTTTGCTGCCTCTTCCGAACTCATATTACCGGCGATCTTGCGTTCTGGTCTATTTCCATTGATTGGTAATAGCATGACATCTGGTTTGAAAGGAGCAACTTTTGATTCTAACCCTTCATACCAAAGTGTATCTCCAGAATGATAGATAGTGTAAGGGCCAACCTTAATAATGAATCCTAAAAATTTATGTTGACCGATTTCATTGGTTTCCAATTCATTATGAGCAGAAGGAATTGCAGTTATAGATACCTTATCGTTTAAAATATGGCTTTGTTGATCTACAAGCCCTATCGGAATGTTTCTGTCGCAACCTAAGCGTTCCGCAACAAAATCTCTATTGGCTTCAGGGATAATGAATTGAATTCCGGGGTTTGCATCAAGAATTGGATTAAGCGTTTCAGCATCTAAATGATCTGTGTGATTGTGAGAGGAAGTCACTAAATCAATGAAATTTAATTTCTCGGGAGAAATTACAAGTTCACTCATTCTTACGTGCTGCTTTTCTGTATTTGCATATTTTCTTGTTAAGCTATCAGATAAATAGGGATCCAGTAAGAGGTGAAATTTATTCCATTGGATCAGAAAGCCGCTTTGCCCAAGCCACCAAATTCGAAGTCCCTCTGATTTATTTGCAGTTGCTTTGATTTCTTCTAAAAGAGTATCCTCTTTTTTTATCGGTTTAATCATTCTAATCCCTTGATTTATCTTTTATTGATTCGTTTTTTTTCTCTTTTCAACTCCAATTTTACCTCATCTCTTTAGCCCCTTGGCACATAGCAGCTAGTTTTCTTTTTGATGCCCATCGAGCTGTTTGGCTGAGCCCACAATCCGGAGCTACGGCTAATTTTTCTGCAGGAACATATTTTAGGCAAGCTTTGATTCGCTCTTTCACGTCCTCTACTGATTCGATGTAATAATTTTTCACGTCTATGATCCCCACAGCGACATCCATTTTTTCAGCGAAAGCAGCCAAAAGTGCTATCTCATCAAACTCCCGATTGGCCATTTCCACATGAATTTCATCCACGTTAAAATCAAGAAAATCAGGAAGCATGGGATGTAATTTTCTATAGCCAACAGGCCTTCCTTTGAAATTCCCAAAACAAAGATGGGTGGAGAGTCTTGTTTTCCCAACAGCCGGCGCAACGGTTCTATTAAAAATGTCAACAAATCGTTTGGTGTCTTCTTTGTATGCGTAGCAAGACATAGAAGGTTCGTCGACGGTGATTTCCTGACAGCCTGCCTCTACCAGCCTTTGAATTTCATCTCGAACCATCGGTAAAAGGGCTTCTGTGATATCAAACCGATCTTTATAAATCTTACCATCCGGAATCATCCTTCCGCTAAGCGTGTAAGGGCCTGGGATAGATGCTTTTAAAGTAGGACCTTTGGGTGCCAATCGAACCAATCTTTTATATTCCTCTACTGCACCTAAACCTCTGGGAGCTGATAGGGGAGCAAGAATGGAATGCTTGCCTCGTTGGTCATGGGCAGGAGGTCCAAACTTTCGCGTCTCGTCATGATTTGGTTGGAGGCCTTGAAGGAATCCATAGAATGACAGATTAAAATCAAGGCGGGTTTGCTCTCCGTCGGTAATGACATCCAAACCTGCATCGACCTGATCTTTGATAGCAATGCTGACTGCATCATCGATCATCTCGTCAATATCCGCTTTTCCGAATTTGTCTAGGTTATTTGAACCGAACTCGAGCCAACCTGGAAAAGGGTAGGAGCCAATTACTGTGGTTCTGATTGGGATAGGTTGCATTTTTCTGTATTGATGTTTTAAAATTATCAGATCAGTGGACAAAGGAGTCAAGAAAAAGAAAAGATCAAATAAAAGATTTCTAATCTTCCTTAGATTATCTCCTTGACCTTTCCGCTCGCTTTTTCTTTTACAATTGTGACAAGATCTCCGTTTGGTAATTTTTCTTTCTTGATAAACCAATGATCCGCATCATACTCTTGGAAAACAGAGGGCTTGCTTACCCCGGTTTTTCCCTTCCATACTTTTAAATTTACTGGTTCCCAGAGTTTGGATTTTGCTGATTTATAAGCAGCATCCATCACTGCATTTACTACATAGCCGTCATAAAAAGTTTCTTGTGGAGTAGTTTGATTTTCATAGGCATCCAACATATCCAAAAACATATTGACATACCCTAATTCAACAGCCTCATCTCCGACGGGGAATTGCCAACCTGAATCTGATTCTGATTTCTCCACCACATAGCCACCTTCCCCTTCGCCAGAAGTAAACATCTCGAATCCAGTTCGAAGCCAGGAATTCACCCAAATGGTTCCTTCGGTACCCATTACTTCATCCCGTAAGTCCATTCCACCACGGAAAGTCCAACTTACTTCAAACTGACCTATGGCTCCGTTTTCATATTTCACCAATCCGATCGCATGATCTTCTGCTTCGATAGGTTTGACCTGGGTATCTGCCCAGCACATGACTTCTACAGGTTTGATATCTTTACCGATGAAGTTTCTGGAAATTTCAATGCAGTGGCAACCCATATCTACAATAGCTCCACCTCCAGCAGCTTCCAGATCCCAAAACCAATCCGCATGCGGACCAGGATGAGTTTCTCTTGACTTAGCCCAAAGAACCCTGCCGATAGCGCCTTCCTTTACAGATTTGAGCGATTTTAAAAATTTTGGGGTGTAACAAAGATCTTCTAAGTAACCAGAGAAAATTCCAGCCTTCTCACATGCATCCATCATTCGAAAAGCTTCTTCGGCATTTCTTCCTAAAGGTTTCGTACATAACACCGCTTTCTTATGTTTTGCACAAGTAAGTACCGCTTCTTCATGGAGGTAGTTTGGGAGTGCTACTATCACAATCTCTGAATCCGGATGGGAAATAGCCTCTTCCATATCGGTAGTTTTGAATGGGGTTTTATAATCCTTTGCAAAGCGATCTACAGTTTCCTGAGACCTAGAATAAACAACTGCTACTTCGTCTTTTATTCTCCTACCCGTTAGAGATTCCGCATAAAATCTACCGATAAATCCGCCTCCTAGAATACATATTTTTGCCATGGTTCCAATTTTTCAATTTCTAATAATTTATGGATTTTCTTTCAAAGGGTTTTGATCCGATACATAAGAAGGAATGCCATTTTGTTGATACATCTTCGCAATACGATGACCATGCTCATCATAGGCCGCCTGAAACAACGCAGCTGCTTTTTCAGGTCCAACTATCGCTGCAGCTGTCAATACTTTAGGTGGGTGGCCTGCCTCTGTCAGTAGTGCAGCTAGTTCAGCTTTGATACTATTGATCAGCATACAGGAACCAATGGTCGATCCGGGAGAGACAGGCGTTTCGAGTCCATCGATTTCTACCATAGCATCACCTACGGGAGCGCCGGAATCCAATACCAGATCAGAGAAATCAGATAATTTTTTCCCATCAGGTTTCTTTGATTTAGATGCCTCAGAGTGGCTTTTGGACAGTAAGCCGACAGTTTTAATTCCCTGCGATTGGAAAATCTCAGCCATTTCAATAGGCACGATGTTGCATCCTGAGGAGGAAATAATCAAGGCCGAATCCAGTTTTGAGAGATCGAAATTTCTTAAAATTTGGGCCGCTAAACCGGGAGTGTTTTCAAGGAACATTGCTTGCCTTTGACCATTGGCCCCGACGACCAGATTATGAAAGGTCAGGGAAAGCTCCACAATTGGATTGAAACCTGGAAATGAACCATAGCGTGGCCACATTTCTTCGACCATTATTCGGCTATGTCCCGATCCAAACACATGAACCATTCGTCCGGCCAAAATGCTTTCTGCAAACCACCTGGCAGCAGTTTTGATTTCGGCTTCCTGAGATCGAACTGTTTTTATAAGTTCTTCACATTTGTCCAAATATGTTTGTGTATAACTCATAGTTATTTTTTTAAAGCAAAAGCAGCTGCACCAAGAGCCCCAGAAAAATCCATGTATTTCGCTTGGAGTATTTGGGTTTTCTTTCCTTTGGGTCTGAATTCATACAAAGTAATAAAATCATCCAAGGTCTTAAAGAGATGATCTCCCGCATGGGTGAGGCCTCCGGCTAAAACAATTGCCTCAGGACTAAAAGTATTTATCAAAGAACAGACACTCAAAGAAAGGTTTCTCATCATATCAAGCCATAGCCATTGTGCAAAAGTCTCTTTTCGATCCACTGCTTCAAGGAGTGCGAAGGTGTTTTTAAATTTCCCATGACTTCGCTGCTCAATGGAATAATTACCAAGAGCATATTCCAGACTTCCAGGCATTCCCAAAAGACTTTGCTGAAAGTTATGAGGCTGGAGAATAGTATGTCCAATGTGACCTGCCATTTGGGAAGATCCTTGGTGTAATTTCCCCTCTAGCAAAAGAGCTCCACCAACCCCAGTACCTAGGGTAATTAAAATGGCGTTTTGAAAATTTTTTAGTGAACCAAAGGAATGTTCAGCCATAAGAGCGGCATGGGCATCGTTGAGGACTTTCGTTTTGGTATTGAGGTAATCAGACCAAATGAAGTTTTCCATTCCTGAAAGACGGTTTGGCAAAAAGCTGATGGCAGTATTTGTCTCATTGGCCAATCCGGGAGCCGAAATCCCGACCAATATTGTACTTTCCTCAATTCCTTGCTTGAATTCATCGAAAACGCTTTTAATATTCTTTTGCCAGTTAGGATCCGATCCTGAGTAGGTTTTTGCTTTGATTTGTTTTAGGATTTCTCCTTCCCCATTGATGAGAACGCCTTTAATGTTCGTACCTCCGATATCAATCCCTATCGCTTTTTTCATTGGTATTGACCTTCTGTTAAATGCCAACCCCCATCAATATGAAGGACCTGACCTGTGGTGAATAAAGAGGAATCGGAAAGGAAAAAGAGAACTGCATCAGTTAAATCGGAGGTTTGACCAACACGGCCACCATCCAAAGGCATTTTTGACTTGGAGAAAGAGGTAATAGACTCATTATTCATAGCCCTTTGGGACATGGGACTCTCTACTAATGCCGGCGCAAGAACATTGATTCGGATATTATGAGGAGCATAAAAAGCAGCGGTACTGATGGTAAGTCCTTCGATGGCGGCCTTTGCAGCTGCATATGCATGCGTTACAAAATACCTGGGGGATGGGGAAAAGGCTAAAACTGAACCAAGATTTAGGATTGATCCACCGTGGCCAAGCTTAAGAAAAGCCTGAATGGCAGCTTGATTGGAAAGCATCAGCGATGTTAGGTTTAAGCTAAGTGTTTGATTCCAACCCTCTAAAGTTAGCTCATCTAAAGGACCGTCTCCATATTTCCGCCCACTTCCTCCTGCTACATGAAATAAGCCATGAAAGTCTCCAAATTGATCTAAACACTCCTTAATGGCAGACTGAGCTAATCCTTCTTCTCTTGCATCACCCCAGATGACTTTATGGTTTCCCTTCAATTCTTTTTTTGCATGGCTGCAACTCTCCTCATCCAGTCCAACGACAATTAGATTTGCGCCTTCATTTTCTAAGGCAATTGCCGCTGAAAGCCCAATTCCAGATGTTCCTCCAATGATGACAATCGATTTTTGATCTAGCTTCATATAAAAATGCCCTTGGGTTGAAATCTTCCTTGATGATCCAATTTACCAAATAGTATTTTCTTTGGGTGTCTTTTTTTAATATCCTTCAAATCCTAATTTTTTCAATCCAATTTCGATTTCAGGAGCTTTCATAAATAAGTTCCATCCTAAGCCGCTCCGGTAATTCTCTATCATACTTACCATGGGGCCTTGATCAATGGCAAGGTAACGCTGAGGAAAAAAATCGTGCTCTGGACTCATAGCATCATAAAAGCCATATTTCCCAAAGACTTTATCTCCATAATTTTCATATAAATTCCGGATTACTTTTAGGCTTTCTTCCGGAGTATAGACTATGGATGATACAGCGGCGGTCGGAGAAATTACCCCAGTATCGTTTCCAGGCCTATGGGCATTATAGAAATTAATGGAATAGGATGCAGTCAAGCCCCAAAGATCTTCCCCATAACCTTTAAAATTCCCTGAATTAGTAATGCACCAAGCACGATTGATCAGGGTTTGATTTCGGTTTTCTTGCCAGTAATCTGCGTATTTATCTTTCAGGCCTTTTGGATTTAAACTTAAATAGGAATAATGTGCCCAAAATAGAGGGCCACCATATTCTTCTGCACCGTTATGTTTAAGTTGTAGCGGGATTCCGAAGGGTGATACTCCTTTTGCTTTAATATTTCCTGAACTTGCCCAGCCTTGATGATAAGCTTCAGGATCAATGGGGTGAGTTGGAGAGGAAGCCGCCAAAATATAAACGATCAAAGCCTCATTATACCCTTCTAATGCAAAATTCATTTCCCAACCAAAATTTGGTGACCAATGCCAATACAGGACTTTTTGACCTCCTTGGGTATGAAAATTCCAGTCCATCTCTTTCCAGAGCTGATTTATTCTTTCTGCCAATTCCTTTTCAACGGATGTTCCATTTTTGAAGTATTCCCTGACAACGAGTAAACCCTGAATTAGGAAAGCAGATTCTACCAAATCTGCCCCGTCATCTTTGGGAGAAAAGGGTTTGACTTTTCCCGTATTCCCATCTAGCCAATGGGGCCAGATGCCATGCCAGCGATCTGCTTTTCCCAAAAAAGTCACCATTTTTTCAAATCTGACCCTGGCTTGATCTCTACTGATCCATCCCCTTTCAATCGCCCCAAGAACTCCAATTAGGCCCATACCTGTACCTCCTGTTGTAACGATATGTTGATCATTATCTGGATAATTGCCATCAAGATGAATCCGCTCCGGAGCCATTCCAGAGTTAGGCTCAGCTCCATTCCAGAAATATTGAAAAGTATAGAAAGCTACCGTATCAAGAAGTTGATTGTCAGAAAGTCTGATAGAAACATGTCCTTTTGAGTTAGTAGATTCTTTTGTCTTTGAGGAGACTGATAGAAGAACAATTAAAATTAAAAGTTGAAAACTATAATGCATATTGGGGTTAATTGTTGATTCAATGTAAAAAAATGATTTGAATTGGTTGGAAGGGTAGGTACTTTTAAGAAAAAAAATATGCGAAATATTTTAGTTTTTTTCCTCTCGTTTTTAGCTGTTAACTCTTTTGCGCAGCAAGCACCAGAACCTACCGTAATTTTGATCTCGCTAGATGGGTTTCGCTATGATTATGTGGAGCGCTTTAAACCCGAAAATCTTTCCCGATTCATAGAAGATGGAGTTGCAGCCAAATCCCTGATCCCTTCTTTTCCTACCAAGACTTTTCCTAATCACTATACCATTGCCACGGGCATGAGACCGGAGCACCATGGAATTGTAGATAACTCTTTCTATAATCCCAAAAAAGATCAGGAATACAGAATCAATAAGCGGGAATTGGTGACAGATGGATCCTGGTATGGAGGTACTCCACTTTGGGTTTTGGCGGAGGAAAATGGAATGAAAGCGGCAAGTTATTTTTTTGTAGGGTCAGAGGCGGATGTAAAGGGAATTAGGCCAAGTTACTACTATGACTATGATGGAAGAGTACCCAATCTAACGCGGGTTTCTCAGGTTTTCGAATGGCTTCAAATGCCTGATTCTATTCGGCCAAGAATGATAACTATGTATTTTTCTGATATAGATGATTTAGGTCATTCATTTGGACCAAATAAGGACGAGCTGCTCTCATCCGGGATTGAAAGACTGGACCGTCAATTGGGAGCCTTGTTTGAAGGGGTTAAAAATATCGATCAGGAAGTGAATATAATTATAGTTTCAGATCATGGTATGGCTAATGTTCCTCTGGAGAAATACATTGCTCTGAATGAAATTACAAAGGGAATTGCAGGTAGAATTGTAGATAGCGGAGCTTTGGCACATATTTATTTGGATGATCCCAAGGACAAGGATAAAGTTATTGCTCAGATTGAAAAGGATGCCAAAGGCTACAGCGTTTTTGATCCTGCAAAAGGAGAATACTATCAAGATGTGAGTGTCTATGGGGATCGAATAGGAGATGTGATTATTCTGGCTGAATTAGGATATTATTTTATGGGAAATCAAGAGTATCGTGAGGTAATAGAGCGTAGGATGAGAATTGACGATACACAAGTGAGAGGAACTCATGGTTACAGTCAGAAGTATCCCGAAATGCATGGTATATTTTATGCGAATGGACCTCAAATCAAATCAGGAAAAACTATTGACTCTTTTGACAATATCCACATCTATCCACTAATCTGTCATATTTTAGGGCTCCCCATTCCTAAAAATATTGATGGGGAACTTGAAGTTTTAAAGCCAATTTTGGATCAATAGAATGGATAAACTAGACATAAAAAGTCGGAAGGAAGTTGATTTTTTAGTTCGTAGATTTTATGATCGAGTACGAAAACATGAAGATTTAGGCCCAATTTTTAATCAGGTAGTAAAAGATTGGGATCACCATTTAGTACATCTTTCTGACTTCTGGGAAATGATACTTCTACAAACTGGTCCGGGGGCAGGGAAATTTAATCCCACCAAAGTTCATAGGGATGTAGACGATGCCGTCGATAATAGCATTGAACAAAGACATTTTGGAAATTGGCTAGAATTATGGTTCAATACAATAGACTTATATTTTGAAGGAGAGGTGGCCAATTTTGCTAAAGAACACGCCCGAAGAATGGCCCATATGCTTTTTATGAGAATTTGGGAAGGAAGAATAGTGAAGAAGTAAATGAACGAATGAGGAGTTTTGTATTTTATATAGGCTTTAAGGTGGCCTGAATTTTACCGCATAGACTTTTGAATATAAAAATGGAAGATAGAAAATTGGATGCAGGGGAAAAGAAACTGGCAGCACAGGAAAAGAAAAAGCAGAAAGTCATTGATAAAGAGATAAAGAGCACCAAGAAAACAGAAAAAGATGCTCCTAAAACTCATGGTGAAATTTTGCGGGATCAAATTTCTGAAGCCCAAGAAACCTACGAAAAGAGTTCAAGCAGTCTTTTTTTAAGTTCGATCACTGCAGGATTGGAAATTGGTTTTAGCTTCTTGATGATTTGTGCAGTTTTTTTCTTCCTTGAGGATAGGATGGAAGAGGAATCTATCTTTAAAATGATCTCCTTGGTTTACCCATTGGGATTTATTTTGGTTGTTTTAGGACAAAGTATTCTTTTTACGGAACAGACAGCACTTCTGACTTTGCCGGTCCTAAATAAAAAGCGAACCATTGGATCGATGATGAGACTTTGGGGTATAGTGATCAGTGGGAATCTTATAGGAGGATATTTTATAGCATTAATCCTTAATTGGTTAGGACCCAGGTTGGGTATTTTTAACAAAGAAGTCGTTGTTACGATAGCAACTCATGTGTTAGATGCCGCTCCTCTAGTGATTTTGGTGAGTGCGATCATAGCAGGCTGGTTGATGGGGTTACTTTCTTGGCTTTTGGCATCAGCAAAGGATACGATAAGCAGAATAGTAATGATATTTTTGATCACTTCAGTAATGGCCTTTACAGGTCTCCATCATAGTATCATTGGAAGTATCGAGGTGTTTTCCGGAATGCTAAAATCCCCGGAAATCAGTTTGGTGACCTATCTTTCTTTTCAGAGTTTAGCTCTATTGGGAAATGCTTTTGGAGGTGCGATCTTCGTAGGTTTAATAAAATACAGAGCTTTTGTTTTCAATATTGTAGGTAGATAATCAATTTAAGACATCTAAATATGAATAATTCATTTGTAAGCCTTTTCCTCATTGTTTTATCTGGTTGCTTTTGGCAGTGTAATGGAAAAGTGGAATCAACAGAAACCATTATATCAGAAACGAAGGATCAAATGGAATCCATCAGTTTGTTTAATGGCCGGGATTTAGAAGGTTGGCATATAGATGTTCCTGACTTAGAGGCAGATAGTAGTCTGCGAATTCCATTCATAATCCGTGATGGCTTGCTTGTGAGCTTAGGAACTCCAGAGGGACATTTGATTACAGATAAAGAATATGAAAATTATACACTCGAATTAGACTATCGCTTTGCCGGGGAACCTGGCAATTGTGGTATTTTAGTTCATGCTTCCGAGCCAAGAGCATTATATGACATGTTCCCAAAATCTATTGAAGTTCAGCTGATGCATAGCAATGCGGGAGATTTTTGGTGTATACAGCAAGATATAAAAGTGGATGACATGGAGAGTCGAAGAGGTCCAAAGGAGGATTGGGGGATTTCGGAGGGAAAGGAGAGAAGGGTTAAAAATCTTACGGACGATTCTGAAAATCCTTTAGGGGAATGGAATCACATCAAGATAATCTGTCAAGATGATAAAATAACGGTTTGGCTCAATGGAGATTTAGTAAATGATGGCTATGGAGCTACCGCTCAAAAAGGTCAAATAGCCTTACAGGCTGAAGGAGCTGAAGTAGAATTCAAGAATATAATTTTGAGGTAGAAAAAATAAAAAAAATCCTATATTTTAGAATAATAGATTATTGTTGTTCAAATTATAGTCTGATTGTCTTAGGAAAATCATAAATTCAGATAGAATTAATTGAGTTTTTAGGAAAGGTAGATTCAAGCAACACAGGATTTTTATTATGAAAAAGTATCTGATCATTGTTAACTGGCGGACTTTTGTGGCTTTAGCCATCACTAGTTTGACTACTCATTTCACTTTGGTCAAGAATTTCCAATACAATTTTGACCTGACTATGATTAGTATCGCCATCATTTTTCCTTTGGTTTTTACTATTAAAAGTGCTTTCCGAAGGAGAGAAAAGGCAATCGAGCATTTGGCAAAATTTAAGTCAGGTTTAATTACTGTTAACGCTTGTTTGCAGAGCCAGTCTAAAATCAGTGATGAGGATAAAAATAAAATTAGGGATACGATTTATAATATCTCAAAATATCTAATTGAATATCTTGGACCTGAACATACTACTTTGGAAACTGTTCGCAAGGAAGCAGCTAAAATCAGTGATTATATTAAGGAGCGCTCGAAATCGATGAAGTTTAATGCTTCTTTGAAAATTCAGGGTTTTATGAGAGATGTTTTGCTGGGAATAGAGAATTCTGCAGGAATAAAAGAACATCGGACACCTGCTTCCATTAGGGCCTATTGTTTAGTTTTTATTTATTTATACCCGATTATTTATGTGCCCTCTGTTTACTTCCGATTACTTGATGGCAATTCTCAAAGTTCACCATGGCTTTTATATACATTGGCATTGATTTCAACCTTTGTCTTAATCTCACTTTTCAATGTGCAAGAACAACTTGAAAATCCTTTTGATCAAGATGGGGTAGATGATGTGAAATTGGAAATGTTTGATTTGAATGAATAAGTAGTTTGAAAAATAGTTTAATGTATTTGAGTTAAGTCGCTATGAAAAGTTTATTAATCGTTTTAGGAGTTTGTTTTTCAATCCTTTTTTCTGGGCAAGAAGTTTATTCCCAAAAGTCTGAGAGTCTTTTTTCCGGTCAGGATCCTATTGAAATTAATATGAAGTTTTCGATCAAGGATTTAAAAAAAGAATCTAATGATTCGACCTATGTCGAAAGTTTTTTGCAATATAAAAACGAGGAAACAGGGGAGTGGGACTCCTTGGATATTGACTTGAGAGTAAGGGGTAATTTTAGACTTGCAAATTGCTATTATCCCCCATTGAGAGTAAAAATCAAGAAAAAGCAAGCTAAGGGAACTGTTTTTCAAGGAAATAGGAACCTGAAATTGGTTATTCCTTGTACTAAATCAAATGGGGCAGATAGTGATATCTTTAAGGAATATTTGTGTTATAAAATGGCAGATGAAGTTATGGATCATACTTTTCATACTCGTCTGGTGAAAATCAATTTTTTAAACGAAGATGATAGAAAGGGTGAAGTCGTAGAGTTAGTCGGGTTTTTTATCGAGGATGATGATGAAGTAGCAGATAGGTTTGATGGAGAGATTCTGGATGGGAAGAAGATTTTAGGGACTGTGCTGGAAGACTCCGCAGCAGTCAGACATGACTTTTTTCAGTTGATGATTGGAAATACCGATTGGTCGACCATGTTTCAGCATAATATGAAAATCCTGAAATTGGACTCGAAAACTGTTGTTCCCTTGGCTTATGATTTTGATATGACCGGACTTGTAAATCCTCCTTATTCTCAGGTGAGTAATTTGGTGGATATTGAGCATGTGACAGAGCGGTTGTATCGGGGTTATTGCAGGGAAGAATCTTTGATGCAGGCTATCAGACAGGAATATTTAGCACTAGAGCCAGATATTTGGGCTATTGTGGATGAAAATGAAAGTAATCTGGATAAAGGGGACATCAAGCCTTTTAGATCATACCTCGAGGACTTCTTTACGACTCTTCATGAAGATAGGCTTTTTGAAAGCCAGATTTTGATGTCCTGTAGAAAGTGATTTTTAGGATTGAAAGTTAATCTTAAAAAAAGTCACTCCCCCGTATTCCAATACTCCAGTCGTTCACATTTCGTCGCTTCGATGCTGTAGAAGTCAAATTCGGCAGTGACTTTGCCTTCGATCAGGTAGATTGCCCTACCTTTGAAAGGATATTTGGTTCAAGTCTTCAGACTTGGACAATGTCAGTTATTAGGCTGTTTTTTGAAAAAAACTAACTAAATTAATACGTTAGTTGGTATTTTTTCGATGAGCAGAAAATATAAAATTAGAGATCAAGATAAATTTTATTTTGCAACCTTCACTGTGGTTGAGTGGATAGATTTATTCACTCATAGGGAGTATAGAGATATCTTTTTGGATTCACTTCGGTATTGTCAAAAATTTAAAGGCCTTGATTTAGGTGCCTATTGTATCATGTCAAGTCATGTCCATATGATCCTTGGCCGGAATGGGGAGTTACCTATAGAAGGGTTAATGAGAGACATTAAAAAATTTACATCTGTTAAGATTTTAGAAGCGATAAAGACTAGTCATACAGAAAGTAGAAAAGATATTTTGCTTTGGCATTTTGGAAAGGCTGGGAGAACAAACCCAAATAATACTCACTTTCAAGTCTGGCAGCAGCACAGTCATCCAATTGAACTGAATACAAATGAAAAAGTCAGCCGATGCATTCATTATATTCATCAAAATCCCGTAAAAGCAGGAATTGTTCTTTCTCAAGAGGATTATTTGTATAGCAGTGCTGTCAATTATGCTGGATTGCCGGAGAAATTGATTGATGTGTTATTGATTGATTAATTATGTTTACAATCTGGAGACTGTGTTTTTATATAGTCCAAGTCCGAAGACTTGAACTAGTGCAGCCTAAAGACATGAACTATTCCCCCGCATTCCAATACTCCAGTCGTTCACATTTCGTCGCTTCGATGCTGTAGAAGTCAAATTCGGCAGTGACTTTGCCTTCGATCAGGTAGATTGCCCTACCTTTGAAAGGATACTTTTTGACCACGGGAGGGAAGTGAACCGTATCGATCCACTGACCTTCCCGATCGATGAAGGTGCCGAAATTCATCACATCTCCTTTGACGGTTCGGGTGTATTTGACGGTCACCAAATAGCCGACAATCTGCACTGTCTTGCCCAGATAGCTCTTGAGTTCGGCAGCTTTGATCCCCCGGATGCTTTGATTTTTGATCAGGTGAAAAGGGGAGTCCAGCGGAAATTCCAGAATATCAATCTGATCCACAATTTCCTGACGGATATCTATTTCTTCCAGTTGAGGTACAGCAGGCTGACGAAAGTTGAATCCGGCATTTTGCTTGAAAAGATCTGTGGGGCCGGGAATCGCCTTGCGCTTGTTTAAGATGAAATGTGCTTCCCAAAGCAATTCCTGCTTGGTTTTTCCGGTAAACCGGAAGCAGTTGATGCGAATAAGGATGAGTAGCTGTTCCAGGCTGATTTCTACCCGTCCACAGAAATCAGCTAGTCCGATAAAGTGACCGTTTTTTCTGCGCTCCGAGAGGATCTTTTCTACTGAAGCTTTCTCCAAATATTTAAGATGTATAAATCCGAGGTACACTGTTATTCCGGTGATTCGGGTCAGATACTCACTTTCATTGATATGGGGAGCTTGGATGTCGGCACCGTTCATTCGGAGTTCGTGGATATAAAACTCGGTATGATAAAATCCTCCGAAGTTGTTGATCACTCCCACCATAAACTCCAGTGGGAAATAGGCTTTGAGATAGAGACTTTGATAGCTTTCCACGGCAAAAGAAGCAGAATGTCCCTTCGCAAAGGAATATCCGGCAAAGCTTTCGATCTGATGCCAGACTTCCCCGGCGATTTTATCTTCATGCCCCTTCTCCCGACAGTTGCTGAAGAAGCGGTCTTTCACCCGTTGGAATTCGTCTTTGGAGCGGGATTTTCCACTCATGCCTCTTCTCAGCACATCGGCTTCCCCCAGACTCAAACCGGCGAAGTAATGCGCCACTTTGATCACATCTTCCTGATAGACCATGATCCCATAGGTCTCGGGCATGATATCGGCGAGAACAGGATGGGCGATTTTGCGACGCTCTTCATCTACATGGCGCAAAATATACTCGCGCATCATTCCTGATCTCGCCACTCCCGGACGGATGATGGAGCTGGCAGCGACGAGTTCCAGGTATTCGTTGGCTTTCATCTTTGCCAGCAGCATGCGCATGGCAGGAGATTCCACATAGAAGGCACCGATGGTGTGCCCATCCCGGAGATGTTCTCTGATTTTTTGGTCTTTTTTGAATTGCTCCACTTTGCGGATGTCCACTTTTACCCCTTGGTTTTGGTAGATGATTTCAATCGCACTTTTGATATGTCCCAGACCACGCTGACTGAGGATGTCAAACTTGTGAAGCCCAATGTCCTCGGCCACATGCATGTCGATGTGTGAAAGAGGGAAGCCTTTGGGAGGCATTTCCGTCGCGGTATAGTAATGAATCGGCTTGTGTGAAATCAGGATTCCGCAGGCATGAACCGTCAAATGGGAGGGCATGTCATGCAATACTTGGCTGTATTTGATGATGAGCTTGCCAAACTGATCCGGTTCGAAATTAGGCTTGTCTGCAAAGTGAATGAGGGATTCTATATCGCTCTTGGGAAGCCCGAAGACTTTCCCGAGTTCCCGGAAGACGGAATTGTACTGGAAGGTGCTATAAGCAGCCAAAAGCGAGACATGTTCCTGTTTCCCCTGATTGTATTTTCGGAAAATATAATCGGTCACTTCATCCCGGTCTTTCCAGGAAAAGTCAATGTCAAAATCGGGTGGGTTTTCCCGATAGAGATTGATAAATCGCTCGAAATATAAGTCCAGTTCGATGGGGTCCACATCGGTGATGCCCAGGCAATAGGCGACGATACTATTGGCACCGGACCCCCGGCCCACATGGTAGAAGTTACGTTGCTGCGCAAAGGTCACGATGTCGTAATTGATCAGGAAGTAAGAGGTAAAGGCCTTTTGCTGGATGAGTTCGAGTTCCTTCTCGATACGCTGGGAAATGGTTGGAGTCAGGTCTGGATAGCGAGAAAGTGCTCCTTTGAAAGTTTCCTGGCGTAGGTAATCGTAATCTTCCCAGTCCGAGCCTAAGACATCACGCTTGTTTTTGACGGCTTGGAAGTAGAATGAAAACTGGCAATGTTCCAGTAATTTTTGAGCATTGGCGAGGAGGTAGCTGTGGTTTTCGCAACGTGCTACCGAATCAGCGTAGCTGTAGAATCGATCGCTGGGATCGCCTTGTTCTTCCATAGGAAGTTTGCTCAGGAGGGTATTGAGGTCTACGCTGCGTAACAGGCGATGGGCATTGAAATCAATTTTGGAAGTGAAAGTCACGGGTTGGAGCATGACCAAGCGGTCTTTCATACGAAACCAAGGCGAGGAAATCAGACGGTTGAGCTGGGTGGGATGGACACCGATGTATTCATTTTCCCGAAGGGTAAAAAGTTGGTCAGGAAGTGGATAGATAATAAAACTGTGATTAAAAGCCGGAGCCCGTTTCCCAAATGGCTTTTTATGAACCAAATGATCTGAAAGATGGCTGTTTAGCTCATAGAAACCTTCCTGATTTCTTGCCAGTCCGATGTATTGCTGCTGACTTCCATTTCTAAAATCGATGCCGATCACAGGGTGAATGCCTACTCTTTGGGCAGCTCGGATAAAGGGAAATACTCCTGCGGTACAATTGATATCTGTCAGGGCAAAGGCATCCAATCGCTTGCTCTTCGCCTCCTCGATGAGCGCATCAACGGATAAGGTGCCGTACTTAAAGCTGAAGTGAGAATGACAGTTGATAAACATAATTTTTAATAAGATATAGTCGCTTCGCTCCTGAGATAAGCCTTTCTACCTTCGGCAGGCAGGCGGCGAGATATTTACGTTTCGTCGTCCGAGGTGTTTAAAATGTCAATTATATTAACATTTTAATGTTTATAATTTAGTCAAAAAGTAAATTGGAAAGCAAGTGTATGGAGGAAATTGTCTGGACTTATTTTTAGAAATCTGAGGATTAGAAATAAAAAAACCGAAGCTTTAAACTTCGGTAGAAATGGTTTTATTATCCGATCCTGATCCCATACTTGCTAAGCAATCCGGGAAGTCCACCCAGATCAAACCGGGCCTCTTTGATCCGGTTTAGTTCGGGGTCGATGCGGTAGTTTTGAGCATCACGGAAATCAGCTTTTTCCAAAACCGTCTGATCGAAAACGGCTCCACTCAGTTCGGAACCGACAAAGCTGCTTCCAGTCAGATTGGCCATCGTAAAGTCAGCTTCCAGCAATCGACAGGAAGAAAAAACAGTCTTTTTTATCTGAAGGTTGTAAAAGCCACAATAGTCCAATTGACAGTTTTTGAAGGTGAACTCTATCAAAAATGGATTACAGCTTTGGAAGTGAATTCCAAGCATTTTACAGCTATCAAAAGTAACGCCTCGGAAAGAAACTCCAGGGACTTTTAGATTGCTAAGATCACAATTGCTAAACGAGCAGTTTTCAAAACTGAATCCTCTTAAGTCCAAGCCAGAAAAATTACATTGGATGAAAGAACAGCCTTCGTATTCTGCGGGTACAAAGCTGTTCGGGTTTATATTTTGATACTGTTGGTCTGAGAAATAGGACATCAAAGCAAAGTCTAAAAGCTAAAGGATGAAGTTTAAATTGATTAAGGAAGAGAGGCTTAAAGCCCTGCCATGTCCCATTTACGGATCGTTTCTTTGATCAAAGCAGCTACTTTTGCATTTACTTTCTCGAAGTATTCTTTGGCTTGGGCTTCATCAAAGTTGGGATATCCTTGACCTTCTTGGTATAAGCCGATGCTGGAAGGGAAAGGAACAGCTGCGTAAGTCCCTGTTTTCGGATAGGCTGTTGCCATGTCGGGATTGTATTTTTCCTTATGAACCAAAGCAGAGTCAATGGCCTGAATATAAGCTGTTTCATTAAGTCCGGCATGCCCTCCATCTTCTTTGAAAACTTCAAGGGTCACGTCTGAGGCATAAGACCACCAGTTGATAACTAAAGTTCGCACACCTAGTTCGTTGGCAATTTGCCCAGCTACTCTTTGCAAAACTGCAGTTTGTCCGCCACCATGTCCATTGAGGATGATGATGTTTTTGAAGCCGTTTTTGGCAAGGCCTTTAAGAATGTCACGGATAAAAGGTGCATAAGCTTCTTCAGTGATCTGAAAAGCTCCCGGGTAAGCAGCCATACTACCGGTGATGCCATAGTTGAGGGTGGGTGCGATCATAGCATTTAATTCATCAGCAATGTCTTTTGCCATGGCAAAAGGAGCAGTATTATCGGCACCGTTATTGACAACGCCATGAGGTTCCAAGGTGCCTGTTGGAAGTAAGACAGTATTGATTTTTTCAGGAACAAAATCAGCAAATTCCATCCAATTGATCCGATCCATTTCGCGAGTGGATATTTGCTGTGAAAAAAGAGGAGCAATGGTAAATGAAATAAGAAAGAGCAGAAAAAGTTTTTTCATGATATTAAAGATGAATGAGATAAAATGAGAATTTTCTTTGATTTAAGAATCAATTTTCTCAAAGCTAAGAATGATTTCTGAACCTTCGTTGGGTTTGCTTTTGATAATAAAACGTCCATTATTTTTTTCCATAAACTGTCTTACCAACTTTAGCCCCAAACCGGTACCTTTTTCTTTTTGGGTTCCTTCGGTAGATTTGACCCGGACGGCCTGTGAGTAGATCTCTTCAATTTTTTCCTCAGAGATCCCGATGCCTTCATCTTTTATGTGAAGATTTATAAAACCTTCCTGTTCATTTTCAGAACTCCACAGGGTAATCTTGCTGTTCGGATTTGAAAATTTGATGGCATTTTGAAGGCAATTTTGTAAAATAATCCGCACTTGCTGTGGGTCCACATTCAAAAGTGTAAGATCACTTATCGATGATGAATCAATAGTAATGTTTTTGGTAGCTGTCTGATAGTCAAATTGGCCAATTTGCTCTTTTATAATTTCAGAAAGGTTCGTTGGCGTTCTTTTGGTAATAATCCCCTCGAGCTGGGCATGGGACCATCGAAGAAGCTTTCGCAGCATTTCATCTGTTTCAGATACTTGCTTAATAAGAAGTTTCCTGGCAGCTTTTTGCTCTTCTTCGTCAAGAAGCCCCTTTTCTTCTAATTCCAAAAGTTCCTTCACAGAACTAATTGGAGTTTTCAGATCATGAGATAGAATGGAGAATAGCTTGTTTTTTTCTTCATTTATGACCTCTAATTTTTTGTTTTGAATCTGGATCTCATTTTGTTTCTCGAGAAGGACCCGATTTATTTTTTCTTTCTGTTTGATGACTCTGCCATACAGGATAAAGCCAATAATCAGGACGATCAGTGTGATGATCAAAATAATTGTGAATCGTTTATTGAAATTGGCACTGCTCTCAGCGAGTTCTTTTTTTTGAAGTAAATCCTGATTTTCGGCATTTGCTAAAAGCAGTTGCAAATAACTGATTTCAGCATTTTTATTTTCATTGTACAAGCTATCCGAGTAGGATTTATAAAGTTTGGATTGCTCAAAAGCCTGATTATACTGCCCAAGTTCCGAATAAGTCGTCATCAATGCTTTGGATAATCTTGCTTTATCCCAATACCCCCTTGTTTTGGAAACGTAATCTTTGGCAATTTCTCCCAACTCCCGTGCTTTTCTTGGATTTCCTTTGGCTATTTGTATTTCTGACAATCCAGTGTAAGCAAATGCATTTGCCCAATTGCTGAGCTCGCCTGGGTAGTTCAATACCTGATTGTAATACTCCTCTGACTCCTCCATTTTTCCCTCGTCAAAGTATATTTTACCGGCTCTGTTTAAGGTCATGGTATAGATTACCTTGTCCTGATGGTCTTTCAGGTATTTCAATGCCAAATCTATAGACTCGTGAGCTTTGTCAAATTGCCCTAGGTCTGACTCTCCTATACTTCTGTTAAAATAATTCTTTCCAATGCCATAGGTATCACCTAGGGTTTTATTGATTTCAATGCATCGGTTAAAAATATCAATTGCTTTTTCTAGTTCATTTTGGCTGAGATAAATTAATCCATTTCCATTGAGGGCGTAGCTCAGTCCTAATTTGTCTTGGGTTTTGTTAAAAATTTCGTTTGCATCGGAAAAGTATTTCATGGACTCCACATAGTCCCCTTCGACATAATAAAGTGTCCCAAATAAATTGGCGATTTTCCCAGTTTTGTTTTCGTCTTCTAATAAGCGTGCAAGAGAATCAGCTTTAGTCAGGTAGGAGTAAGCACTATCCCATTCTAAATAAAGATATTGCTCACTTTTACGAATCAGAGAATCTAAAATCACCTCAGGTTCTATTTTACTAGAATTTTCCTGTTGCAAAGGGATGAAGGCCCAAAACAGGGAAATCAATAAAATAAAATTGGGCATTGAATATTGGTGATTGTTGAAACTAAACAGTTTTAAAACGCCAAGATAATTTACTTGGTGCAAATTAAAAAAATCCATTGCTTAAAAATATTTCTTCTCCGATGGGTTAATTTATTGAATAATAGGATTGTATAGTTTTTTGGCGGGTAAAAAATATCGATGAGAAAGAAGTTGTAAAAAGAAAAGGCTCCCGATTGGGAGCCTTTTCTTTTAAAGACAATTGACATTGGGATTAAACATGGTAAACATACCATTCGGATTATGCTTCCATACCCAGACATGTAGCTGGTAATTGTCAAATGGAAGTGGTTCAGGTTCAAATGCTGTGTCAAATTCCTGCATTCCAAAATAAGGAATCATTGCATTTTCCGCACCCCAGGCATCTTTAACAATGATAAATTCCACACCGACTAACTTCATTTGCCCATTTTTAGACATTTCATAAAGCAATGCTTCTGGCATGGTAGGATCATACTCCCCGTCCACGGCGGCGAAATTGACGTAATGATATCCCATGCCTCCTGCAGGGCTAGATACACATTCAGAACCCTGCGCGTACCCATCTTCCATTGCTGCTTCGATGCGATGATATTTTGCGGTGGCAGCTCTTAAATTAGCAAGCATTTTAAGTGTCCCGGGATCCATCCTTAGGTTCTCTAATGAAAAAGTATCAGGGTAATCCATGACTTTTTCAAGATTATTATTTTGGTAAATTGGTTGATCCAAGTTGCTTTCATCAGAGATACAGCTTGACATGAAAACGGTTAGTGTGAGCAGTGTTAAAAGCCCACAAAGCGAACTTTGAAAATAATTTTTCATTGTTTTTTTGATTTTGTAATTGAAAAATTTGAATTATAAAAAATCGTTAACCCTAGATGGGTGCTGAAAATCAACTAACTGTTTTTCAGTTAGATATATTTTTAAGTTAAGAATAAATTTGTATTATTTCAAAGTATTTTTGGTATTTTATTCAGAAATACCAGTTGAGTCTCGGCTGAAAAATCAATTTTTTATTTCTAGCCAATCCAGTTAGCACCTGCACTTCGTAATTCCTTTCAAATCATCCGACCGAAGGGAGGTTTATTTCAATTGTATTTCCAAGTATTTCAATAACACTTTCTGCCTTTAGGCTACCTTCATTATATCTGCTCGAAGAGCTATCTTTTTATTTTATGGAGGTTTATTTCTATGGTATTTCCAAGTATTTCAGTAACACTATCTGTTCTCAGCGCTATCTCTTAAAAAGATATTCTATATAAACTACATGGGTTTAAGTACTTTGATTTTTTCAGCTCAGGATGATCAAAGTCTAGCCAATATTCCATTCCAATTTTCTCCATGACCCGCGTAGAGGCTTTATTGGCAGAGGAAGCGAAGGACATAACTTCTGCTAGGCTAAGCTGTTTTGCAAACTTTAGACATCTTTTGGCTCCTTCAGTAGTAAAACCTTGATTCCAGAATGTTCTTCTAATTCTCCATCCAATGTCCACGCAGGGTGTAAACTCTGCTTCGAAAGTTTTCCATCCCATTCCAATCATTCCCAAGAGTTCACCAGTTTCCAGAAGGTCGACCGCGAAGTAACAATAGCCTTTGTCTTCGTATTGTTTATTCATCCGCTCCATCATGGCTTTGGATTCCTCTTTGCTCAGAGGTTTTTCGAAGTATTTCATGGTTTCCGGGTCGGAGTTCATTTCGCTGAAAACGTCTAGGTCAGAATCTTTCCAGGTTCGAAAGCCTAGGCGAGGGGAGGTAAAGAGGTGCTGAGTTGTTTTCAAACTATATGATTTTGGAGCAATATCGGATATGAAAAATAGAATTTCAAATGCGCTTTTACTAAATAGCCATCCCATTAAAAGGATTAAACCTCCTTCTTCCCACTGACATCCCTACGGCCCTGCAGACGGTTTTTTCTCCAAACTTTCCGTTGATCTTGTCCATGGCTTGGTACAGATTGATCTGCTCTTGGGTGTCTTCAAAGAGCTTGATCTGGTAGTTGCCATAGACCAGTGAACTGAATCGTACGCCGATCAGCCGGATGAGGACTCGCCGATTGTAAAGCTTGCGGAAGAGTTCTTTCACTAATGGGATCAGTGTATGATCTGCCGAAGTGTATGGGATACGCTGCTGCATGGTGTGGGTGTCAAAATCTGAATAGCGAATCTTTACACTCACGCAAGCGGTCAGTTGTAGATTTTGGCGGAGTTTGCCTGTGAGCTGCTCGCACATCGCGACCAGTGTCGCCTCCAGCATTTTCACATCGATGGTGTCCTGCTCAAAGGTATTTTCAGTAGAGATGGATTTAGCCTCGGAATAGGGAGTGACCGGAGATTTATCGATGCCGTTGGCCTTTTCCCAGATCATATTTCCATTTTTTCCAAAAGTAGCCTGAAGGAGTTCGGTAGGCATTTGCTGTAGTGTCTGCACTTTTTTGACGCCCATATTGTAAAGCGTCTGAGATGTTTTCTCCCCAATCATGGGGATCTTCCGTACGGAAAGAGGTGCTAGAAAAGGTTTCTCTTCTCCGAATTGGATTTGCTTTTCATTGTTGGGTTTGGCCTCTCCGGTAGCGACTTTGGAGACGGTTTTATTTTCAGAAAGTCCCAGAGAAATGGGTAGTCCAGTTTCTTTGATGATACGTTGCCGAATTTGCTGCGAGAGCTTAAAGCAACCAAAAAAACGATCCATTCCTGTCAGGTCGATGTAGAATTCGTCGATGGAGGATTTTTCAAATAAGGGGACTTCCTCCCGGATGATCTCGGTGACCTCATGGGATTTTTGGCTATACTTTTCAAAATCTCCCCGGATAATCAACGCCTCGGGGCAAAGTTGTCTGGCTGTCCGCATGGGCATTGCTGAGTGCACTCCAAACTTCCTCGCCTCATAGCTGCAGGAAGCCACTACGCCACGATCTCCCGAACCTCCGATTAGGATAGGTTTTCCGTTGAGTCGGCTGTCAAAAAGCCGCTCCACTGACACGAAATAGGAATCCAGGTCCATGTGTACAATGCTTCTCCTCGCTTCCATCTTTTTTGTTAATTATATTGACATTTTAATGTTTATAATTTAAACAAAAGTTTTATATTTGGGTATAGGAAATAAAAGATTGAAGGAGGTTGACATAATGAAAAAAGATAGGCTTTGCTAGATATCACTTCGCGAAGATAGATCGCTTCGCTCCTGGATAGGTTTCATGAGATATCTGCCTTTAGGCTATCTTATCTATATCTGCTCGAAGAGCTATCTTTTGAAATAAGATACAGCTGCGCTGAGATAGCTGCTTAGCCGTTCAAGATATGATTTCTGTCCCAGTTAGGCAGGTGCTGAGATAGGTCGCTTCGCTCGTAAGATAAGCTTTCGGCGAGATAAGTGGGATTTTCTTAATAGCTATTACTATGGAATCAAAGTCAAATTTTATTCCTCTAAAGGAACTCGAGATATATCAATTGTCGAGAAGATTGTCATCTAAAGGATGGTTAATTTATCAGCGTTTAGATTATCACCTTCGTAAAAATTGGGGAGACCAAATGATAAGTTCTATGGACTCTGTAGGAGCAAATATAGCTGAAGGGTATGCTCGATTTCATTTTCTTGACCGAGTAAAGTTTTACTATATAGCTAGAGCATCCCTTTCTGAAAGCGTTGAGCATTGGATTGATTTGGGGTTTGACCGCAAGATAGTTTTTGAAGAAGAATGTATTGAAATCCATTCTATCGCGAAAAGCTTACAGATTAAACTAAATAGGCAAATCAAAATAAGTTATGATGCGAAAAAGAAAGTCTAATTAAAAGGGGGTCTCCTTCAGCTATCTTAACCTATCTGCCCACCGGGCTATCTTTAATTGATAAGATAGGCTTTGCAAGATAAGGTCGCGTTGCTCCCGAGATAAGCTTCGCAATATATTATCTGCCCGCAGGGCTATCTTGTTTATGAAAGATACGCTTCGTAAGATAAAGTCGCGTTGCTCCTGAGATAGATCCTTTGGATAAGAGATAATATCTGCCTTTAGGCTATCTTATCTATATCTGCTCGAGGAGCTTATTTCCATAGTATTTCTACTGTATTTCAGATATTATTATGACTCTAAACACCAACATTAAATTCCTCCGAAAACAAAAAAATCTCACCCAAGATGTTTTGGCTTCGACGATCGGGATTTCCAGATCTAAACTGGCGGGATATGAATCCAGTGTTAATCCACCTTTGGATACATTAGTGAAGATATCCGATACCTTAGGGGTATCAGTGGATATTTTGCTTCGGGAGGATTTGACTTCCTACTCGGAATACAAGCTCCGAGAACTCCTGGAAACAGATCAGTTCCTTAGAGGTAGAAAGCTCCGGATTCTGGCGACCACAGTGGATGAACAGGGTAGGGAACTGATTGAAGTAGTTTCGCAACGTGCCAAGGCAAGTTATCTGGCAGGATTTGCTGATCCGGAATATATTTCTGAGTTGCCGAGATTTGCATTGCCATTCTTGCCAACCGATAAAAAACACCGGGTATTTCAGGTGGATGGAGACTCCATGTTGCCGATTCAGGATGGATCCTGGATTGTCTGTGAATATGTGGATGATTGGCTGGCAGTGAAGGATGGCGAGCGATACGTGATCGTCACCGAGCAGGATGGAGTGACTTTTAAACTAGCATACAACCGTATTCAAAATGAACAAAAATTATTGCTTTGCTCTGCCAATCCTATTTATCCACCATTTGAAGTGGAAATTGAGCAAGTACGGGAAATCTGGAAGTATCGATTGTCGATGAGTTGATATACATAAAAAACACCATAGAAATAGGTCTCGCTTCGCGAGACGAAATAGAATGAAATACCTTAATCATCCTTTTGGAAAAATATTTAATCCATGCCAATTATATCTACAAGCCTAGGGAATGTGCTCATCGAAACGGAAGGTGAACAACTTTTCCGACTTCAATTTACCGAAACAGTTGCCAGTGATGAGCCCGCAGAAGGAATTACCAAAGAGGTCAAAAAACAATTGGATGAATATTTTTCGGAATCTAGAGTTTCCTTTGATCTACCTCTTGAGCTAAAGGGTACAGATTTTCAGAAAAGTGTTTGGGAGGCTGTGAATGAGATTCCTTTTGGTCAAACTACTACCTATATGAAATTGTCCCAAAGATTGGGAAATCCAGCAGCCATTCGTGCAGTTGGTGCTGCTATTGGGGCGAATCCGATTTTGATAATCGTTCCTTGTCATCGAATTATCGGAACGAATGGGCAGTTAACTGGCTATGCCGGAGGCTTGGAAAAGAAACAAGCTTTGCTGGAGTTGGAAGGTTTTCCTATTCAGAAAAGCTTGTTTTGAGCTCAGTCTTTTAGTTCAACTATTACCTCGATCTCAACGGCAATATCGTTTGGTAAAGCTGCCACACCTACTGCAGATCGGGCATGTTTCCCTGCTTCTCCAAATACTTCTACCATTAAGTCAGAAAAGCCGTTGATAACGGCTGGATGCTTAGTGAAATCCGGAGCGGAATTCACCATTCCCAAGACTTTGACAAATTGTTTGATACGGCTTAAATCACCACCGGTAGCAGCTTTGAGTACTGCCAGGATTTCGATTCCGGTTTCTCTAGCAGCTTGGTAACCTTCTTCGACAGTGAGGTCGGCTCCCACCTTACCAAAAACATCTGGCCCATTTCCAGCCAGATAAATAACATTTCCAACTTGTCTCCATTTGACGTAAGTTCCCATGGGTTGGCCAACTTCCGGTAAAGTAATACCTAGGTCTTTGATTTTTTCTTCGGGACTTTGTGCTTGTACCATCAAAGGAAGACAAAATGCAATAGCTAGAGCGAAAAGTATTTGTTTCAAATTCATCTGAATATTAGTTGATGTTTATTTTTCCTAAGCTAAGCGATTCTGATTACTTTTACTGCCTATTTAATCCTAAATTTCTATGAGTGAGTTAGCTGTTATTCCTTTTTCGTCGGATTTAAAATCCGAGTTTGAGATGATTAATAAAACTTGGGTAGAAGAATATTTTACCCTTGAACCATTTGATATTGAGCAACTGGAAAATCCTGAGAAAACAATTATCGAAACAGGTGGTGATATCATTTTTGCAAAGCTTGGGGATGAAATTGTTGGAACAGTAGGATTGGCAAAAGTGGAGGAAGGTGTATATGAAATGGTGAAAATGGGCGTGAAGAAAAGTGCCCAAGGCAAAGGTGTTGGAATGTTTTTAGGAAAGGTTATCATCGATAAAGCCAGTGAAATGGGGGCTAAGAAATTAGTACTTTATAGCAGTACCAAGCTTCAGCCTGCTCTTCATATTTATAAAAAACTGGGTTTTACAGAGGCTGTTCCTGAAATAGGAAAATATTGTAGATGTGACGTTAAGATGGAATTGGAATTATGAATAAACTGAAAAAAAGATTTTTATCATGTTTATGACTGATTCTCATTAGTTTAATTTTTCTGGGGTTTTTCGATTTTTGGTTAAAGTAAAATTCAAAGTAAATCCCAACTAACTATGAAAACTCTTTTAGTACCTTTTGATTTTTCTCCATATGCTGTTGCTGCTTTTCGTACTGCTTTAAAAATCAGTCATAAATCGGGAGCACAAATTTTATGCGTTACAGTTATCCCTACCGAATTGGATTGGGATTTTATTTCAGATGATGTAAAAGCTAAAAACCCTCAGATACAGGAAGAGTTTGATGAGGCTGAGGAAGTATTGCCGTCGTATCTTAAAACGCTCGCACCTGCAAAAGCTCCTATTACCCCTATTATCAAAATCGGAGTGCCACATAGTTTGATTCTTCAAGTAGCCAAAGAATATTCAGCCGATCTAATTGTTCTTGGCGCATATGGAAAGGGTAAAGGAGCTCAGGAGTTTATTGGAAGCAATCTGCAAAAGGTTTTACGGAATGCGGAATGCCCGGTATTGGCAGTTAAAGACTTATTGGATGGAAATGGATTTCGTAAACTTGCCTTTGCTTCAAATTTTGAGGATTCTGCTAAAAAAGCATTTGAATCCATTAAACCCTTAGTAAAACTTTTTAGAGCAAGTGTCCATTTGATTTTTGTTAATACCCCAAAGAATTTTACTAATTCCACTGATATTGAAAATAGGATGAATGACTTTATGAAAGGGCATGAAGAAATAACCTTCCATAAGCACACATTTAATTATGATGAGGTAGAAATAGGATTGGCTAAATTCGGTGAAATTAGCAGGATTCATTTAGTGGCTGTGGTCTCTGGGCATCATGAAAAGAACCCTGGTTATCAGGTCGGTACTACTGAAACACTTATTTTCCAGAGTGATTTAGCGGTTCTAAGCATCAAAACCTGATCTACCAGAACCTAAACCGTTTTTCGTAAATTCTGTCTCTGAAAATCCAGTTGTCAAAGATATCTTCTGATAGATGGATTTCCAGTCCTATATTGATGGTCATATATCCATCAAAACGATGTCTGAGACCAGAGCCTCTACGAATTCTGCCACCGTTTCGAAGGATTTTATCCACGTCTGGCATCCCATTATCATCTAGATATTTTGGATTTCGGATTGCCAATCGTAATCGATCAGGATTTGATCCATCAACATAGTCTTCAACAAGATCCAAGTAAAATTCACTCACATTGAATGCAGAGATGTCATCCATATAATCTGTGAGTGTAAATCGATAATTAGCTTCGAAAGTTAAATCCATGTAGACATTCAACTTGTATTTAAGTCCTAAGCCCATGGGAAAAGCGAGGATATAACGCTCGTAAGGATTGTTTTCAAGTTGCAAGGGGCGAAGATCTACCCATTCTCCGTCGAGTTGTGTTTCGGGATTGTTCGTGGAAAGAGCTAGTCCGGCAAAAATGTAAGGATTCCACAAGGGTCTGTGAATGTTTGGTACTTTTACTGGATGCCAATGGTATTCGAAAATGCTTGATATTTCCCAGTTTCTAGCTCTAAACGTTAGGTTTCTTGGGAATCTGAAAGCCCTTGGATCTGAAGGTTCATCAGACCCGGACATTTTATAATAGCTTCCCTCCAGCCTGGTCCTTAGATGAGTTCCTATCGTTCTTCTGATTGCAAAGTTGGCATTCCAATCTGGTTGTACTCCCTCGTTATATTTCCAAAATGAGTAAAGCTCTCCGAAATATTGAGTAGGTCCAATACTGGCTGAAATTGACCAAGGTTCCTCAAATCTATAGCGATAAAAGCTTTGAGAATGGGCAGCCCAAGCACAGAAAAACACACAAATGAATAAAAGTATTTTTAATTTCATCACCTACTTTTCTCTTTAGCAAAGAGTTACTTCTCGAAAATTAGACTATTTACTCATATTTTCAAATCCAGACTTCAAATGAAGATCTCTTTGTGGAAATGGAATTTCTATTCCTTCTTCTCCAAACCTTCTAAAGATTTCGTAATATAATTGGCTTTTTAAGATTTTAGGCCTGTTGATATATTCAGAGGTCCAAACTCTTAAATTAAAATTGATACTACTATCACCATAATCTTCAAAAAGTACGTCTGGTGCCGGTGTGTCTAGGACACCCTTGTTTATCTTTGCAACTTCCATTAGTAAAGCTTTGACTTTTTGTGGGTCTTCTTTGTAAGAAACCCCAACAGGAAAATTGAATCGGATTTTGCGTTCGTTATGAGACCAGTTGATGACCTGACTATCTATAAATTGACTGTTAGGGACTATAATGGAGATATTATCATTCGTAACTATCATCGTTGATCTGGCGGAAATTTTTATTACATCTCCAGATACATCACCTACTTCAATTCTATCTCCAACTTTTATTGGCTGTTCAAAAAGAATGATAAGTCCACTAATGAAGTTATTTGTAATGTTTTGTAAACCGAAACCAATACCTACACCTAGTGCACCTGCTAAAATTCCGAAAGCACTTAAGTCAATACCATTAGTTTGTAGAATAGAAAAAATACCTGCTAGAATAAGAAAGTATTTAATCATCGTACCAATGGACTGTTTAGTTCCGGTATCAATTTGATATCGCTTTAAAACCTTGTGTACCGTAAATCGCCTAATCCATTCTGTAATTACAAATAGAGCGATAAAAGAAATAGAAAGGGTAATTATCAGGCCTAATGTAATATTTGATTCGCCCAGGTTAAACAGACTATAATTCATAAGCTCTTTGAACCACTCTAATAATGATTGAGCTTGGTTTTTTGCCATTTGATTTAAATTTTCTTGCATAGAATTCCGGAGACTTTTATCGAAATTTCAAGTTTAAAAATATTGAGAATCCAGCCTCTAATCTATATATATTTACACCTCTTTTAAAGATCAATAGAATATTTTGTTTAAAAGCTTAATTAACTCAGTTTTTAAAACGATTGATGGGATTTTGTTAATTTTGAACCATGAGTAAGAATAGAGAAGAACTTGAACATAGACTACGGCTCCGGAATATTAAGCTTTCGGATTATGATGATATCCACGCGATCATGACCTCAATCTATAGGAATGCTGGGGGATCATGGACGAAAGAGGAGCTCAAAAACCAGTTGAAAGCTTTTCCTGAGGGACAAATCTGCATTGAAGATAATGGAAAAGTTGTCGCAGGTGCATTAAGTATTATTGTAGATTACAATCAATTTGGTGATAACCATACGTATGATGAAATCACAGGGTACGGAAAATTTGATACTCATAATGATGACGGAGATACCCTATATGGTACAGATGTATTTGTAGATAAAGAATACCGTGGGATGCGAATTGGTCGAAGGCTTTACGATGCTCGTAAGGAGCTTTGTGAAAACTTAAATCTAAGATCAATCATCGCAGGTGGAAGAATTCCTGGTTATACCAAATATGCAGATGAAATGACACCCCGTAAATATATCGATTTGGTAAAAAACAAAGAGATATTTGATCCTGTGCTTTCTTTTCAGCTCGCAAATGAATTCCACGTTAGAAAAGTAATCACAAAATATCTTCCTGAAGACACGGATTCCAGGGCCTATGCCACCCTCCTGGAATGGATCAATATTTATTATGAAAAAGATGAGAAACTCATCGGTAATAAAAAATCGATAGTAAGGCTAGGTTTAGTGCAATGGAAGATGCGTCGTTTCTCAAATGTGGACGATTTGATGCAGCAAGTGGAATTTTTCGTTGATACTGTTTCCGGATATAAATCTGATTTCTGTCTACTTCCTGAATTCTTTAATGCACCCCTTCTAGCAGAATTTAACGATATGGATGCCTCAGAGGCCATTCGAAATCTAGCTGATTATACTGACGAAATTGTTTCGAGGATGAGCGATTTGGCAGTTTCATATAATGTGAATATCATTGGTGGTTCCATGCCCGAATACGATGGGAAGAAATTGAGAAATGTGAGTTATCTCTGCAGGAGAGATGGAACTCAAGCTAAACAATATAAACTTCATATCACTCCTGACGAAGCTTCATATTGGGGCCTTCAAGGAGGAAATGGGATCAATGTGTTTGATACCGATGCAGGAAGAATTGGGATCTTGATCTGCTATGATGTTGAATTTCCTGAACTTGGCAGGATCTTGGCAGAACAGGAAATGGATATTTTATTTGTTCCATTTTGGACAGATACCAAGAATGCTTTTCTTCGAGTAAATACCTGTGCCAGATCCCGAGCGATTGAGAATGAGTGCTATGTGGCAATAACGGGTTCAGTTGGAAACCTTCCCAAGGTTGAGAACATGGATATTCAATATTCTCAAGCAGCAATTTTTTCGCCCTCTGATTTTTCATTTCCTCATGATGCAGTTGTGGCACAAGCTTCTGAAAATGAAGAAACAATTATTGTGGCCGATGTTGATTTAGACTTATTGACTAAGCAGAGAAAAGCAGGAAGTGTAAGAAATTTAGAACAAAGAAGATTAGACTTATATTCAATTCAATGGAAGCAGAAAAAGTAATTGAAGCACTTTTCTCTTCTGTTTCAGAAGATGTCTGGGAGAGAGCAAAGAAAATCAAACTTCTTATTACCGATATAGATGGAGTCATGACTGATGGAGGGCTTATTTATGACGATAGAGGGTTGGAGTTTAAGAAGTTCAATGTTAAAGACGGACTGATTGTGAAACACTTGAGAAGATCAGGGGTGTTAATAGGAGCCATCACAGGAAGGGAGTCACAGGTAGTGATGAATCGATGTGAAGAGCTTCGGTTTGATTTCCATTATCACGGTGTCAAAGCCAAAGGAAAGAAGCTCAAAGATTTGATAGAAACGATGGAGATTGATCAGGATGCAATTGCCTATATCGGTGATGACCTTATTGATTTACCAATTTTTAGTCAAGTGGGATTGGCTATAGCTCCTTCAGATGCTGTTTCTTATGTAAAACCTTATGCCCATTGGATCACTTCAACAAAAGGGGGAGAAGGAGTTTTTAGAGAAGTAGGTGATTTGATTTTGCATTCCAAAGGATTATTGGTTCCTATTATTGAAAATTTATCAAAGAAAGAAACATGATTAAAAATATAAAACCGATGAAAATCACAGAAAATGTGATTTTAGGAGAGGAAAAGCCAGTTCTTTTTTCTGGGCCATGCGCTGTAGAGAGTTACGATATATGTCTTGAAATTGGAACAAAAGTAAAAGCTTGGGCTGAGCAACATGGCTTTTCATATGTTTTTAAAGCGTCTTTTGATAAAGCCAATAGAACGTCCTCAGGTTCTTTTAGAAGTATAGGAATGGATAAATCGTTGGAAGTTTTGCAACGGGTAGGCAAAGCTTTGGATGTGCCTTTGGTTACTGATATTCATGAAAGCTATCAAGCTAAAGAAGTGGCTGAGGTGGTAGACGTACTTCAAATCCCTGCATTTCTCTGTAGACAGACAGATCTTCTATTGGCCGCAGGAGAGACAGGAAAAGCTGTGAAAATAAAGCGAGGTCAGTTTATGGCACCTGAGGATATGCAATACGCTGTCACAAAAGTCCGTTCAACTGGCAATGAAAATGTTTGTTTGACAGAAAGAGGATTTTCACTTGGGTATCATAATCTGGTAGTAGATATGAGAGGACTGCCAATTATGCGACAGTTTGCTCCGGTAGTTTTTGATATTACTCATTCTGTGCAGCGACCAGGAGGTCAGGGAGGTAGCTCTGGTGGTCAACGTGAATTTGCACCAATTTTGGCAAGAGCGGCAGCTGCTACTGGAATAGATGGTTTTTTTATTGAAACCCATCCAGAACCAGCCAAAGCTTTAAGTGATGGTCCTAATTTAATTCCTCTGCATAAAATGGGAGATTTCTTGGAAATGTTAAAGGAAGCTTGGTCGCTTGGAAGAAAATATCAGGATTTTGAATTAAATCAATAATAGAAAGCTAGGTCAATTATGGCATTCAAATATATATTTATTATAGTTTTTATGATATCTGTTTCAGAGGTTTACAGTTCTGATACTAGCCAGACATCTGAAGTAATAAGATTTCGAATTGAAACAGATACTCCAGGGGAGAGAATCAAGATTAGAGAAACATCTTTGTTAACGACAGACGAAATCATCAACTTTTACAACGATAGGGATTTTTCTGAGGTTTGGTCTGAAGAGGGGAATTTGACCGAATTAGCCTACGAATTAAGGTTTGAAATCAAGCAATCCCAGTTTGATGGGCTTAATCCTGAGGATTATAATTTAGATGCGATTGAACCATTTTTCAATAAGCTTGAAGCCAATAAGAAAAATGGAATCCAAAATGACTCGGGAGATTTAGCTGACTTAGATTTGTTGTTGAGTGACGCGTTTTTCCAACTATCTAATCATCTTGAAATAGGCAAGGTTGATCCTAGTTTAATTAAGGAGGATTGGGAAATAGCACGAAAAGAACAATCCGTAAACTATACAAAACTTCTTAATAAGGCTCTAGAAGAAGGAAAAATCCGACCAAGTCTAGAATCCTTGTACCCTAATTTTTTGATTTATAAGAAAGGCAGAGAAGTACTCAGGGAGTTGGTGGAAGAAGAAAAAGCGGATACACTTGATTGGAAAAAAATAAAAATAGCGAAAGCTATAAAAGTTGGTGAGTCCAATAATGACATTCCTGTAATTAGAGAGAGACTACAATATTGGGGGCTTTTAGAACTTTATGATATCGAAGACCCAAAGCTGTATGACTCAGTTTTGATGGCTGGTGTCAAGGGTTTTCAGGGTAAAAATGGGATGCAAATGGATGGAGTGATAGGGAATAAAACTGTTGCTGCATTGAATGATTCTCCTAAAATGAAAGTTGAAAAAGCTAGAGTGAATTTAGAGCGGTTAAGGTGGTTACCAGATACCGTTCAGGATGCTGAATTTATCTTAGTAAATATTGCAAATTTCCAGCTTGACTATATAAAAAGTTTGGACACGCTTTTATCGGCTCAGGTAATTGTTGGGAAAAAATATCACGAGTCTCCCATATTTATAGCAGACATGAGTTATATAGTTTTTAGCCCTTATTGGAATATTCCTTATTCCATCACGAAATCTGAAATAATTCCTAGTGTGAGGAAAAACCCAAATTATATCACTGCTAAAAACATGGAGGTTGTGACTCAATCTGGAAAGATTGTTGACCCGGCATCAATAGATTGGAATTCAAAGTCTTTCCCCTACTTGGTGAGGCAAAAACCTGGGCCAGGTAATTCTCTAGGTATGGTAAAATTTATGTTTCCCAACAAGCACAATGTTTATATCCATGACACGAATGCCCGATCCCTTTTTGGAAATGATGATAGAGCTAGAAGTCACGGTTGTATAAGAATCCAAGATCCCCAACTTTTTGCAAAAGTATTATTAGAGGATGACCCTAATTGGACTATGGATAGTATTCAAACAGCTATGAACCAAACCCAAGAAAAAGTTGTGAAATTGAATCGATCAATTCCTGTGGTTTTGGTTTATCTAACTTTCTGGGCTGATTCTAAAGGGGAAGCTCAATTCAGAGAAGATATTTATGATAGAGATGCTAAAATTCTAGAGGCATTAAATAATTAGCCTTTTTTTTATACTAATAAAAAAACAGGCTGATAATCATAGCATGTATAAAATTTATTGGGCAGAAATTGACCCCTCGGGTTGAATCAATTTAGAGGTTTTCAGGTAAGACTCATCTTGGCCATAAATAAATAGTAAGGATCCATTTTTGATTAGATCGATAGCCTGAGTAGATAATTCTGTTGGAAGAGCTGGACATCCTAAACTCCTTCCTAATCTCCCTACACTTTCTGCAAATTCTTCTCTTGCATAATCTGCGCCATGAATGACTATTGCACGATTTCTAGCCTGATCATTAAAACCTTTCTCCAAACCGTCTAACCTTAAAGAATAGCCGTGTTTACCTTGATACGTTTCTGCAGTTTTGTAAAAGCCTAAACTGCTTTGATAGGATTCAGGTTTGTTGGAAAAATTGCTTGCAATTAAATTTCCCGAATTCCTTCCATGTGAAACTACTGAATGTAGTAATAGAAGTTTCTTTTCAGGATCTATGATCCACATTCTTTTTTCGGTTGATGGAAGGCTAAAATCTATTATAGTAATGACTTTTGACTTCAACTGTGGACTCAACTTTTCCCATCCATGCATTGCTAAAGCGAAAATATCTTTATTAGGAAGGACTTTGGCTTTTTCTGAAAGCTGTTCGTATAGCGTTAATAAGCTGTTTTCTGGGTTTTCATTTAATTTTGAATGTTCCATTGGTGGCACCATGAAACTAACTACCCAAAGAATCGGAACAAGAAAGTTTGAAGAAATCATATAAAAAGAATGATTTTGTAAAGTTACAATGTTGGTTTTATGATTAAAAGTTCCAATGTTTCATAATATTCCAAAATAAAGCTTTAATATCCGAGTCATCAATGGAACCTTATTATATGTTCTTTTGGTTTTCAGAGTGCCCTATTTAATAATATTTTTTATTGCAAAATATTATTCTGTAGTTTTAGCGCTAATTTAAAATTTAAAACGCTGAACAGTAAGTGTTTATTCGTTTTGTTTAAAAAATTTTGACAAAAGATAAACAAAATTAAAACTTCCTCTGTTCCAATAACGCATGAAAGTTACCGTATTTAGAAAAGAGCATTTTAACGCAGCCCATCGTTTGAATAATCCAGACTGGTCTGAAGAAAGAAATAGAGCTTTTTTCGGAAAGTGTAATAATCCTAATTATCACGGTCACAATTATGATCTGACGGTGATATTAAAAGGAGAAATTGATCCAGAAACAGGGTATGTTTATGATATGAAACTTCTCAGTGATCTAATCAAGGAGCATGTTCTTAAAAGATTTGACCACAAAAATTTAAACTTGGATACCGATGAATTCAGTCAACTTAACCCAACCGCTGAGAATATTGCAGTGGTTATTTGGAATATTTTAAGGGAAAAAATTGATCGGAAATTCGAATTAAAGATTCGACTTTATGAAACAGAAAGAAACTTTGTTGAATACGATGGGAATTAATATTTCCAGAGCATCATTTGAAGAAATTGGAGAGGAACATGTAGGCACCTCTTTAGAAACACCTTTAAGAGAGGATGCTTTCGAAATGGATGATGAGTTAAAGATCGAATTAATCGAAAAGCATTTCCGTGAAATCATGCATATCATGGGCTTGGATCTTACAGATGACAGCTTAAAAGGAACACCTCACCGAGTTGCTAAAATGTATGTAAAAGAGGTGTTTAGTGGATTGAATCCAAAGAATAAGCCAGCTGCAAAACTATTCGAAAATAAATATAAGTACAATGAAATGTTGGTTGAAAAAGACATCACGTTTCATTCACATTGTGAGCATCATTTCGTGCCTATTTATGGCAAAGCTCACGTGGCATACATTTCTAATGGAGAAGTAATCGGTTTGTCCAAAATTAATAGGATCGTCCAGTATTTCTCAAAACGACCTCAAGTTCAAGAAAGGTTAACTATGCAAATCGGAAATGAATTAAAAGAGGTACTTGGTACTGATGATGTTGCAGTTATAATGGATGCAAATCATATGTGCGTAAGTTCAAGAGGTGTTCAAGATACCAATAGTTCCACGGTGACTTCTTTTTATTCAGGAAAATTTGAAAAAGATGAACAATCCCGCAATGAGTTTTTAAAATACATCTCCTTGGAGAAGTAATTCCAATTAGTTCTAAACCAACAGAAACCGGTCTGAAAAGTCCGGTTTTTTTATTTTATCTCATTTTTCTTTTGTTAAACTCAGTGAAATAAAAAGCTTCTATTAAACACTTTGAATCGTGAACCTGAATTTAGAAAAGGGCATTCGGGATGTTTTATATTTGCAATTTTCAAAGGAAAACAAATTCAAATATATTTATGGTATAGATGAGAATTAAGTAGGTCTAATTGGATGGCCAATCCTTTTTTTCACTTGAAATTATCAAAGTCTTTTTTTCTTCTGATTTCAGACCTTCTCATGGGCATTTGGTCAATAGTCCTGAATAACTCATCACATGTTAATAGCTCAGTCTTCCTGAGCTTAATACCTCCATCTAGACCAAGCAAAATAATTTCAAATCCAGCGGACGGATTTTGAATCTGCTTGAAGCTTTTATCTATTTTTTGCCACCTTTCTTTGGGATCAAATCTTTTTTTAATTTGATCTGAATTGACTTGATAAATCACTAAACGTCTTTCTTCCAAACCTTCCTCATGCTTCTTTAATTCCAAAATTTGGGATTTTAAAAGTTGAGAGGAAGATTCATCTGATTGAATAATTATAATTCGATCTTTCCACTGGTGGGAAGAAAGACTCTGTGCATTACTTGGAGAAATGGACATGAATAAAAATAAAATGAAGAATAACCAACTATTGTTCATATCTAACTAACTAGATTCAAGTCAATTGGTTATTTATAAATAGTCTTAAATTATTTTTTGATATTAAATTTCTAATCCGATTTGATTGCCTTAATAAACTAAAAATCAATATATTGAATGTCCAAAAAATAGTAACCCTATGAATTACCCTAGCATTTTTAACGATGTCATTGGCCCAGTCATGAGAGGACCTTCCAGTTCCCATTGTGCGGCAGCTTTGAGAATTGGTAGAATTTGCCATGACTTGATGGATGGAAGGATTTCAAGCATAGAAATTGATTTTGATCCCAATGGCTCTTTAGCAACTACGCATAAAGATCAGGGTTCGGATATGGGATTGTTTGGTGGCTTTTTGGGTTGGGAAGCTTATGACGAACGTTTGGTTCAGTCAGAAATGCATTTAGCAGCAGCAGGGATTCAAGTAAAAATCAATATAAAGGATCTCAAGTATGATCATCCGAATACCTACCAAATCACTTTAACAAATCCTTGGGAGACCCATCAGGTGATTGCTAATTCCACGGGAGGAGGGATGATTGAGGTGATAGAAATCGATGGAGTTGAAGTTTCTTTGGCTGGGGATAAGTATCTAACTTTAATTTATTCTTCAAATTTGTCAAAGGTCAAGTCATTTTTGGAGCAATCCGTAATTTCAGAGGAATTGGAAATCCATTCGGATAAAAAAGATTTTTTGGGGATAACTGATTTATCATTTTTAGATCAGACTATTCTGGAAGAACTGAAGGAGGTTGATGGTGTTTCTCAAATCAAACAAATCAAGCCAGTGCTTCCTGTTTTGGCTGGAAAGAACCCAAAGGTTCCTTTTATCACTTGCGAAGAGATGTTATCCTATAACAAAGACAAAAATCTAAGCTTATGGGAATTGGCAATAAAATATGAAAGCATGCGTGGAAATATTCCCGAGCATGAAGTGCTTCCAAAAATGCATGAAATTCGGATTATCCTGAAGAATGCTGTTGAAACGGGTTTGAAAGGAACTGAGTTTGAAGATCGGATTTTGGGTGCTCAATCAGTGAATTTTAAGTCTATGATGGAAAGAAAAAAACTGATTGATGGGGATGTTTTAAATAGGATAATCATGTATGTATCTGCAATCATGGAGGTAAAGAGTTCCATGGGAGTGATCGTTGCTGCTCCCACAGCGGGATCTTGCGGAGCAATGCCTGGTGCTGTTTTAGGAGTTGCTGATTCCTTGGGACTTTCAGATGAAGAGACAAATAAGGCACTAATGGTAGCAGGATTGATCGGTGTATTTATTGCAGCGCATTCCACATTTGCGGCGGAGGTTGGAGGATGCCAGGCGGAGTGCGGTTCGGGATCTACAATGGCTGCTGCTGCAATTGTAAATATGGCTGGAGGTAATTTAAATCAAAGTATCTCTGCAGCTTCCATGGCCTTGCAGAGTTCATTGGGAATGATCTGTGACCCAATAGGCAATCGAGTTGAAGCACCATGCCTCAATAAAAATGTGATGGCAGCTTCAAATGCACTTTCCTGTTCGAATATGGCCTTGGCTAGTTTTGACCATTTGATTCCTTTGGATGAAGTTATCGAGACCATGTATGAGGTAGGAAAAAGTATTCCCAATACCTTGAGATGTACCAATTTGGGAGGACTTTCTATCACAAAAACTGCAAAGGAAATTGAAGCTAGACTCACCCAAAAGCATTTTTATAAAAGTTGCTAAGATCCTTAGAGGCTACACCCAAAAAATAACTGATGAAGCCTGAAACGCGTCTTCAAATCAAACACTTTTGATTTCACTCATAGACTACTTGGTCTTTTGATTCGAACCATTGACTATATCTATCTTTATGAATTCCTTCAACTCTATTTCTTTTCACTTTCAGAGTAGGAGTCAAGAGACCATTGTCTACTGACCAATCCTCTTCCATAATAACCACCTTGTTAATTTTCTCATAGCTTTCAAGTTCAAGATTTAATTCATCGACAGAATCCATCAATGACTTCTCTAAAATTGCTTTACTTTTTGATTTACCAAGCTCAGATACAACGACTAAAGCAATTGGTTGAGGAATACCAGTTCCTACAATACAGACCTGATCAATGTCTCCATTTTTCAACAACTCCAATTCAATAGGAGCTGGACTGATGTATTTTCCTTTATCTGTTTTGAATTGGTCTTTGATTCGTCCGGTTATGGAGAGATAGCCATCATGATCAAACTCTCCAATGTCTCCAGTTTTTAAGAATCCATCCTCCGTAAACATTTCAGCGGTCTTCTCAGGTTCTTTAAAGTAGCCTTTCATCAGGCAATCACTCTTTATTAGAATTTCACCTTCCTCTGATAGTTTCGATATTACTCCAGGCAAGGGCCTTCCTACGGTGCCAAATTTATTAGTGCCCGGTAAGTTGAAATGCGAAAGAATACAATCTTCTGTCATACCATAGGCTTGATTGATTTCCACGCCAAGTTTTGCGTACCAATTCTGCAAGCTAACAGCGATTGGTGCCGCTCCTGAAAAATTTGCATGAGAGGCTGATAGACCTAATTTCTTCCGAATTTTTTTCTTGATAAAACCTCCTAAAATTGGAAGACTAATAAGCCGATCTAGTTTTTTCTGAGGCATCTTTTCGAGAATCTTTTCTTGGAATTTCTGCCAAATTCTAGGTACCCCAAAGAATGTTTCAGGCTGAACCAAAGCAAGGTCTTCGCCAAAGGTGGCCAAGGATTCGGGAAAACTTACACATGCGCCGCGGTAGACTGCAGATAGTTCTACCCCTGCTCTTTCCGCAATGTGGGTCATCGGTAAATAAGAGAAGTATCGAGGCTGTTGAGGTAATTTAATAACCTCTATAGCTGTATTGATTAAAATGTTAAAATTACCTACTGTATGCATCACACCTTTAGGATTACCAGTAGTTCCTGAGGTGTACATGATTGTCATTAAGTCTTCATGTTTCTGATCAATTAGACCTTTTATAGCCTGATTCTTAGCTACAAGCTTCTCCCAACTCAGAGGTTCCTTAATATCATATAATTCAATACCTATGATAGGTATGTCCGGTATACCTGATTTCTGCTGGCTATAATCGTCCAGTTTACCAACAATAATGGCTTTGGACTCACTGTGAACCAATATTTCATGAATTGACTCTGCACCTAAAGTAGGATATATGGGTATGGATATACATTCTGCCATCATTATAGCAAGATCTGCCATGATCCAGTGGGCACAATTCTTAGAAAGTAGTGCAACATGACTGCCTTTTGACAATCCCATTTCTTTTAATGCAAAGGCTATTTTTCTTATTTCTTGGTCTGCGTCTTGAAAAGTGTATTCTTTATATACTCTATTAATAGGTTGTCTTAGGAATGTTTTGTTTGGAGTTGTATTTACCCAATGGGCAAAAGCCTCCAAGGGAGTATTAAGGCTTTTCATAATTCGGTTTTTTTGGACTTATAGAAATATAATGTAAAAATTTTCAAGAAAAAGACACTATTGTTTGACTAGCTAATAAATTATAGGTTGAGTCTCAGAAAAGCAGACGATGAATTGTTGGCTTTATGGAAGGGATCACTATGGTAAATGCTCCTCTTTTTTTATTCTTTGAATTCTATGTCATTTAGATCAAAGGTTTATCCGAAAGACATGGATATTGGTATGTTTTTCGGGATAGAAGATCGGTCATTATTAAAGAGTCGATTTTTCGCCTAATTGATGAATCGTGTTTTGGATTGACCCTTCAATACTTTTACCATTCTTATCCATCACTCGGTATTGGATTTCCATAACCCACGTAGGTTTGATGTCTGGGATAGTCAAAAGTATTGTCTTTTTATCTTGCCCAAGTTCCGCCTTAGTGACAGGAAGTGTTTTTTCATTGTAGTGATCTGATCCATAATTTCTTGATCTCAGTAAATCCCATATTTCCACAGTATAATTAGCGATTTGATTGACGCTGGCTGGATCAAGTTCCTCGGAAAAGCTCAATTCAATCCCTGTTTTTGTAGCTTTAATTCCCACTGGAATTGTTAATTGTTGATCTACCTTTCTTATTCGATAAAGTCCTCCTAATTGTGGCTGGGTAGATCCCCAGGCGGATAATCCACAAAGATATAACTGCCCATCCCCAGGATTGAATCTTCCGCGCATCACTCCAGTAGAAAACCTCGGGATCGGTAATTCCACGATACCACCCTGTGCTTGATCTCCAATCGTTTCATAAGGGATGACAAATACTTTTCCATAACCATAGGATAAGTTTAGTAATTTTCCATCCAAAGCTCCCCACTTTTTACTATCCACCCAAAGTAGTTCAGATGGGGATTGATCTATATCTCGCTCCACCCAAACCAAAGGTAGTTCCATGCCACTTTCGGTACTATCAGCAGGAGGGTCATAGGCAAACATATTCCCATAGAATCCTCCTTCTTTCACCCAGTTAATTCGATTCATCGGGTTCCAGTGACCTTCTTGATCGGTCACAATAAAAGTTCCATCAGGATTAAGGCAAACACCATTGGCAGCCCGAAAGCCTCTTGCGATGATTTCTGTTTTTTCGCCGTCTTTACTCACCCTGATCAAAGTACCATGCTGGGGGGTCAAAGCTTCTCGGGCATGACGGCCACTTTTGGCATAATAAAAATTCCCTTCCTCATCCACTTGAAGCCCCATGGCAAATTCATGGAAGTGATCGGTAACCATGTGATCACTGTTGAAACTTTCGTAAAAATCTGTTTCCAGATCTCCATTCAAATCCTGAAGCCGAACCAATTGATCTCGGCAAGTGACGAATATTTCTTCGTTGACTACTTTTATTCCTAAAGGCTGAAACAAACCTGAAGCGATTCGTTTCCACCTTAGTTTTCCGGAATCTTCTAAAAAGCCTTCGACCAGCCAGACATCTCCATCGGTGGAACAAATCACTCCTTTGTTTGGGTCTTTAAAAAAGTCCAAACCACTCAATCTAAACTGATTTTTCCATGGACTATCGAAAGGAGGATTCATGATGTCTACTTGGAATGGCCCATCTTGTTTTCCTCTTAAAATCTCAGTGCTTAACATTTCAGGATATCTGGCTGCTCCTCCTTTAGTTAGATTGCTTAAATCTTCTGGTTTAGTAGAGGAATTTGCAAATTGTCCAAGACCTGAAGTTCCCTCTTTAGCTATCAAGACCTTGATTCGGAGAGGTTTTCTTGATTCAAGTTCCAAAATATGAAATCCAGCTTCATTTTTTAGAATTGCACCTTCACCAATTAAAACCACCGAGGTAGAACTCGGCGCAACTCTCATTTTGAGGGATTGATCGACTGTTGATGAGTTAAGTGTTCTTGTGAATATGGGTTGGTCATCAAGCATTTCCAGACCAAAAGTTTCCAAAATCTCTGTATTTCCTACAGTGTAATTTATAATCACCCGATCTTCAAATTGATAAAGCCCCTTGTAATGTGTCCATTCTCGAGGTAGAGGACCAAACTTTCGTTTATCCCTTGCTGTAAATCTGGGGTCCTCAAAATTACCGGTAGCTGGATTTGCCCAACCCGGGGCCACAGGATTTTCAAAATGAAGTTCGCCGATTGTTCTTGGCGAAATGTTGTGCCTACCATTAAATAAAATTGCTTCCCAATCGATAAACCCTTCTCCTGTCCATGCACCTGCTACTCGCATCAAATCATGATCAAACATCATCCAAGCTTTGCCTGTGGCAACTCCTCCTTCCCCTTTGTCAAGTCTCACTGCAATACCTTTATAAGCAAAATTTGAGTTTATAAGATTTTCATCAGGAAGTGGAGCTTTTCCAGAGGATCTTTCTCTTGGTTCGGCATCAGTGCCAACAAGTTCATAAGTGTTGATTAAAAAATTGCCATAATCCATCTCAGCCCAAGGTTTAAATTCCTTAGGCTCCGGACCGATATTGGTGCCTACAGGTAGGCTTGCCAAGTAAGTGGAATCTACTTCAACAAATTGTCCTGGATTTTCCTCTTTTATAAAAGTCTCCCTAAGGTAATTGATCAGGTCGTACTTTTCTACTGGGGTCAGATTCACTTGTGGGGGCATGGACCCATAACCACGTGTAAGTGTTTGATAGATGGAGTAGGGATCTTTTCCTACTTTAAATTCATCTTTCCAAAACTTAAATGCATTAGGCATAGAACCTTCCTGATCGGGATTTCCATGACAATTGAAACAAATATTATTGTAAATGTGCTCACCCGTTCGGATCGATTCTCCCTGCCTGTCTCCCCATGCATTGATTAATCTTTGATGATCAATATTTTTTTCATAATCGGGTAGATCTGATTCCTGAAGATTAAAACCGATGGGAGTTTCTGATTCTTTAGTGCTGGAATTACATCCTATGAATGCAAGGAAGATTAAAAGAGAATTTAAACCAAATAGGAATCTTTTCATTGTTAGGGTTTATTTACCAAATCTGTTTTTACATTCGATCCTTTTCAAAAATCACATTTAAATTAAGGTAAACTTGTGACAGAGAATAGGGAAAATACATATTTATTCGACGTTCTGAAACGTTCTTTGATTGTTTCTTTAATTGTTGATTAGAATTTTAATTTTCATTTTACTAATCATATTTAGAAATCAAAAAAAGTAATTTTATAATCTAATAAATTGATTTTTAATAAAATGCATATTAAATCAAGTCTTAGAGTTAATGGGAAGTATGCTTTTTTTAAGTAAAATAAAATTTAATTATGATATGAGAAAGGCTTTAATCTGTTCTGTTTTTATTGCTTTAACTATAATATCCTGCTCTAAACCAGCAGCAGTCGAAACACCAAGTATCAATACTGTTGCTGGTTTCATTCCAATTGATTCCATGGGATTAACTCTGATCCATGAGCATATGCTGGTAGATTTTATTGGAGCGGATTCTGTTTCTTCGGAACGTTATGACAGAAAGGAGGTCTTCAACAAAGTATTGCCCTATTTGCTGGAAGTGAAGAAATATGGGGTGAAAACAATTTTTGATTGTACTCCGAGTTATTTGGCGAAGGATCCTGAATTGCTAAAAGAGCTCAGTGAAAAATCAGGAATCCAACTAATCACGAATACGGGTTTTTATGGGGCAGTTGGTGGGAAATATTTACCTGATTTTGTTTTTCGAGAAAATGCTTCTCAACTGGCAGAACGATGGATGGCTGAGTTTGAAAAGGGTATAGGAAATACTGGGATCAAGCCGGGATTTATCAAGATTTCCGTAAATGAGGAAGATCCTTTACTTGAAGTGGATGCAAAACTGGTTAGGGCAGCAGGGATTACCCATGAAAATACGGGCTTATTGATTTATTCCCATACTGGCACATGGAATACTGCAAAACAAGAAGTCGAAATCCTGCAAAAGATGGGAATTGATCCCTCTGCTTTTGTTTGGGTTCATGCACAGGCAGAGCAGGATTTTCAGAATTACCTTGAAGCTGCAAAGCTTGGAGTTTGGATCAGTTTAGATGGAATAGGTTGGAGTATCGATGAATATGTGGATCGCTTACTTTTCGCCAAGGAAAATGGGGTTTTGGGAAATGTCCTGATTTCCCATGATGCAGGTTGGTACGATCCCGCCAAACCAGATGGAGGAGATTTTCAGCCATTTACCAACATTTTCGAAAAGTTGATGCCAGCATTAAATGCAAAAGGATTTGATGAAGCTGATTGGAATCTGCTTTTAAAAGAAAATCCGAAGCGGGCATTTGGAAAATAAAAAACCCATAATTCGAAAGTCAAATTTAAAAATCCTGATTCTATTATAGACTTTATTTATAAGCCCAAGATGATTGACTGATAGACGCCCTCCAATTTCTCCTTTGCTTCAGACATTAAAGATTCTAATTGTTGATTTGGTTCGGGAGAAAGATCACTAATTGATTCCAGAGAATTCATATACCAATCTTTCCAAGTCGAGATTATTAACTTTTGTTCCGCTACATCTTCGCCATTTGCAATTGCTTTCTTACTCAAAATAACCTCAACCTGCAGTCTTTGAGTTGCTTTGGTAAGAAGTAAATCAGCAAGTATCTTACCAGTTTTGACATCTCCATTCAGCAACGTATAGGCTGAAGCCAAAGCTGCAGTTCCGACATTAACCATGGTTTTTTGAGAGACTTTGTCTAAACGATCGTTATCAGTATGGTAAAACTGATCTGTGAAGTGCCAAAGTAGCAAGCCAGGGATGTCGGCACGTAAAAATGGAGTGTGATCAGACCCTCCTTCAAAGGGATTGGTTTTTACAACCCAGTTAGCATATTCTCCTTGTGCTTCGAAAACTGAAATAATAAAGTCATTGAAATAATGTGGCTTCATTTGTTCCGCTGTCATTGGAGATCCGCCCCATTCCGAGTGCTTGTCGGTTCCTCTGGTCCATATGGCACTTGGATCGGGCATTTTTTCGATCAGGAAAGTTCCTCCGGTTACGTCTGTATTTTCCCCAACCATATCCAGAGAGATCCCCCAGTTGATTTCCGGTTCTCTTTTTTCTTCCTCCTCAATATATCTTCTAGTAGAAATAATCTCATCTCCCCAAAGGAAAGTCAAAGTTCTCTTCAGATTGAGCTTGCCTTGTTTCATCAAATCAGCTGTGATTTTAGCCATTTCAAGCTGAGTTCCTACGCCTGTAGCATTGTCATTTGCTCCCGGTTCCTGGATATGTGCAGAAAAGACCAAACTTTCCAAAGGAAGTTCAGAACCTTTGACATTGGCTACCACAGTTAATTCTTCAGATTCATAGATTTTGGTTTGGATCTTCACATTCACTTTTACTGGGCCTTCTGATAAGGCAGCCATTAGTTTCTCTTTGGCTTCAAATGAAAGTGCTACGGCCCAAGTCGGATTTTCTGCATCGTACCTTAATCCTCTGAATTGGATGGAGGTGATATTCTTTTCTGGTTGGAGGTAATCCGGCATATCATAGGTAAAAACACCTAAAGCCCCTTTTTCTTTGACAGCAGATTGGAATGCCCGGTATCCGCCTTCTCCGGCAAAAATGATTTTTCCTTTCACATCAAGGCCAACTAAAGCTTCTTTGTCCTTCACATAAATGATCTCAGCAGTGACGCCTTCTTCCAGGGTGGAGGAAGAGTATTGATACATCAAATGGCGATTGGTGCTAAAGTCTAACAGCTTTTCATCTTGACCGATAATTTGAACTGATCCATCGACAGGCTCCCAGGTAGGTCTGTCCATTTTTCTTTTTTCAATTCTGTAAGTCAATCTATCGGTGTTGGAAGCGTTTTCTTCCAAGACATATCCTGCACTTTCCAAATTGGAAGCGATCAGCTCTACTGTATTGTTAAATCCCGTATTTCCTGCTACTCTCCAATATTTTTCTACAAAAGCAACGGTTTCATAGGCTAAATCTCCCTTGAATGCTGGTCTTATTAAATCAAAGTATGGACTAGAGCTTTTATTTAGCGCGGTTTTTTGCGAGAAACCGGAAATAGAAAAAAGTAAAAGAGTAAATAAAATATATAATGACTTTTTCATAGGGTGGAACTCTAATGAGAATTTGCCTTAAATTATATTGTTTTTGGTTTGATAACCTACCAATTGGTATAATTCTACCATGAGAATTACCAGAGAGATATAATATACCAAACATTATTCGGTAAAATTTTTAATATCATTTCCTCAATTTGCCTTACCTGCTTACCTTTGCGCATGGCAGAACAAATCTTGATCCTTGATTTCGGTTCTCAGTACACCCAACTCATCGCCCGAAGAGTTAGAGAGCTGAATGTTTATTGTGAAATCCACCCTTATAATAAAGTTCCAGAAATCACTTCCGATATCAAAGGAGTGATTCTTTCAGGTTCTCCTTGCTCTGTAAGAGATGCGGGATCTCCTGATTTAGATTTGGATGTATTAAGAGGGAAACTTCCTCTTCTGGGAGTTTGCTACGGCTCACAGCTTCTGGCACAAAAATATGGGGGAGAAGTCCTTCCTTCCGAAATCAGAGAATATGGACGGGCTAATCTGAGCCATATCGATACGCATTACGACCTACTCAAGGAGATGAGCCATGGTTCTCAGGTTTGGATGTCTCATGGAGATACCATCAAAGAGTTACCTGATAATTTTGAAGTGATCGCCAGTACTTCATCTGTACGAGTGGCTGCTTTCAAAGTGAAAGAAGAAAATACCTATGGTATTCAGTTTCATCCGGAAGTAACCCACTCCACAGAAGGTAAAAATCTTTTAAGAAACTTTGTGGTTCATATTTGTGGCTGTACACAAGATTGGACTTCAGATGTGTTTATCGATGCTACCGTTGCAGAACTGAAGGCTAAAATCGGTAAAGATAAAGTTGTAATGGGTCTTTCAGGGGGTGTTGATTCTTCCGTTGCTGCCACATTAATTCATAGAGCGATTGGTGATCAATTGACCTGCGTTTTTGTAGATAATGGATTGCTTCGCAAAAATGAATTTGAAGAAGTATTGGATTCATACAAACACATGGGTTTAAATGTGATTGGAGTAGATTCCAAGGACCGTTTTTATAAAGCTTTGGAAGGTATAACAGATCCGGAAGCAAAAAGAAAAGCAATTGGTCGTGTTTTCATTGAAGTTTTTGACGACGAAGCACATAAAATTGAAGGAGTGAAGTGGTTGGGTCAAGGGACCATTTACCCAGATGTAATAGAATCTGTATCGGTTAAAGGACCTTCGGCTACGATTAAATCTCACCATAATGTGGGAGGATTACCCGATTTTATGAAGCTATCAGTAGTAGAACCTTTGAATACGCTTTTTAAAGATGAAGTGAGGGAAGTAGGTAGAGCATTGGATATCGTAGAGACAATTATTGGAAGACATCCTTTTCCAGGTCCAGGATTAGGCATAAGAATTTTAGGAGATATTACTGCGGAGAAAGTAAAAACACTTCAAGAAGTGGATCATATCTTTATTCAGGGGTTGAAAGATCATGGACTTTATGATCAGGTGTGGCAGGCAGGAGCCATGTTGTTACCAATTCAATCTGTAGGTGTAATGGGAGATGAGAGGACTTATGAAAGGGTTGTCGCTTTAAGAGCTGTAGGATCTGTTGATGGGATGACAGCAGATTGGATTCACCTTCCGTATGAATTCTTGGGAAAAATATCCAATGAGATCATCAATCGAGTGAAAGGAGTAAATCGAGTGGTTTATGATATTTCATCCAAGCCACCGGCAACGATAGAATGGGAGTAAGAGAATTTGGAATCTAAATCTCTGATTTCTTAATTCTAAATCTTTAAAAAAACTTAAAACCCGGAGCTTTGACTTCGGGTTTTTACTTTTCAATGCTTTTCGGCCTAAACTTTGGGTTTGAAAATATTGGGTTAAATTTGCAAACCTTGTTTTGATGTTTGATTCACCTTCAGGTTTATGAGAAAATATCTCTTATTACTTTCAGCGTTTTTTATAGTCAGTTTCAATTTTGCTCAGAATATTCCTGAGGATTACCAAAAAGCGCAGACTTTACTTAATTCGAAAAATTACTGGGAGGCGATGCCTCTTTTTAGAGAGTTTTTGGATTCCGATAAATATGGAAACCTTTCTAATTATGCGGCATTCCATATTGGGGAAGCTGCACTTGGGGCAAATCAACCGGCTCAGGCAATTACAGCTCTTTCTTTAGTGGCAAATAAAGTATGGACTAAATCTGACGAATCAAAGTATTTATTAGCTCTGGCTTATTTCCAAAACCAACAGAAGCTGGAAGCTTTAAGAGCCATCAAGGGAATTAAGAAGGAATCGATTAAGGAACTGGCAGAAAATGCAACTTTCGAGAATCTTAAAAATACCAGCGCCAGTTTTATGGTAGCCAATCTGCAGGAGTTTAAAGAAAATAAAGGATATGCAGCAGCTTTAAAGGCTATTTTAGAAAGCCAAACGATTCTCTCAGCTACCGAAAGAGCTGCTTATTATGAATTACAGGGAAATGCAGGCGGAGGTATGAATTCCGTAAAAGATATGGTTTTGGATTTTGTGGTAATTCTTCCGTTTTCAACCTCTCCTTCAGCAGCTGCATCTTCTATTGATCAATCCAGCTTTATATTTGAGTTATATCAGGGAATCAATTTTGCTGTGAATAGATTGAAGGAAGAAGGCAAGCAAGTCACCCTTCATACCTTTGATTCTAAGAGGGACATGAATCATTTAGCAGACTTGCTTAAAGACCCTGTCATTGTTAAAGCAGATGTAATTATCGGCCCGATTTATCCTGATGAAGTAGACTTGGTTAGTTCTTTTGCAGAAGCATCAAAGATACCTTTGATTCATCCTTTATCGAATCTAGGTGAGCGCTTTGAGAATACCCAATACAGCTATCTATTTAGACCCTCGGTAGCTTCTATTTCTAAAGGAATTGTGGAAGCGCTTCAAAATCAGGATTGGGGTAGAAAAGTTGCACTGGGATATAGTGGTAGTTCTCGTGACGAGCAATTAGGAATGCTTTTAAAGGATCAATTAACCTCTGCCGGATTTTCAATTATTGATATGCAGCAGGTTAATTCAAGAAATGTGATTGATTTTTTACAGAGGCAAGGCATTAGAACGGGAATGGATAGTGTTGAGTTGGAAGCAGATCAACTCATCCTTTTGACAGATGATCCATCAATTGCCCAGCCAACTTTTGGATTGATGGAATCAGTGAATGCTTCTGTCCCATTTTTGGTAATGGATTCTTGGATAGGCTTCAATTTTGCAAATTATGAAATGCTTGAATTTCCTAACTTCCATTTTATTTCAAATAATACCCCGAATTTTGAAGCTGATGCCATGCAGCAGTTTAAGGAAAATTTCTATACCAAAAATTTGACTTACCCTAGCCTAAATGCCACGTTGGGTAGAGAGTTAGTGTACTGGCTTTCCTCAAATATGGGACCTACCAAAGGCTTTGATCTTAGAAGAAATCTTGATCAGGCATCTTTTCAACAAGGCAAAGTTTCTTGGGGATTTAATTTCCAAAATAGCAATAACAATCAATATGTTCCTGTATTCAAAATAGATGCAGGAGAAATGAAACCACTTAAGTAATCCATGCAAATTTCAGAAAGTAAAAGACTGTTTGCCCATGCACAAAATTTTATACCGGGAGGAGTTAATTCTCCGGTTAGAGCATTTAGAGCCGTGGGAGGAGAGCCACTTTTTATAAAAAAAGCAGAAGGAGCCTACCTTTTCGATGAAGATGGAAATCGTTTTATTGAAATGATCAATAGCTGGGGTCCCATGATTTTGGGGCATAACCATCCCATGATAAAAGAAGCAGTAATTAAAGCGATGGAAGATGGGACTTCCTTTGGAGCCCCTACAGCTAAAGAAGTGGATATTGCTGAATTAATTGTCAATATGGTGCCTTCTGTGGAAAAAGTAAGAATGGTTAATTCTGGTACAGAGGCGACCATGTCTGCGATTCGTGTAGCTAGAGGATATACTGGCCGTGATAAATTCATCAAGATGGAAGGACATTATCATGGGCATGGTGATTCTTTTTTGATTGCAGCGGGTTCTGGGGCCATGACCATGGGAGATCCAGATTCCCCTGGGGTTACAAAAGGAACTGCAAAAGACACCTTGCTTGCACCTTACAATAATCTCGAGGCAATTGAAACCCTGATTGCTGCAAATAAAGGTGAAATCGCCGCATTAATTCTTGAGCCAGTTCCTGGAAATATGGGACTGTGTCTGCCAAAAGCTGGATACTTACAAGGCCTCCGAGATCTTTGCACAAGGGAAGGAATTGTTTTGATTTTTGACGAAGTGATGACTGGTTTCAGGTTGGCAAAAGGTGGGGCTCAGGAATTATTTGGTGTTACTCCAGATATGACAACATTAGGTAAGATTATCGGTGGAGGAATGCCAGTAGGTGCTTATGGAGGCAAGAAAGAAATTATGGAATTTGTTTCTCCTGCTGGTCCTGTTTATCAAGCAGGAACACTTTCCGGAAATCCAATTGCTATGGCTGCTGGTTTGGCCATGTTGACACATTTGAATGAACATCCTGAAGAATATGCCAGGTTAAATCACATCGGTGAATTGATATCTGGTGGGATTATGGCCATCAATAAAGAGCTTGGTTTGAACTTCACTGTGAATCGTTTAGGGAGTATGTATTCTTTGTTTTTTACTGGACATGAGATTTATGATTTTGAGTCTGCAAAGCATGCTGATACTGCCTTATTTGGCAAGTATTTCCAGGCGATGCTAAAACGTGGAGTGTATTTGGCTCCATCTCAGTTTGAAAGTTTGTTTTTGTCGACCGCATTAACTGATGAAATTATCCAAGAGATTTTAGATGCTCATCGTGGGAGTATAAAAGAGATTTTTCACTAATTGAAAACCGGCTTTAGGCCGGTTTTTTTTGTTAAAAAGTGATGAGTGAAATATAGAGTTCAAGCATTGTGGCCGTCGCAAGTATAATAACATAAAATAGGCCTAAAACCCAAAATTTCAATAAAGTCTTAAACCAGCCCTGCTTTGAAACATTTAATAAGGATAAGTAAGCATAAGTAGTCACCCAAATAAAACAAATCGAAAATACCAAGGCAATTCCTTTTTCTGTCTCAAACATCCAAAGGATTCCTAAACCATAGATGAAATAGGCAAAAGAATGGAGATGGAGTCCATGAATGAGATGTTCTACATAATATTTCTTACTTCTAATGTATAAGACCCAAAGTAGAAATGCGAAAAACGGTAAAAGAATAAACATCATTATTGGAAGATTCTGAACTGCACTTGAAATGAAAAGTCCAGAATTTGCCACAAATCTTCTTTTTTGTTCTGAGTCTAGCCCAGTAAAGATGTTAAAGGAGGTTTTTGAAATTGCAGTTTCAAATGAAGAATCGGAAACCTCTAGATCCACAGCTAGTTTTCTTAATTCCCTCCAATCTCTTTTACCACGACTGATTGAGTCCTCAATTGTTTTATTGAATCCTTCGATATTCTGGAAATTCATCTGAGCTGAATCCAAATTCACTCCTAACTGGCTTAGCCCATCTAATTCTCCAGATTTTTTAAGAGAGTCTAAAGTTTTACCTGCTTCTAAGTTGAATTTCACCATCCCTCCAGTATTATCGTCGATTTGTTCAGGAGTAAGTTCCCCAGACATAAATCTGTCCAAAACATCTTTAGGAACAGCGAGAGATGCCACGAAAAAATAAAATAAAGAACCGATTAAATATAGCCGGATTGGATGGATGTACTTCCTTCTTTTACCTTCATTGAATGTGTTTGTAAGTTTGCCTGGCTTAAAAATAAAAGCTGGTAGGGTTTGAAAAAATACGGTTTCGAAGTTTAGATAGTTTGAAATAAAATCTTGAACAAACCTGAAAATGGAGACATTCTGATTCTTATTTTCTTGCCCACAATTGGAGCAAAAATTATCAGATTCAGAGAGCTCTTTACCACAATTAAGGCATTTTTCTAATTTCCTTGATTTTTTCAAAGGGTAGTATTTTTAAGGAAATTAAACCATTCATATTCAAAATAAAAGTTTGCATTCATCAAAACCCTTAAATTTGCAGGAAAACATATCTACCCATGTCAGTAAAAGTATACGGAATCAAGAATTGTAATACCATGAAAAAAGCGTTTGACTTCCTTAACGAAAAAGGAGTTGATTTCGAATTTTTCGATTACAAGAAACAAAAACCAACAAAGGAGTTACTAGAAAGCTTTTTGACTAAAACGGATTTGGATTCTTTAATCAACAGGAAGGGAACTACCTATAGAAAGCAGGATGAAGAAACCAAAGAAGCATTAAATAATCCTTCAAAGGCAATCGATATTTTGATTGCTAATTCAAGTATGATTAAAAGACCAGTCATCCTTTATCCCAATGGTGCTCTGACTCTTGGCTTTGATCCAGAAGTGATAAGCGAGAATCTTGGTTAATATTCGATCGTATCAGTAGGAAGAGCAGGTAATTTATATTTTCCTATTTCTAAATAGAAGCTGAAGTTCTCTTGGATTTCAGCTTCTGATATTGGTGTATCAAAGGCAAATATTTTCTCTAAGGATGGATGATTATTTAAGATCTTAATACCATCGGTTTCAACTTGAGTTTTGTTGATATACAGATGTTTTAAATACTGATTGGAATTCAAAGTTTCTAATGTAGACCCAGAAATACCTGTTTGATTTAATTTCAAAACCGTCAAATTGGGCAGGGTTTGTAAACTATCAAGTATTCGATCACTTACCTGAGTCCCTGTCAAATCAAGGTAAACTATTTGATTTTTTATTGGATTTAATTTTGACCAATCTGTATCTGCAAAACCTTGGAAGTTAACACAAGAAATCATCAACCAATTAGAGCTTTCCGAAACAGGCTCTGCAAAAAATCCCTCTGACTTTAATTGTGCAAGTGATTCTAGAGAAGCTGGTTCTACGCTAACTTCTGGATAAAAAGGTTTTTCTACTCTATGAAAAAATGGCTCCAATGTTTCTGCTTTTATGTTTGCTTCACCCAATTTCGAAGTTATATTTCCTCCAAGTTCAATCCACGCTTTAATCAATTCAATGGCCTCCTTTTCTGGTTGTTTTTTATCTTTTGGAGGCATGTGCTCATCGTCTTCTTTTGGAAGGATTAACTTAGAATACAATGGGCTAGCATCAGGATTTCCACCTGTTAATATGCTCCCATCTTCCCCTCCATTCATAAGAGCTTCGTAGGAAGTTAAATCTAATTCTCCTTTTAGATTTTTAGGATTATGGCAACTCTTACAGTTTTGGTTGATTATTGGCTGAACAACTTGATCATAATAAGCCAATTGTTCCCATCCTTGCTCTGGAAGAACTAATCCTTTTTCTGGCTCTATCTCATACCCTAAAATTTTTTGCATTTCAGTAGGTAAAACTTCAATTAAATATTCCTCTCCATGGGTAATATTTCCTCCTAAGTGACCAGTAATAAGCATTAATCCAAATAGTCCTGCAGACTTTACCTTAAAATTTTTTGGGAAAGAAGTTGATTTATTGATTTCATGAAAAAGCCAAAATGAAGCGAAGACTGTAGCCCATCCGAAAATGAGGTGGAATTGAACAGTATCCCATGAAAACCCCTCATTTTGGTATTGAAGAAACCCGGAGATAGAAGATAAAACTGCTGTGACACCGCCAAGAAGAAATGCCAATCTAATTGAATCTAAATATTGGATAGACCCCTTCTTCGAAAGGAAAACCAAAATGATTCCAAATGTCAAGATGCCAATCGGCAAGTGGACTAAAATGGGATGAAACCGTCCAAAAAGAGGGAGAATAAAATCAATCATTCGAGAATCTTTCTTTAATGGCCTTCATGATATAAACATTCGCTTCCCATTGATCTGAAATCGGCTCATTGGTAAAAGGGATTGTAGGTAAATAGGGAGGAGGACCAAATTCAGTGGTAACAGTGAATATTTGATCTTTCGAATTCCGAATGATTTCTTCCCAAATATCTAAATGGGTTTTTACAGCATTCTCCCATTCAGGAGCAGCTGGGTTATTTATTTGAGGTCCTTCAGCAAAACCAACTCTAGCATGAATATGGGAGACAGATGGGATTATTTTTTGAAGATTTTCATCTTTTTTATTGATCAATCGCTCATGAACAACCATCCAGTGACTGATATCAAGCGTAAATTTTAGATCTGGAAATCTTTCTAGCATTGATACCGAGGCTGGTAAGGTATAAGAAAATCTTCCTCTATGAGTTTCATGTATGATGGGTACTCCCGTTTCTCTAGATAATTTGTCAGCAACTTCAATAAATGCCAGATTTTGATTTTCTGTCCAGAAATCATTTCCCGTATGGTTATTGACTTTTACTGGTTTCCAAGCCAAAATTTCTTTTAATCCAGTCTCGTAATTTTCAAGGGCTTCTTTGTATGGTAAACTTCTATTGGTTCCATTAAGGAAAATCACTTCTAATTCATATTTCTTTAGCCCAGCTTTTAGATTTGCTTTTGCATCATCAGAATTCGGCATCCAAACTTCGATTCCATCATAGCCTTCAGCTTTTACTTTAGCTAAAAAATCATCCATCGGTAACTCATTTCCCCAATCTGTCTGGAAAAACATAATTTTCTTTTGAGCCAAAAGAGTAAATGGAACTAGTCCCAAGAAGAGAAAGAGGGTGAGAATAGTAATTGATCGCATGTTTATGCTAATATTTTTCTGATTAATTCTCCTTCTACATCCGTAAGTCTAAAGGGTCTTCCTTGAAATTCATACGTAAATTGCTCATGATCAAAACCCATTAAATGTAAAATTGTAGCGTGGATATCATGCACGGAAACCTGTTCTCCAATTCCAGAAAAGCCAAAATCATCAGTGAGGCCGTAACTAGCACCTTTCTTGATTCCACCGCCTGCCATCCACATGGTAAAGGCATCTCCATGATGATCTCTTCCCAAAAAGCTCTGAGTTTTCCCTTCCCTGTTTTCTTGCATGGGAGTTCTTCCAAATTCTCCACCCCAAACTACCAAGGTGTCTTCCAAAAGACCTCTTTGTTTTAAATCAAGTAGAAGGGCCGACATTGGCCTGTCAACTTCTCTACATTTATTTCTAAGACCCATATCAATGGATTCATCATGGCCTGTTCCATGGGTATCCCATCCCCAATCATATAATTGAACAAAGCGCACTCCTTTTTCAACAAGTTTTCGAGCTAATAAACAGTTGTTTGCAAAAGATTCAGTTCCAGGTTTTGTTCCGTAAAGTTCATGAATATACTCTGGCTCATCATTGATATCCATTACTTCCGGCACCTCTATTTGCATTCTATAAGCCATTTCATACTGGTTGATTCTAGCTAAAATCTCAGGATCACCATAAGCATCAAACTCCTCCTTATTTACTTTATTAATCGTAGAAATGAGGTTTTTCTTCATGTCTCTAGACATACCTTCCGGATCTTTCAAATAAAGAACAGGGTCACCTTTGGATCTACATTGTACACCTTGGTAAACCGATGGTAAAAACCCACTTCCCCAAACACTCTTACCTGCATCAGGGGTTTTGCCTCCAGAAGTTAAAACCACAAAGCCAGGAAGATTTTGATTTTCTGTACCAAGACCATAGGTAACCCAGCTTCCTAAACTTGGTCTGCCTAATCTAGGGCTTCCAGTTTGCATGAATAGTTGAGCAGGACCATGGTTAAACTGATCGGTGTGAACTGCTTTTAGGAAGGCAACTTCATCAACAACCTTTGAAAAATGCGGTAGAAAATCAGATACCCAAGCTCCTGATTCTCCATGCTGAGCAAATTTTGCCTGTGGACCCAATAAATTAGGAACGCCTCTAATAAATGCGAATTTCCTACCTTCCAAAAGAGATTCCGGACAAGGTTGATTGTGGTATTTTGCTAATTCGGGTTTAAAATCAAAAAGCTCTAATTGAGAAGGAGCTCCGGCCATATGTAGATAAATAATTGACTTGGCCTTTCCTCCAAAAGGAGGAGGGAGAGGAGCTAAAGGGTTTAGGTCTCTTTCACTTAAATTTAGTCCTGTAGATGTTTTTTTAGACACTCCAGTATCACAGCCAAACATCAATGGAGCGAGAGCCAATCCTCCCATTTTACTGACACAATCCATCAGAAAATGTCGTCTGGTCTTTCTTTCCAGTTTTTGCTGGGTAAGTTCATTTATTAACTTTTCGACCTGCTTCATATCATGGTTTGGTTAGAAATTCATCCAAGTTTAGTAAGGCATTGGCAACTACCGCCATTGCCGCTAATTCCGGAGTGGTATCGATACCTTCGACTTTGAAAAATGAATTCATGGCAGTGCTGTCCTGCTTAAACTCAGAAAATGAGTTTTCATATAAGCTAGCTAAAGCATCTAATTTTTGATCAGAAATAGGAACAAGCATCAGTTTTTTATATCCAAAGGAAATTGCTTCATTTGGATTTGAACCTGACTCATTCATCAATTTTCCCAGATGAGCTGCAGCCTCAATGTAAACAGGATCATTTAGAGTAACTAAGGCCTGCAAAGGAGTATTTGTTACAATTCTGCGACTTAAACAAACCTCTCTGCTTCCTGCATCAAAAGTGATAAAAGAGGGGTATGGACTCGTTCTTTTGATGAATGTATAAAGCCCCCTTCTATACCTATCTTCACCTTCGGCCTCTGTCCATGATTCTCCATTGTAGACAGTTTGCCAAATTCCTTCTGGTTGTGGAGGTTTAACACTTGGACCGAACATTTTATTTGATAGAAGACCTGAGACGGCCAGGGCTTGATCTCTTATTTGTTCAGCACTTAATCTTTTTCTTGGCCCTCTAGCATACCATTTGTTTTGAGGGTCAATAGCATAAAGCTCTGGTGTAATAGAAGAGCTTTGTTTGTAGGTTTTTGAAGTAACAATTTGACGAATTAGTTTTTTCATACTCCAATCAAAGCTATTCATCGTTTCCCAAGAAAGGAAATCCAATAGTTCTGGATGGGATGGGGGGTCTGATTGAGTACCCATATCTTCCAAGGTACTTACTAAACCTCTTCCAAATAGTTGATCCCAAATCCGATTGACAAAAGTTCTTGAAGTCAACGGGTTTTCCTTGTCTGTGATCCAATATGCGAACCCAAGCCTGTTTTTAGGCCATTCTGGCTTCCAGGGATTTAGTTCGTCCGGTGTATTTGGGTTCACCTTTTCTCCGAGCATCAACCAATTTCCTCTCTCAAATACCCGAGTTTCCCGCTTCATGTAGTCCGGGTTTTCGATTAAAATTGGAAGCTTAGTCCCTTTGAATTTAAGGATCTCATCCCAAGAATTTTTTATGGAAGCAAAACCTTCTTTATCATTTCCAGGTAAAGTTGGAACAAAGGCAAACCAGACAATAGTTGAAGTGTTTTGTTGCGGTTTTGCATTCGGACTTTCAACTGATATGTACAGATCATTAATTCCCTGGATTGGCTTAAATGGAAAAGCACTAATGGTTTCACCATTCGTTTTATTGATAGTAAATGTGGTTAAAACTTCACCTTCAGGCCCATCTTTTTGAATAGTATATTTACTTCCATCGATACCGGTCCAATAATCCATCAATAATTGATTAGATTCCTGTGTATCAATATTTCTTAGATAGGCAGAACCTCCTGGCCACATTCCCAGCCATTTGGTATCGATCAATTCTGCCTTATCAAAATCTGTAGCAATATGTGCTTCGTATTTTGGTTCGAAGAAAGTCAGAAAATCTTTTCTTTTTTTGGCGGCTTCTTCTCCTTGGTTTTCTTTCACCCACGATAGAATGCTTTCTATTTCTTCTTTATCTGCATCTGAGTAAAATCTGAGTCTTGGTTCCTCGTCATGGGTATCTTCGTCTCGGGTATTATTGAAAAAAGCAGCAGATTCGTAAAACTCCTCCTGTCGAATGGGATCATATGGATGACTATGGCATTGAACACAGGCAATAGTCGTACTTTGCCAAACTTCGTAGGTAGTGTTTAATCGGTCAAGAACTGCTGATACTCTGAATTCCTCATCTTGTGTTCCACCCTCGTCATTATTCATTGTATTTCTATGAAAGGCAGTAGCGGTTAACTGTTCCACAGAAGGATCAGGAAGTAAATCTCCTGCTAACTGTTCAATCGTGAATTCATCAAAGGGCTTGTCCTTATTGAAAGAATTAATGACATAATCTCTGAATGGCCACAGCGTTCTGGAAACATCTCTTTCATAACCTTTTGTGTCAGCATATCTCGCTAAATCAAGCCACCAACTTGCCCAATTCTCGCCGTAACTTGGTTGGTCTAATAAATAATCGACAGCCTGATCATAAGAGATATTCCCATTTTCATATAAATTAACAAGAGAGTCCGACGGAGGTAGGCCTGTAATATCCAGTGATACCCTCCTTAGTAATTTAGAAGATTTTTCTTCTTCGGAAAAATTCAATCCTTGTTCCTCTAATTTGCTTTCAATGAAACTATCAATGGGATTTGGGTACGATTCTTTAGGTTCAGAATTTAAACCGGCTTCTAACTTTGTTTCAGGTATCGTTGGTTCTTGGACTGGCTCATATGCCCAATGCTTTCCCCAATTAGCCCCCTGTCGGATCCATGTGGTGAGAAGTTCGATTTCCTCCTCTGAGAGAGGTGGCTTTTCGTAGGGCATCCGCAATTCAGGGTCTGACTCTGTCAGCCTTTTAATTAACTCGCTATTATGAGGGTCTCCTGGAATAATAGCAGGATTTCCTGATTCAGTGATTGCTAAAGCTTCCTCTTCAAATAAGACACTGAATCCACCATTCTTTTTTACTCCTCCATGACAAGAAATGCAGTGTTTATTTAAGATTGGTTTAATCTGTGTACTAAAATTCACTTCTTTCTCTTTCCCAAACAATAAAAAACCAAAAATTGTAAGGATTACTGATGTCGTTAGAAGGAGTATGATTCTTGTTTTTGACATGAGTCTGAAGCTAAAAAGTAAATTTATTAATTTCGATTTACTTTTAAAGAGAGTGTGGTAGTTCTGGTTAATTTTCAATTTAAAAGAGATACTAAATTAGATTTCGAATCTAATTCTCTTTAGAAAGTATAATGAGGAAGATTTTCTAAAATGTCTTTAGTCATTTTATCTAAGTCAAATTCAGGTTTCCATCCCCAGTCTTTTTGTGCACAGCTATCATCTATGCTATCTGGCCAGGAGTCAGCTATGGCTTGTCTGAAGTCTGGATTGTATTCAATTTCAAAGTTTGGGAAATGCTTTAAAATGCTCTGATAAATTTCTTTTGGAGAAAAGCTTATCGCTGAAAGATTATAGCTGGACCTGATTTTTACCAAATCTTTTGGAGCCTGCATTAAGTCTAATGTAGCCTTGATTGCATCTGGCATATACATCATTGGAAGATATGAATCCTTTCTTAAGAAACAATTGAATTTCTCTCCTGAAATAGCCTTATGATAGATATCTACTGCATAATCAGTGGTCCCCCCACCAGGGAGTGATTTATATCCAATAAGTCCAGGATATCGTAAGCTCCTTACATCTACATTATATTTTTGGAAATAGTATTCACACCATCTTTCACCGGCTTGCTTGGAGATTCCATAAACGGTGTTTGGTTCTTTAACACAGTATTGGGGCGTGTTTATTTTGGGGGTGTTTGGACCAAAAACAGCAATGGAGGAAGGCCAATAAACTTTATCAAGTTTAAATTCTTTGGCCGTTTCCAAGACAAATAACAAACTCTCCATATTTAAATCCCATGCGAAAAGAGGCTTTTTCTCTCCGGTTGCTGAAAGAACAGCAGCTAAATGATAAATCTGTTTTACATTTTCCTTTTTTATTAAATCCTTGGCGGCTTCTTGATTCATAATGTCAAGAACTTCAAACCGACAATAATCAAATTTGGAGCGTGCGGCTTCATTTAAATCAGTAGCGATTACTTGCTCACCTCCATAGATATCACTTAGAGATTTTGTTAATTCTGAACCAAGCTGTCCGGCAGCTCCAATAACCAGGATTTTTTCCATGTTTTGTTTTTCAAAAAAGGCCTAAAGCCATGCTTTAGGTTTTTGTTTATATTTGGGATTGTGATGGCAAAAGTAAGAAAAATCTAAAGTCTTGCAGGACTTTTTGATTGACGGAAAATAAGAGTTTTTGAACAATTACTAATAAAAGATATATGTACGATAGAATAAAACCCAAATTAGTTGAAGAGCTAAAACAGATTGAAGAAGCAGGATTGTTTAAGAAGGAAAGAATTATTACTTCTCCTCAATCGGCTGAGATTACTATTTCGGGAGGAAAGAAAGTTTTAAATTTTTGTGCAAATAACTATTTAGGATTATCCTCTCATCCAAAAGTAATAGAAGCAGCAAAAGCTTCAATAGATACGCATGGTTTCGGGATGTCATCGGTAAGATTTATCTGTGGTACACAAGACATTCACAAGGAGTTAGAAAAGAAGATCTCAGAATTTCTTGGTACGGAAGACACCATTCTTTATGCCGCAGCCTTTGATGCAAACGGAGGTGTTTTTGAGCCAATATTAGGGCCTGATGATGCTATCATATCAGATGCATTAAATCATGCTTCAATAATTGACGGAGTTAGACTTTGTAAAGCAATGAGGTTTAGGTATCAGCATAATGATATGGAGGACCTAGAAGCTCAATTAAAAGATGCAGATGCAAAAGGGGCGAAACAAAAAATAATTGTCACAGATGGTGTTTTTTCCATGGATGGAACTATTGCTCAGTTAGATAAAATTGTGGCTCTTGCCGAAAAATATGAAGCTTTGGTTATGTCTGATGAATGTCATTCTACAGGATTCATGGGTAAAACAGGGAGAGGTGTTCACGAACATTGTGGTGTTATGGGTAAGATAGATATCATTACCGGGACGCTAGGAAAGGCTTTGGGAGGAGCGTCTGGAGGGTTTACCTCGGGTAGAAAGGAAATTATCGAGTTACTTCGTCAAAGATCAAGACCCTACCTTTTTTCAAATACTTTGGCTCCTTCCATTACAGGAGCATCTATTACTGTCTTTGATCTGTTAACTAATACTACTGAACTCAGAGATAAACTTGAAGAAAACACAAAATATTTCCGAGAGAAAATGACAGCTGCAGGATTTGACATTAAACCAGGGACACATCCAATTGTACCGGTGATGTTATATGATGCTGTTCTTTCTCAAAAGATGGCTGAAAAGCTTTTAGATAAAGGGATTTATGTAATAGGTTTCTACTACCCAGTTGTGCCGAAAGGCCAGGCAAGAATAAGGGTACAAATATCTGCCGGGCATGATCAAGCTCATTTAGATCAGGCTATAGAAGCATTTACAGAAGTAGGCAAGGAATTGGGAGTGATTGAGTAATACTCTTTTGATTCTAGGAAAAGTAAAAAGTGATCATTTTCATACAAATAATATTACCGGGTTTCTATTTTTAGATTCCCGGTTTTTTTAAGCATAAAAAGGAACAAGGGTGTTTATGTGCTTTTCAAAACGAATTAATTGCTGAAGTTCAAATAATTAGATTTCTTGATTGGTTTGAAAAATCACCTTACTGTCACATGGTAGCAACTTTGTTTTCTTTCTTTAATGAAGAAGATTTTCCCGGATTTTTCGAATTCATTCAGAATTTTTTCAAGTTTTTTCTGATTCTTTCGGCTCCAGCTTTTTTTTCCATTAAACCTGATGTAAGAAATATCAAATGAAGCACCATAGGAGTGTGAGCTGATTCCGTTTGTTGCGTTTCTATTTCTCCTTCTTAAGCTTTTTTGCTGATCAGGAGTGCGGGTGACAGAAGTTAGTGTGAAGTAACTTTCATCATCTGTTAATACTTGGAAAGCTAAGCCCAACTCCTCAAGGATAGTTTTTGAGTATGAGGTAATATAAGGATGGCTATGAGTTAATTTCATCACCTCGTATCCAGCGCCCTTACTGATTGGAACCAACTTTTTTTCTTCAATAAGTTTATTAAAATGATCTTCACTTTGAATTAAACCGAATCCATTATACTCTGCTGCATATAGATGCTTGTCATACTCTTTTGTGATTAGATCCTCCGGAATCGGGGGAATAACTCTTGGGATTGGCACTTCGATCTCGATCGGGGCAGGTTCATCATTTCTTAAGTCAGCGACTCTGGTAGAATTTGAAATAGTAGAGTAGGTGTCTTTTATTTTCTTTTCTAACTCAGGTATATATCCCTGAGTTGCTAATGCACCTGCCGAAATAAGTATAAAAAAAGAGACAAGTTGTATTCTATGCTTTCTTTCCATTTTTGAAGAGAACTTAGTTTTTCAAGTTACTGGATGATCTATGACTGGGTGATGGCAAAGATTAAACCAATTAATTTCTTAAAACAAACTAATTTTCAATAGTTAATGCTGGATTTCGTTCATTTGAAAGAAACTATAATTTGCTTTTTTTTGAGATAAATTCCCAGAAAGAAATTTTTTAAGGGTTAATTAAACTTATAAGAGGTAAGCTGATCGAAGAAATCACCACTAAAATAGAAATGATCCATTTATCATAGAGAGTAAGAAAGTAAAATCCTTATTCTATTCTAAAAACAAATAATATTCTAGATAAATGTTTGAGAAATTACATACTAATTATGACTTACTTGACATCGCAAGCTTTCTTCTTTTTTTCATTTCATAATCCTCAATATCCTCAAATTTAGAATCTACATCTTCATTATTTAAGTAATCATTGATTGTCTCTCTAACCTCTTGAAATGACATATTATGAAGGACTTTGCCATTCTTTGCCATTGAGAGCTGACCTGTCTCTTCTGAAATAATTAAAATCAAGGTATCGGTTGCCTCAGACATACCAATTCCCGCTCTATGGCGTAAGCCAAATTGTGCAGGTACTTCTCTTTCTGTTACTGGGAGAATGCATCGAGCGGCTTTTATTTTTCCATTGTAAATAATTACAGCACCATCATGAAGTGGACTGTATTTATTAAAAATTGAAATCAATAATCTTTTTGATAGTTCTGCATCTAGGATGTCTCCACTTTCGGCATAGAATTTAAGTTCTGTGCTTTTTGAAATTACCATTAAAGCACCTGTATTACTACCCGCCAATGTTTTTGAAGCGTCAATGATCGGACTAATATTGAAAACTGAATTCTCTCTTTTTCTCCAAAAGAAAAGAAGGTCTTTCCACACATTATCATCAGAGAGAAAAGACGATCTTCCGATTAAAAGAAGGAATTTTCTTATTTCCGGTGCGAAAATGATAATTGCCGTAATCACACCGACTCCCATAAATTCTCCTAAAATAGAAGAAAGCAACTCCATTCGAAGTGCTCTTACCAAAAGGTATATCAAATAAATCGAAAGGAAACCTAAAAATATTTTAATAGCGACACTTCCCTTAAGCAATTTATAAATCTGATATAATAGGGCAGCAACCATGGCAATATCTATCATATTGACGATGGAGATGTCTAAAAATCCTATTTTAAATAATAATGTCAAGGGTAAATCGTGTTGAATAATTTAATTGTTTCTTTTGCTTCTTTAACGTCATGTACTCTAATGATGTTTGCGCCTTGGCAAAGCGAAAACATATTCAATACTGTTGTCCCATTTAATGCCTCATCTGCATTCTTGCCAAGTGTTTTGTAAATCATGGATTTACGAGAAACACCTACTAAAATTGGGGATGATAAACATCGAAACTGGCTTAAATTTTTTAGCAAAAAATAATTTTGTTCAATAGATTTTGCAAATCCAAAGCCAGGATCAATAATTACATCTTTAATGCCAAACTTTTTGAATTGATCCAGTTTTTCAGAGAAATAATTCAATATTTCCCCTAAAATATCAGAATAATTTGTCATTTGCTGCATATTCGATGGATTTCCGCGCATATGCATTGCTATGTAGGGAGTTTTTAAGGAAGCTATTAGTGGAATCATATCCTGATCCAAATCACCTGAAGAAATATCATTCACGATATGCGCTCCAGACTTAATAGCTTTCTCTGCAACTTTTGCTCGAAATGTGTCAATTGAAATGATTGTATCGGGATAATTTTTTGAAATCCATTCGATTACAGGAATTACTCGATTTATTTCTTCTGATACAGAGACAACATCAGCTCCTGGTCGACTACTGTATCCTCCTACATCTACTATGTCTGCACCATCAGAAATTAAATTCTCAACTTGTTCAGCAAAGTCTTTTGAAGTAATATTGGTTCTACTTCTTTCAAAAAAAGAATCAGGAGTCACATTTAATATACCCATAATCTTTGGACTGTCCCAAACTTGGAGCCGTCTGTTGATTTGAAATGTATATTTTTGGGGAAATAATTTATCTTCGATCGAAGAAACTCCCTTAACCGGAAACATTAAACTGTTATAAAATTTGGAGACGCTAACTAGCAACGAATATACACAAGTTATCAGCCGTTGTAAAGAATTATTTCGTAAGAAGACTATTGATTATGGGACTGCATGGAGAATACTTCGGCTGTCTTCAATCACAGATCAGATTTTTATTAAAGCTCAGAGGATTCGTTCTATACAAGAAAAAGGTAGTCAAAAAGTAAATGATCCTATTGTTGACGAATTTGTAGGTATCATTAATTATTGTTTGATAGCGTTACTTCAGATTAGTTTTTCGAAGGATGATAGAATGGAAATCCCATTTGAAGATCTAGAACCGGTTTATGACAAATGGGTAAGCGAAACAAAAGGACTTTTGGAAAATAAAAATCATGATTATGGAGAAGCCTGGCGAGAAATGCGAGTAAGTTCCATGACTGATATTATACTTATGAAATTGTTGCGTGTAAAACAGATTGAAGATAACGCTGGTCAAACTCTAGTTTCGGAAGGGATTGAGGCGAATTATCAGGACATGATTAATTACTCTGTTTTTTGTTTGATCAAACTAGAATATCACCATGATTAAGGATAGCTTTCTTTGGGTTCTTCGCCTTTTAGTTGGAGGATTATTTATTTTTTCCGGATTAATCAAAGTGAATGATCCAGTCGGTACTTCGATCAAATTGGAGGAGTATTTCGATGTGTTTTCAAATGATATAGCTGGCTTTTTCTCAATTTTCGAGCCTTTTGCGTTGCCAATAGGTGTGTTTTTGGTTGTGTTGGAAGTTGGTCTAGGAGTAATGCTTATTCTTGGTGTAAAGAGTAAATTTACTGTTTGGTTATTAGGTCTTATGATCTTGTTTTTTACCTTTTTGACTTTCTACTCTGCCTATTTTAACAAGGTGACAGATTGTGGTTGCTTTGGAGATGCTATAAAACTGACTCCTTGGGAGTCTTTTTATAAGGATATTATTCTATTGGTATTAATCGCAATTTTACTCCTTTTCAAGGATGACCTGCCTCAGACATCTCCAAAATGGGCGAAAGGTATAGTGATTTTAACATTAATTACATCACTCCTTCTTTCCATTGTTGCTATACGAAATTTGCCATTTATTGATTTTAGAGCCTATAAAGTAGGGGTTAATATTCCTAAAGCAATGGAGCCATCAGCGCCCTTACTTTATTCTTACGTAATGAAAAAGGATGGAGAAACTGTTGTGTTAGACCAATACCCTTCGGACGAAAGCTATGAATTTGTGGAAATGAATTTAAAGAATCCTGAAAATCTTCCTAAGATTTCAGATTTCGCAGTCTGGAATGAGGATGGAGATTATTCTCAGGAAATGTTTACAGGAAATAAGGTTGTGATATTAGTAAGCAGCATGCCCAAAATGAGTGAGGCAAATCTGGATAAAATAGATGGATTAATAGAAAGCTTAAAAGACTCCCCTTTAAAAGTAGTCTTTGTTGCTGCGGCAACGGAAGAAGAAATTAATGATCTAAAAGAAAAAAGAGGTTGGGACATCACTAGTCTTCAAGCTGATGCTACGGTCGTGAAAACTATTATCCGTTCTAATCCAGGTATTTTAGTTTTAAAAGGAGGAGTTGTACTGGCTAAATATCATCATAATAATACACCGGAAGCTACCGAGGTGATCGATCTGTTTATGAAATGAAAAAGGAACTCAAAGTTGTTTTGATTGGATTACCGGGTTCTGGGAAAAGTACATTTGGCAAGCAGTTAGCGTCTATTTTAAATTTTCCCTTCTATGACCTTGATAGCTTGGTAGAGAAAGATTTCAATATGAAGATCCCTGAAATTTTCAATAGGTTGGGTGAAGGCCAGTTTCGTAAGTGGGAAACAGAATCCTTGAAAAGAATATTGAAATCACAACAATCCTATGTACTTGCATCAGGAGGAGGCTGTCCTTGTTTTAATGATAATATGGATTTGATAAATGAACATGGCATCTCTGTATATTTAGATGTTCCTCTAGGAGAGATTTCAAAAAGATTAGGGGTCTCTAAAATTCAGAATAGACCAATGTTTCAGGATTTGGATAGAATAGAGATTACCATGAAATTAAAAAGTCTTCTTACTGATCGAGAATATTTTTACAATCAGGCGAAAATAAAGCTCAGCGGTGAAGATTTTTCCGCTGAGCTTTTGATGTCTGAATTGATTAATCTCCTAAAAACTAAAGCCTAAAGTGAGCATTCCTGTAAATATTTTATTTTCGAGTTGCGTCACTGGTCCTATATTGTTGTTTTGAGAATCAAGGACTTGATAACTTCTATATAAACCATTGTTTTTCTGACTGATCAATGCCAAGTCGATTGAGAATTTATTTAGTTTAGCTCCTATCCCTCCACTTATTTGATTTGTGCTTCTGTCAAATTCTGAGTTTGCAATTGGATCTCCATAAAAAGCATAACCCCCTCTTAATCTTATTTTATCAATTCTATATTCTGCTCCAAACCTATAGTTTAAGGTGCTTGTGTAAGTGCTATTGATTTCTTGATTGTCGGGACCTTCATCAAAATCTCTACTTTTGATATTTGCATTACTATAATCTACAAAATCAACATCAGCAGAAACAAAGCCATTTTTACCTAGGAAAAAGGTAGCTCCACCACCTATTCTAAGAGGGGTATTTAAATTATAAGACCCCACTATATAATCAGAAAGCGCTTCAACTCGCCCTAAAACAATATCTTCTTGCTCAAATTCATAGTTATCATAATTTGCAATCATACTCGCCTCATATTCCTCATTGAAGGCATACCAGGTTGGAGATTGGAATGAGAAACCTAGATTTAAATAATCTATAGGCTTAAAAATAATTCCAAGGTTTAAATTAATCCCTGAACCATTAATAAATAATCTTTCAGTCAAAGCAGAATTAATTAATGGTCCATCTGGGAATTCTTCATTATAATTTTTGATGGACGTAAAAGATAGGTTTCTGATACCTAAAGCTCCACCAAAAAAGATTTTATGATTAAAATTGGCTCCATAACTGAAAGTAATTTGATTTGAACTTCCTTCTTGCCTTATGTTTTCATCTTGGAATGGGAATCCCGTTACAAAGGAATCATAGGTGTTAGGATCATTTATAGGATTTCCATTATCATCAAAAATTACAGGGTTAATTTGGTAAGTAGAATAAGCTAGTCCTGTTAAACCAAACGATTCGATCTGGCTTTCACGTATTCCGTTCGCATCCTGTAAATAAAAATCAATTATTGATGTATTTCCGATTTGGTCTGAAAAGAAACCATATTCAGTATTAAAATTGGCAAGTCTTTGAAGACTTATTCCAAATGCTCCACCCTTAAAAGCACCTCTTCCTAATCCTTCTTTTGGGTTTGCCATTACATAACTCAGATTCGGAAGATTAAAATTTGTCGTGTTATACGATTTATTTTGCCCAAGGTAAGAAGTGTTTACAGCCCAATCAGAATATCCAAGTGAAATACTAGCTTCTGAAGATCTAAAAAAGCCTAGTCCTGCTGGATTACCAGAAATGTTTGAAACATCTCCTCCCAAAGACCACTGTGTTCCTCCAATAGCCATAATCCGAGATGAACCCCCGGCTTTAACATGGCTGAATCGATAGGCATCTTCGTAGTATCCACTTTGTCCAAAAAGCAAATTGGTGGATGCAAATAGAAGACAAGAGAAAATAAGGATTGTTAACCTCATTGAATCAATAATTTGTTTAGTTAATAACGGTTTTAAATAACAAATGTGACAGTTTAGTTAAAAAAAAAAGGGGAATTAATTTCCCCTTCCTCCTCTGGATGATCCTCTGGAGACACTACCTCCTCCACTACTTCTGGATCCTCCAGTACTTATACCGCTACTACCTGAGCTTCTGCTAGGCGTACTAAATGTTCTTGTGTTTGTTGATCCTCTACTTGGGGTGGACATTCTTGAAGGTGTTCCATAAGAAGGTCTTGTCCTGGAAGGTATATTACTTCTATTATAGGATGGGCTAGAAGATCTGTTGTATGATGGGCTAGAAGATCTTCTGTCATAAGAACTACTATTTCGACTTGGACTATAATAGGAATTAGATGATCTGGAATTGCTTGGTCGGGCAGATGGCATTGCACTTCTAGAACGAGTAGCACTTCTAGTGATTGCAGGAGAGCTAACATTTCTAGTTGTACCCACTCTAGATCTGCTATTTGTGTAGTAATCATTTTGAGAATTACCAAATTGCCTGGATGCAGATCTGGAATTGGTATTTGAAACCAAACTTCTATTTGATGGTGAATTTATAGCTTCTCTTCTTGCTTGTGCTCTAGAAGTACTAGGTAAAATCGCCGAGCTTCTAGTACTTGATGAAGCTGAGGCTAAACCTCCTCCTCTCGAAGCTCTAGCTCCTCGAACAACTCTTCTATCACCATATTCTCCTCCAGGAAGGACATATATTGGTCTATTAAACCCATAACCAGGATATCCGTAACCAGGGTATCCAAAACCAGGATAGCCGAATCCAGGGTATCCACCCCAAGCATAGCTTGGACCCCAAAAAGATCCAAAACCAAAGCCAATTCCAATACCTAAACTAAACCCGGGTCTGAAGCCAAAAGACGGATACATCATGCCTGGCATGAAAAATGGATCGTAAAACGGATTATAGAATCCCATTCCCCAAGGACTGAATCCACCCATATAACCAATGTTAAATGTCATGGAAGGTGTAAATCCTGATCCGAAGGATGAATTTGAATTATCTACTCTATAATTATCGTATGCGTTTATATCACCTTCTCCAGAAGTCTCAATACCCTCATCAAAATATACCATACCATTTGTTGTGGTATCTTCTACTGCGGTATACCTAGCAATATATTCAGGATTTACATTTCGAGAACTGAAATTCTCTCCTTTGTAAGATTCTGTATTCAAAGAACCTAAACTTTCAAATGATTCAGGGTTATTGTTTTGTACAGCAAATTCAGTCGCTATTCTTGCGTCTGAAGCCATAAAATACAAATTATCTTGCTCTCCTGTGGTTGCTAATCTATTTGTGCTACATGCACTTATAGTAAGAGCCCCAAGAATTATTGAAGATGTGAATAATGAAATTTTCTTCATAGTCCAAATTAGATTGTTACTTTCTTATACGTAGTCAAGAGTGAAGGGTTATACTTTTTACTTTATATTTGCCCTGCTCAATTTAGCAAAATTAAGAACAAAAAGCATCTCAATCAATTATAATGAGTAAAGGACTACCTAAGAGAAGTGAAGATTATTCACTTTGGTACAACGAATTAGTAAAAAAAGCTGACTTAGCTGAAAATTCAGCTGTTAGAGGGTGTATGATCATTAAGCCTTATGGATATTCCATCTGGGAAAAAATGCAAGCCGAATTAGATAGAATGTTTAAAGAAACTGGCCATACGAATGCATATTTTCCACTATTTATCCCTAAATCTTTTTTAAGCAAGGAGGCAAGCCACGTAGAGGGTTTCGCAAAAGAATGTGCTGTTGTAACCCATTACAGATTGAAAAATGCCGAAGATGGAAGTGGAGTAATCGTAGATCCCGAGGCAAAATTGGAAGAAGAGTTAATCGTTAGACCTACTTCCGAAACAATTATATGGAGCACCTATAAAAACTGGGTTCAATCCTACCGTGATTTGCCCTTATTAGTAAATCAGTGGGCAAATGTAGTGAGGTGGGAAATGAGGACTAGACTTTTTCTCAGAACTGCAGAATTTCTTTGGCAAGAAGGGCACACTGCCCATTCAACAGCTCAAGAAGCAAAGGATGAAACGATGCAAATGATGAATGTTTATGCAGAATTTGCAGAAGAATTCATGGCTTTACCAGTGGTAAGAGGAAGAAAAACTGCGAATGAGCGATTTGCAGGCGCAGAAGATACGCTATGTATTGAGGCGATGATGCAAGATGGAAAAGCTCTTCAGGCTGGAACATCTCATTTTCTAGGTCAAAATTTCGCAAAAGCATTTGACGTTAAATTTGCTACAAAAGAAGGAGGATTAGATTATGTTTGGGGCACATCATGGGGAGTAAGTACAAGATTGATGGGTGCCTTGATTATGGCTCATTCTGATGATAACGGACTCGTTTTACCTCCTAAATTGGCCCCAATTCAGGTTGTAATCATTCCTATTTATAGAAAGGAAGAAGAATTCGAAGCAGTCTCAAAAAAGGCGACTGAGATTATGACTCAGTTGAGAAAAGCAGGTATCTCAGTGAAATATGATAATAGAGATACACATAAACCAGGATTTAAATTTGCAGAGTATGAGCTCAAAGGCGTACCATTAAGAATCGCCATTGGTCCAAGAGATTTAGAAAATGGTACAATAGAAATTGCAAGAAGAGATAATCTAACAAAATCCCAGTTTGAATTAGCTTCTCAACCAATTGCTGAAAAAATCAGTGAAATGTTAGATGAAATTCAAAAATCGATTTATTCCAAGGCTTTTGATTTCCGCGAAGAAATGATCACCGAGGTAAACTCCTGGGAGGAATTTAAAGATGTACTGGAAAACAAAGGAGGTTTCGTTTCAGCGTATTGGGATGGAACACCTGAAACGGAGGAAAAGATTAAAGATCTTACTAAAGCTACCATTAGATGTATCCCGTTCGCAAGGAAGGAAGAAACTGGAGCATGCGTCCTGACAGGAAAGATCTCAGAAGGAAGAGTATATTTTGCAAAAGCATATTAAATTGAAACCCGGAATTTCCCGGGTTTTTTCGTTTTAATGAGTTACTCTATAAAGGATTCTTGTATTTTAGAATTCCAAATGAAGCTATGATGACAATAATTATTCTATCAACATTACTTTTAATAGGATTAATCCTTATGGTAGCAGAAGTACTTTTTGTACCAGGCACCACAGTAGTTGGAGTTTTCGGATTAATTGTAAGTATAGTTGGAATTGTTTACGCTTTTATATCCTTCGATTCAGGAACGGCCTGGTTAATTTCAGGTATTGCTGCATTATTGAATTTAGCGGCAATAGTATATAGTTTTAGATCGGGGGTTTGGAATAAATTTTCTTTAAAAGAAACAAATGTGGGAGGGGCCTTTGATGGAAGAACCGTGGGCCTTCAAGTAGGGATGCCTGGAAAGTCGACATCAGATATTAAACCAATTGGAAAAGCCTTAATAGGAGAAAAAATTTATGAAGTAAAATCCGAATCTGGATTTATTCCTGTAGGTTCGGATATTATAGTAATTAAAATTTTAAATAATAAAATCATAGTCAAATAATATGGATCCAAATAACTCTTTGTTTATTCTGATTGTTGCTATAGCAGGAATCGTTTTACTGTTTATTTTCCTGTATTTCGTGCCAGTTAATCTCTGGATAACGGCTCAGTTTTCAAATGTAAGAGTTGGATTATTGGAACTGGTCGGGATGAGAATTAGAAAAGTTCCTCCAAGTATTATTGTCAACTCCATGATTACTGCTACAAAGGCAGGTTTACAATTGACAACAAATGATTTGGAAACACATTTTCTGGCGGGTGGAAATGTGCCCAATGTGATCAGGGCATTGATTTCTGCTGATAAGGCTAACATCACACTTTCCTTCAAGCAGGCTACAGCTATTGATTTAGCGGGAAGAGATGTATTTGAGGCTGTACAGATTTCTGTAAATCCTAAAGTAATCAATACTCCAAATGTGGCTGCTGTTGCAGCTGATGGTATCCAACTAATAGCAAAGGCAAGGGTAACGGTTCGTGCCAATATAGCCCAATTGGTTGGTGGAGCAGGTGAGGAGACAATTTTAGCAAGGGTAGGAGAAGGGATTGTTACCTCTATCGGCTCTGCTTCTAATCATAAAAGTGTTCTGGAAAACCCTGATAAAATTTCTAAGCTTGTGTTAGAAAGAGGTCTGGACGCAGGGACAGCTTTTGAAATTCTTTCCATAGATATTGCAGATATTGATGTTGGTACCAACATCGGAGCAAAATTACAGATTGATCAAGCATCTGCCGATCTAAAGGTTGCAGAAGCGAAAGCAGAAGAAAGAAGAGCCATGGCTGTAGCCCTTGAGCAAGAAATGAGAGCTAAGAATGTTGAAATGCGGGCAAAAGTTGTTGAGGCTGAAGCAGAAGTTCCTAAGGCACTGGCAGAAGCCTTTAGAAGTGGTCAGTTGGGAGTGATGGATTATTACCGAATGGAAAACATAAAGTCGGATACCTCTATGCGGGACTCAATTGCTAAATCTGATTCTGATTCGAAAGATTCAGGAAAAGGAAAATCAGACAAAAAATAATGAAAAGGGACTCAGTCCCTTTTTTTATTTCTTTTTCCATTTGTCTCAGTTTCCACCACGACAACAGGTTCGTAAAGATTTTTTGTTAAGATTTTACCAGTTCCGGAATCTATCAAAATATTTTCAAAAGCAAGAGGTAATAGTATATCTCCGGAATTAGAAATTAAACCTGTTTTACCATCTTTCCTAACTATAAGTAAATCCCTTTGAGTTCTTTGAATATTTTCGAATTCCATTGGGATCAATTCATTTCCTTGTGGATCAAGTAATCCGGATTTCCCCTCTTTTTCAACGATAAAATAGCCATCACTTGTCCTCAAGATTTGATCAAAATATTCTCGGTTGACGGTTTCTCCATCTTTATTTAAAAGATAATATTGGTTATTGGCTTGAACTATAGAAAATCCTCTTGAAAATGGTTTCACTTTGTCCCAAACGGCATCCTCAACCAATTCTCCATTCGCTCTGATCACTCCCCATTTCCCAATCTTTCTAAATGAAGCAAGAGATTCTGAAAATAAAGTCACCGCTTCAAACTGAGGATCAATTATCCACTCTCCTACAGAATTTACAAACCCGGTATTTCCATCTTTTAAAGCCGGGAAAAGCCCGTCAGACCCGGCAAATATTCTATCTAATGAATTGTTTGGTCTAACCAACCACCCTTTTTTACCGAGCAATCCAAGATTTCCATCTCGAAATCTAACATTATATAAATCATCTTCAATGAATTGCACTTCTTCTATTCCAACTGCATCTAAGAGGATGCCGTCTTCTTCCATTACTCTTCTAAGTTTACCATGAATATATTCCAGCATGACCCCATCCTCAAGAGTAATTTTGTGAAATGAATTATATCTGACATTTGCTTTAATATCATTTCCTTCAATGAGAAGAAATTGATTTTCATCATATCCAAAATAAAAATTGCCTTTATTATGCTTCAACTCATCCACAACAGGATCCAGCACATAGTCACCTTCGCGATTGATAAGGCCATATCCAGTTTCTTCTTTTGTCAATAAGAAGTCACCTTCTGAATCTTCTAATAATTGAAATGCTTTTTGTCCTGATTTTGATAAAGGAATAAAATATTCGTTTCCAATTTTGGTAATAAGCATACCGGTTTTGGTCAACTTGGCATCGTCAAGTTGACCAAGTGAAGTGGTCTGCCCGCTTCCTCTTTCAAAAATCCAATAATTATTACCCTTCCTCGCTAATAGAAGGTTGAAATATGTCTGAATCTCATCATACTCCAGAGGAAGAACTTGTTGACCATATTCGTGAAAAGCACCAATTCCATTTGGTCCTTTGACTAAAATCCAAGGTTCTAAATATTGATAAACCTCGCTACCAAGAAGTGAAACCACTGGTTTTAAATCCGCTGAGAGTAAACTTAGAACTGAATCTTTTTTACCAATTCTAACTGTTTCGCTCAATAGATCTAATTCATCATATAATAATCGACTTTGTAATTTAAATTCACCATCATATACCTCCCATGTTTGAGCTTGGGAAAAGGTCAAAAAAAATAAACTGAAAATAAATGAGCTAAGTACTTTGGATTTTACTTTCATTCTATTTGGTAGAAGTTTTTTATATGAGGGCTCCAAATATAAAATGACCAAAGGTTTTTACAATCCTTTGGTCATTTCTCTTTACCGAATCGATAAATTAATTTTCTTTTTTCTCTCTGTCCAAGTCAAAAAGATCTGAAATAAACTCAATCATTTCTTCAGCCTGATCTCTTTGGCATGCAGCTCTTAGCTGTACCACAGGAACTTTAAGAATTTTCTGCATCATACTTTTTGTAATCTTATCTATGACAGCATATTCTTTCTCATCTGCATTTTTTAGATATCTACTTAATTCCTCGCGACGGATCTGTTCTAGCGTCTGTTTCAATTTGTTTATAGTAGGAGAGACCATCATCTCTTTTTTCCAATTATAAAACTCTTCGATACTTTCACTAATAATCTTCTCTACATGAGGAATCGCTGAAAGTCTCTTCTCGAGAGCTTCAGAAGTTTTACTTCTGATATTATCAACATTATAAAGAATAACGCCCGGAACGTCTTCAACAGATGTTTCAATACTTCTAGGTACAGAAAGGTCTACTAAAAGTTTATAACTAAGGATATCAAATTTCTTTATTAGTTCTTTTGTTATAAAAGGCTCATTTCTCATAATGGAGCAAATTATAACATCAGCATCATCCATAGCATCAAAGCAATTTTCGAAAGGAACTACATCAAAACCAAGTGGTTTTGCAATTTCTTCAGCTTTTGAAAGTGTTCGATTAGTTATCGTGACTTTTGCATTAGGAAGATAAACCATGTTTTTAGCTACATCTTCACCAATTTCCCCAACACCAATTAAAAGTATTCTCGGTTGGTACGTATTCAATGTCAGGCTCTCAATCAGTTCAATTGCAGCATACGATAAAGAGGCAGCTCCCTCTCTAAAACTAGTTTCTTGTACAATTCTTTTGTTTGTAAAGAAAACGGTGTGCATCAACCTATGTAAAAATGGACCTGCCATTTCAAGATCAGCCGAGGCCTGATATGCTCTTTTTACCTGATTTGATATTTGAATATCACCGACAACTTGAGCCTCTAGCCCCATAGCCACTCTAAAAAGGTGGGATATAGCAGTTCTGTCGTTATCGTAAATCTTAAAATATTCAAGGTAGTGGACCACATCTGGGAGACCTTTCTCAAGTCCAACCAATTTTATGATTTCAGTACTTAGATCTAGATCATGGCTGTAATAAACCTCAGTTCGATTACAGGTAGATAATATCAACACATCGTTGAGACTAAAGAATTCTTTTAGTTTCAATAAGATGCGCTGTATTTCCTGATCACTGAGAGCTATAATTTCTCGGATCTGAACGGGTGCTGTTTTATGTGATAAGCTTAATGCTCTGAACTTGATTTGCATAGTAACGAAACTTGCTTCGCAAATTTAACAGACAAAGGAATTGTAAAGGTTCTTTTTGCTAAACGATATTTCAATTTGTAATGAATCTAAATAAGATCTGATTGATTTGTTCGAAACAACATGGTTTTGAATTAAGAGTTTAATATTCTTAAATTATAAGTCATAGATCGATTAATCATGATCACATTAAATTTTTTATGAAAAGAAATATATTTTTCTGGCTCAAAACATACCTTGGTTTCTCAAATAAAGAATCAAGAGGATTTTTATTTATAATACCTTTTCTCTCATTAATGATCTTTTTCCCCTCAATTTTCCATTTTATAAAATTAAGACAGGCAGAAGAATACCATCTGACTTATTTGGAGAAATTGGACTCAATCAGAAATTCCGGAGTAGAGCTTATAGCATCTCCAAATTTGACTTACAATCCTGATGATACGGTCAGAATAAAATCTGACATCAAAAAGTTCGAAAACCTGAAAAGAATTTCCTTTTCTGAGGCAGATTCTGTAATTCTTCAAATTGTTCCCGGGATCGGGCCAAGTTTAGCTGGAAGAATTATAAAATATAAAAATCAGTTGGGTGGATTTCATGAATCCGATCAGCTATTGGAAGTATTTGGTCTCAAACCTGAAACTGTAGATGCTATTTGGGAATATTTCGATTTTGAAGCATCGATTTTTAGAACAATTGAAATAAACAATATCGAGATGTCGGAATTGGCAAAGCATCCTTATTTTTCATACGCTGAAGCTAAAGTGATTTTAGCCTACAGAAATCAACATGGAGCTTATAGAAACGTTGAAGATTTAAAAGAGATAATTATTTTTAAACCTGAATGGATTGAAAAGATATCACCTTATTTGTCCTTTTGATATACCGACTTACCTCCTATAATAGTAGCCCAAATCGGTAATTCTCGAAGATTTTCAGCATCTTCAACCATGATGTCCTTTTCCATGATGACTAAATCTGCCAGCTTTCCCGGTTCAATACTTCCTTTTAGATTTTCTTCGAAATTTGAATATGCAGCCCAAATAGTCATTCCTTTTAAAGCTTCCTCTCTGGTCAATTTATTCTCAATTTGAAAGCCCTCATCTGGCCAATTGTTTTTGTCTTTTCTAGCTACTGCGGCATGAAAACCATAGAGTGGGTTAATAAACTCAACAGGAAAATCACTTCCTAAAGCAATCATTCCATTTTGATCTAATAATTCCTTGAATGTGTATGCATGTTTGATTCGTTCTGGCCCAAGCCTTTGTTCTGCCCAATACATATCTGAAGTAGCATGAGTTGGCTGAACGGAAGGAATTATGCTAAAATCAGCGAATTTTTTAATATCAGCTGGGTTTACGACTTGGGCATGTTCAATTCGCCATCTTAAATCGTTTTTACCTTTTAAGACATCTGCATAAATATTCAATAAAGTTCTATTGGCCGAATCTCCAATACAATGCGTGTTCATTTGGAATCCATGTTCGTACATTTTTGAAGCTAGGATTTTAAAATCATCTTCAGTACTTAAAAGAAAACCTGTTTCATCCGGCTTATCGGAATAAGGTTTAAGCAGTGCCGCTCCGCGAGATCCCAAAGCTCCATCTCCATAGATCTTGAAACTTCTAATTGTAAGATTATCGTTTTGGAATGGTCCTCTTTCAAAGTAATAATCCATGTTTTCTTTGGTAGGGGTTACCATTGCATAGATTCTCATCTTTAAAGAAGAGTCTTGATACATTTTCTCAAATAACTCAATAACTTCTCGATCCAGTCCTGCCTCGGCTACTGAAGTCAATCCTACTTCAAAACAATTTTCTTGAGCCGCTAATAGTGATTTTCTGGCTTGCTGTTCTGTGGTTTTAGGGATTTTTGCGCTAACTAAATCGATCGCATTATCGATTAAGATCCCAGTCGTTTTCCCATTTTCAACCAAAACAGATCCACCAAGTAGTTTGGTCGAGGCGTTTACTCCCCCAAGAGATAATGCTTTTTGATTAACCAAGGCTGCATGACCATCTATCCTTGTCAGTAAAACAGGCTTATTTGGAAATAACTCATCTAATTTTTCTCGAGAAGGAAATTCCTGACCTTCCCAAAGGTTTTGATCCCAGCCACCTCCTAAAATCCATGGTTCTTCTGGATTAGCATCAGCATAGTTCTTGACTTTTTTAATCAGTTCTTCAAAACTCTTCGTTCCCACCAAATCAATGACTCTTAATCCTTCACCATATCGGAAAAAATGGGTGTGGGCGTCAATGAAGCCAGGATAAACAGTCTTACCTTCTAGATCGATAACATTATTTGATTCGTAGTTGGATAAGATTTCACTTTCAGATCCTACTGCCACAAATTTCCCTTCATGTATGGCTACAGCATCACTTATTTCGAATTCTTGATTAACCGTGTATATGGTAGCTCCATGGTATATTAAATCAACTTGAGTTTTAGGTTCCTGGCAAGCAACAGAAATGAACAAAACCGATATGATAACTAGTGAGATCAATTTTGTGAAATTCTTAAATTTCAACTGCGTAATAATGTACATATTTGTAGTATGAATGGGAGTTCAGATAGAATTCAGTTGCCAAACCTAAATCTTCCTGCTTTTGAACCGAAGCTTCAGGAAATGGATGGGAAATTAGGTATTTTTGACAGTCTCAGAAAGAAGTATTTGATATTAACTCCAGAAGAGTGGGTAAGACAGCATATGATTAATCTTTTGATTAATCATATGGAATATCCTAAGGGTTTAGTAGCTTTAGAAAAAGGACTCATTTACAATAAACTTCAGAAAAGAACTGATTTGGTTGTATGGAACAATGAAGGGCATCCATATTTATTGGTGGAGTGTAAAGCACCAGGTATTAAACTAACACAAAAAACGATGGAGCAAGCATGTTTATATCACCAAAAGGTTAAATCCAAATATTTAGTTATTTCTAATGGAATGAAACATTTAAGCCTTGAGTGGAGTGAGGATACAAATAAGTTTTTGCAAATTAACTCTTTTCCAGATCCTCCTAAATAGGCATATTTCTTATGATATATGTCAGTCTTTTTTTAAATTTCGTCCAAATAATTATACGATTATGAGTGTTCATTCCGGAAATACACCTTGTGAGCTATGTGCGAGTAGAAAATTTTCACTTTTCGCTGATTTACCTGAACAACACATTTGCACTATTTCTGATAATAAAAATCTGATTTCACATAGAAAAGGTCAGATTTTATTTTATGAGGGAACAAAGCCTCTTGGTATTTTTTGTATTAACTCGGGAGTTGTTAAAGTGTATAAGACTGCTTCAAATGGAAAAGAGCAAATTCTTCATTTATCAAAAAAAGGTGATTTCCTAGGTTATTCAGCTTTATTAGGTGAGGAGAATTACTCAAATTCAGCCATGATTGTGGAGGATGCAAAAATCTGCTTTATCCCAAAAGAAGCATTTTTTTCTACGCTGTTCAATAACACACCATTTTTTAAAAGAATCACAAAAGCTTTGAGTCACGAACTCGGAGTGATGGAAGAAAAGCTGACAGATGCTACACAGAAAAGTATTCGTGAAAGATTAGCTTTTGTCCTTATTCAGCTAGGTAATTCTTATGGAGTAGAAGGTGGAGAAAATCAGAAGATTGATCTTATTCTTAGCAGGGAAGAAATTGCTGGGATGGTAGGTACTGCCACTGAATCAGTAATTAGGTTATTATCAGAGTTTAAAAAAGATAATTTGATTGAGCTGGAAGGTAAGCGAATAATCATCAAAGACAGAAGAGGATTGGCTCGCCTATCAGATTTTTACGCTTAATTTGAACCCTTGTTCGATAAGCTAAGTTTCTTTCGTATGAAAGTTCAAATCCCAAGTTCTCCTAAATTTCTTAAGGTTATATTTTTAACCATATTTACGGCGGGGTCTTTTTTTTCAAATGCTCAATCTCTTGCTTATAAAACGCTTTTAAGCACCCTTTACGAAAAAGATTTCCCTTTTATTAAGCCAGAACAAATTAAAGATCTTTCAGAATACCAAGTTCTTGATACGAGGGAAAAAGAAGAATTTGAAGTTTCACATCTTGAAAATGCCCGTTGGGTGGGATATGATACATTTGATCTCAAATACCTTGACGATTTAGATAAAGAAAAACCGGTCATTGTCTATTGTACAGTGGGGGCCAGATCCCAGGATATTGGTAAAAAACTAAAAGAAGAAGGTTTTACCAATGTATATAATTTATATGGCGGAATTATCCAATGGTCTAATGAGGGAATGCCACTTTTTAAAGAGAATAAACCTACTGATAAAGTACATACCTTTTCGAAAAGTTGGGGTATCTGGTTGAATAGAGGAGAAAAAGTTTATTGATAAATAATATTGTCAGGGACACGACATATTTCCATTTCAATATATCTTTCCAATTTTATATCACGTAAGTGGTGAAAAGAATTATTATGAAGTTCATTAAATATTTTCTGTTAATAAGTATTGCCTTTTTTTCATTATCCAGCCAAAGCTCTACTTCTAGGAGCTTTGGGGACTATATTTTTAAAAAATCAGAAGGGTTAACAATTCAGGTTCCAAACCATCAAGTTTGGGATGAACTCTTAAAAAAACATGTGGATACTAAGGGGATGGTAGATTATGAAGGCTTCATTAAGGATAAAGCTAAGCTTGATTCTTATTTGAGTACGCTTAGCAATAATCCTCCTAATAAAAGTGTCTGGTCTGAAAAGGAGCAATTGGCCTATTGGATTAATGCATACAATGCATTTACGGTAAAGCTCATTGTTGATAATTATCCAACAGAGAGCATCCGTGATTTAGGACCTAATTTCAAAATCCCGCTCGTAAGAGATGTTTGGCATTATAATTTTTTTACGATTGGGGGAGAAGAGTTTAATTTAGATCAGATTGAGCATGGTATCCTAAGAAAGGAATTTAATGAACCTAGGATCCATTTTGCAGTAAATTGTGCATCTTTTTCTTGCCCACCTCTCTTGAATGAGGCATTTGTTGTTTCAAGGCTAGATGAGCAATTTGAAAAACAAGCGGTGAATTTCATTAATGATGGAATTAGAAATAAAGTCAAAAAAGATGCTATCCAGATTTCTTCAATTTTCTCCTGGTTTTCTGGAGATTTCACCAAAAATGGGACTTTGATCGATTTTTTAAATAAGTATAGCAAAGTAAAAATTGATAAGAATGCAAAAATCAGTTATTTGGATTACGATTGGAATCTTAATAAACAATAGAGCATTTTTAAAATCCTGAATTAAATGAAAGATACGCGCCACGTTGTCATAATTGGCAATGGTATTTCCGGAGTTACTTGTGCCCGTCAGCTTAGGAAACTGAATGCAGCAGTAAGTATTACTCTGATATCGGGAGAATCAAAATATTTCTTTTCCAGAACTGCTTTGATGTATGTTTTTATGGGACATATGAAATTTGAGCATACTCAACCATATGAACCTTGGTTTTGGAAAAAAAATCGAATTGAATTGATTCAAGATTGGGTAAGGGATGTTGATTTTGAAGCGAATAAAGTGTTTTTTCAATCAGGAGAAAGTTTGACTTATGATGAACTCGTGATGGCTACAGGGTCAAAACCAAATAAATTTGGATGGCCAGGTCAGGATTTGCAAGGAGTTCAAGGTTTGTATTCCAAACAGGATTTGGAAACTATGGAGGAGCAAACCAAAACTGGTGTAAAAAGAGCTGTTATTGTAGGAGGAGGATTAATAGGGATCGAAATGGCAGAGATGCTGGCTTATAAAAAAATCCCTGTTACTTTTCTGGTAAGAGAAGAGAGTTTTTGGAATAATATTTTACCAAAAGAGGAATCTGAGTTGGTAGGAAGACATATTAAGGAGCACCATATTGAATTAAAGCTGGGCACGGAGCTGAAAGAAATTATTTCTGATCAGAACGGGCATGTTAAAGCGGTGATAACTTCTGATGGCGACGAAATTTTGTGTCAATTTGTAGGACTAACTGCTGGTGTTACTCCAAACATTGATTTTCTCAGAGAAACTGAATTAGAAGTAAATCGAGGTGTTAAAGTTGACTTTTATTTCAAGACTAACATCCCGAATGTTTATGCAATTGGAGATTGTGCGGAATTTCATGAGGCTCCTGCGGAAGATAGACGCACAATTGAACAAGTTTGGTATACAGGAAGGATGCATGGTGAAACATTAGCCTACACATTAAATGGAAATCCAACTTCTTACCAACCTGGGGTTTGGTTCAATTCAGCGAAATTTTTGGATATAGAATATCAGACATATGGGACTGTTCCACCGCAATGGAAAAAGGAATTTATCACTTCATTTTACTGGGAGCATAAATCCGGGAAGGTTTCATTCAGAATGCTTATGAACAAAGCCGGAGAGATTTTAGGAGTAAACAACTTTGGTTTCAGGTTGAAACATGAGTTTTTTGATCAGGTAATAAGGGAAAAGTGGAAGGGAGAAAAAGTGATTTCTAAACTGGAGGAGGCTAATTTTGATCCAGAATTCTTTTCGCCATTTTATATTGAAATCCAAAAGGCATATAATTCTCAATTCGGAACTGAAATCAGGGTTGCGAAAAAATCATTTATCCAAAAACTATTCGGAGCAAGCGCATGAAACTAATCCAAAAAATAGGAGTTCTCTTGTTTCTAATAGGAATAGCAACTTTCACGGTGATTCCTTTTGTTGGGAAATATTCCCTTCAAAAAACACAAGTTTTAGAGAAAACAAAAGAAATTCATCAAGAAAAAATGGTTGAAATTCTTGCTCCCTTGTATGGGAAAGAATACAGTTCAAACTTTTCTTTTTTAGGTGAATTCAACTCTAATTTCAACAACTACAATGATAAGTTAAAGTCTGAATCGTTGTGGGATCAGGTAATTTGGGATGATTATAGTTTTCCTTTGGCGAAAGTAAGCCTATCAAGTCCTGTGAAAGATAACCCCTGGCTGTTTTTTATTCTTTCCATCGGTTTGGCGATGTTAGGAGGCTTACTATATAATCTTCCGAGCTATAAAGATGAGCCGGCTGGAATCAAGAATAATGGTATTTTCCATTCCTCTATGAAAAATAGAGGATGGATGGGAATGATTACTGGCGCCTATCTGATCCTATTTTATATCGTTCTCTACTGGTTCCCAGCCTATATTGTGAATTTGGTTGCTATGGTGGATCCAATCAGTTTGATGCTGAGTGGAAATCCGGCAAGTCAGTGGTTTTTATATGGTTTGATCTATACCATAGCGATCCTCGTGATGGGAATTCGAATGTTTCGAAAATATAGAGGCAATAAGTACCAACAGCTCAGAACTGCTTCTGTCATGTTTTTCCAAACTGCTTTTGCTTTTTTGATTCCTGAGATTCTGGTTTTATTCAATCAGCCTTATTTTGACTTCAAAAATATTTGGCCTTTGGACTACGATTTTTTCTATGATTATCAAATTGATACCTTCCTCAGTGGTGGAGGTGTAGGAATGTTTATGTTGATTTGGGGAATCTTGTTAATCATTATTGGAGTTCCTGTCTTCACATATTTCTTTGGAAAGCGTTGGTATTGTTCCTGGGTTTGTGGTTGTGGAGGTTTAGCTGAAACAGTTGGAGATCCTTACAGACAACTTTCTGATAAGAGTTTAAAAGCCTGGAAATATGAACGGGTGATCATTCATGGAGTTTTGGTTCTTGCTGTAGTCATGACTGCATTGACAATCGTTAATTACTTTTCAGGATTTGGTCTTTTGGGAAATGTGACGAACCAGTTACATTCGTTCTATGGTTTCGCTATAGGGTCAGCTTTTGCTGGAGTAGTCGGTACTGGGTTTTATCCATTTATGGGTAATCGGGTGTGGTGTAGATTTGGTTGTCCTCTTGCAGCCTATTTAGGGATCGTACAACGCTTCAAGTCAAGATTTAGAATTACAACAAATGGCGGACAATGTATTTCATGCGGAAATTGTTCGACTTATTGCGAGATGGGGATTGATGTTAGATGGTATGCCCAGAGAGGTCAAAATATCGTGAGATCGAGTTGTGTTGGCTGTGGGGTTTGTTCTTCCGTTTGTCCAAGAGGTGTTTTGAAATTGGAGAATGATTCAGAAGAAGGCAGAATCAATGACTTGCCCATTATAATTGGAAATGATTCCATAAAGTTAAATGCCTAAATGATCTTTCTTTACCTATTAATAGGAATATATATTCTGGGAATGCTGTTCATTTTTGTATACAGCTTGGCCCAAGGAAATCTCCTTTGGAATTTTTGGAAGGCAAGGAAGGAGCTTTCAAAAATTCCTATTAAAACTATGGACCATTGGCCCAAGGTTACAGTTCAACTTCCAGTGTTCAACGAGCTTTACGTAGTAGAGCGTTTGATTGAAGCCGCCGCCAAAATCAATTATCCCAAAGAATGCTTGCAGATTCAATTGCTGGATGACAGTACTGATGGAACTGTAGAATTGATTCAAAAGAAGCTTAAGGAGTATCCGGAAATCAATTTTCAATATATCCATAGAGTGAATAGAGTCGGTTTTAAAGCTGGAGCTTTAAAATATGGATTAGAAAAAGCAGAGGGGGAATTCATAGCAATTTTTGATGCTGATTTTGTCCCGGATCCAAATTTCTTATTAAAGACTTTACCGTTCTTTTCTTCGGAGAAAATAGGAATGGTTCAAACGCGTTGGACTCATTTGAATAGAAATTATTCTTTGCTTACTCGCTTACAAGCTTTTGCTTTGGACGCACACTTTCTTATCGAGCAGATGGGAAGAAATATTCAGCAAGCGTTTATCAATTTTAATGGTACCGGAGGGATTTGGAGGAAAAGCTGTATTCTCGATGCAGGAAATTGGCATGATGACACCTTGACTGAGGATTTGGATTTGAGTTACAGAGCGCAAAGAAAGGGGTGGGAATTTGTATATAGGCCAGAAATCGAATCTCCGGCAGAATTACCTCCCATTATGTCTGCCGTAAAATCTCAACAATTCCGATGGACAAAAGGAGGTGCAGAGTGTGCGATTAAACACATTAAGGGAGTGCTGACTCAAGATCTTCCATTTAGAGTGAAGTTTCATGCATTGGCCCATTTGTTTAATAGCAGCATTTTTATTGCAATTCTGTTAGTAAGCTTCAGTAGTATCGGAGTTTGGTGGGCAGGTGTCACTGGTTTGATTCCTGAAAACCTCTTTAAATTGGCTGGTGTATTTATGATTGGTTTTGTGATCATAGCAGGAGTTTATTTAGTCTCTTACTTTTATGCCAGAAGGTCGTTTATCAAGAGTTTGGGACAGGTTTTTTGGCAATTACCTTTATTTCTTTCTGTATCAATGGGATTAGCTCTCCATAATGCTCAGGCAGTTTGGGAAGGGTTAACTGGTAAAAAATCACCTTTTATTAGAACTCCTAAATTCAATTTAGAGAGTGGAAAGCAAGGTTTGAAAACCAATAATTACATCAATTTTAAAATCCCAATCACCACCTATTTTGAAGGTCTTTTTGCTTTGATATTTTGGGGAATGGTCTTTCTTCACATCCAATGGGGAACTTTTGAAATGCTTCCTTTTCACCTGATGTTGGCTTTAGGATATAGTCTTGTTTTTATCACCTCATTCAAAGCATATAGCCTTGGCAAATAAAAATAGTTCATTGAGCAATTCCATCATTGATGTCATCATCCCGGCATATAATGAGGAAAAATCAATTCCTTTAGTGATTCGGGAGATCCCTGATTTTGTTAGAAACGTAATTGTTGCCAACAATAATTCTACGGATGGAACCAAAGCTGCAGCGGAAAGGGAAGGAGCAATTGTGGTTTTTGAACCACAAAAAGGGTATGGAAAAGCATGCCTGACTGCCATGGATTGGATTGATAAGCAAAAAATACAACCAGATATTGTAGTGTTTTTGGATGGGGATTACAGCGATTATCCAGAAGAAATGGCTGATTTGGTCCAGCCAATTTTGAATGGGGAGGCTGATATGGTTATAGGCTCTAGGGCTAAAGGACAAAAAGAAGCTGGTTCAATGACATTTCCTCAAATATTCGGAAATTGGCTTGCTACGACCCTCATGAGATATATTCAGAAAGCGGATTATTCGGATTTAGGCCCTTTTCGTGCTATTTTATGGGAAAGACTCAAAGATTTGAATATGGTAGATCAAAATTTCGGATGGACCATTGAAATGCAGATCAAGGCCCATAAGAAAGGACTTCGCTACACAGAAAGACCTGTAAATTATAGAAAGAGAATAGGTGTTTCTAAAGTTAGCGGAACTGTAAAAGGAGTCTTTGGAGCAGGATATAAAATTATTTTGACCATTTTTAAATATTGGTAAACTGGTTTATAATGAGATGTTTAGGAATCGTTTGTGCGAGTTTGATATTATTAGGATGTGGAGGAAACCCAAGAACTGGAGTGGATGAAGATCAATTTTCTAGCTATTGGTATCAGGGAAAAGCGGAGATTAATGTTTTTGACTTGGAGCAATATCGATATGGAGCAAAACGTGAAGGAACGGCAGTAATGATCTTTGTAACAGAGGATTTCTCCAAAAGGAAGCAGGTGAAATTAGATAATCCAGAAGCTGCAGGAGCGGATGCGAGGAAGGTAATTAAAATGAATATGACTCGTGAATTTGTAACCGGAGTCTATCCTTACAATACGATGCTATCTGTTTTCACACCAGTCTATGATGAAGAAAATGCTTTCAAGATTACAGCTTCTGTTACAGAGTGGTGTGGCCAAGCTTTTATTCAAATGAATTGGAAAAATGGTTCTTACCGTGCAAAACTATTTTCATACTTTGAGTCTGAGGGGGATCAAGAAGTAAAACTTGAAGGTCCTAGTGAAGATGAAATTTTTAATACCATTCGCTTAAACCCGTCCATTGTACCTGAAGGAAATGTTCGGTTGATTCCTTCTTTGACCTTTCAGCGGTTTTCTCACATTCCTCTTAAAGTGGAGAGGGCTTCAATAAGTAAAAGAAAAATTAGCGGTAATCAGGAGGAGTTGAGCCTTGAATACAAAACAATCAACCGAAAGCTTGTTGTTCGATATCAGCAGTTTTTCCCATATGAAATATTGAGTTGGGAAGAAATTCAAACTAAGCCTGATGGAAGTTTAGAAAGGACAATCGGAACAAGGAGGAATATGGAAAAATTGGATTATTGGAACAGAAATAGTCTACAGGATAAAGAGCTGAGAAGGGCTCTAGGACTTTGAAATTCAATTTTAAGCTGGTTTTTCAAGTTGCCATTTGGTTTTGTCTGTGTCTAGGTCTTTTTTTATTGAGCTCGGTTCCAAGACAACAATTCCTTTCTTCATTCCTGATATTCTCAAGTTGCTTTGGCTTGATGCTCATTTTCTACAAAGCAGTCTCTATTGCTAATGGGAAGTTTTGGTGGTGGTTTTTAGGTGGTCTTGCATTACGATTGATTTTACTTTTTTCCATGCCGAACTGGTCAGAGGATTATGCCCGGTTTTTATGGGATGGGGAGATGATCCGCCTGGAGCAAAACCCTTATTTAGAGCATCCAAAAGAATGGAATGCGTCCCATCTAGAAATGGAAACTACATATTTGAAGGGATTATTGAATTCGATGAATTCACCTGAATACTATTCTGTCTATCCTCCATCTAATCAGGCGGTTTTTTGGCTAGGATCCTTAGGTGCTAGCCAGAACCTTAAACCAGGAATTATTACGCTTCGAATTCTTTTGCTTTTTGGTGAATTAGCAGTTTTTTGGCTGCTTTTGAGTCTTTTGAAGCAAAATCAAAAGAACATCAAATTGGTGATTTTATACTGGTTTAATCCGTTGGTGATTATGGAAATAACCGGAAATCTCCATTTTGAAGGGTTGGTCTTGATGGCTTTGCTTTTCTCTTTATGGTTTTTTTCACAAGAAAAACTAGGAGTATCGGGAGGGTTTTGGTCTTTGGCAATTGGTTTAAAAATTTTACCTCTGATGTTGTTTCCATCTTTTTTGGCTAATGAAAAAATCAGAAAATCGGTAAATTTTTGGGTTGTAGCCGGCCTTGTGTTTTTCCTGGCTTTTGTTCCTTTGCTTTATCAATCCTCCTGGAGAAATCTTTTTGAAAGTCTCCGTTTATATCAAGGTAAATTTGAGTTTAACGCCTCAATCTATTACTTGTTCAGAGAGGTAGGGTTCTGGATTCAAGGATATAACACGATAGCATCTTTGACAAAGCTTTTGAGCACAATGACCTTTTTTGGTATCCTTTTTATCGTTTGGAAGAAAAAGCCAAAGAGTGCATTTCAAATGGCCGAAGTATGGACAATGAGTTATCTAATCTATTTGATACTTCAGCCAGTAATCCATCCCTGGTATATTATCCCTGCTTTTGGATTAAGTTTATTGACTAAGATTAATTCCCTGACTGTTTGGACATTTACAGCAATATTTTCCTATCAAGCTTATAGTAATCTTGAAAACTATGAAAAACCTTCGTTATTGTTCCTTGAATATGGAGTGATTGCATTTGCGATTTTTTGGGATTATAAAGTGGGAAATTTTAATTTTAAATCAGGTAAAACACAGAGTTATGAGTCATAAAATTGGGGTATTATTGATGTTATTGCTTAGTTTTTCGATGCTCTGTTGCGCACCTAATTCTGAAAAGTTGGCTAAAGAGGTTCTTGAAAAGTCCATTGAAGCCCATGGAGGCCGGGAAGCCTGGGATAATTTAGAAATACTGAAATTCAGAAAGCATACGAAATTACTATTTGAGGATAGTTCTATTGAAAGCGAAACTGACCAATGGATTGAGTTTAGGATGAAACCTTATTTAGAAGGAAGTATTTCCTGGACAAGTGATAGTGTTGAGCATGTTTCTACCTTCGATGGAACTCAGATGAAATATTCTATGGGAGGTAATTCTATCCAAAACCCCGATTTTTTAAAAGCCAAGAAGAATGATTTTGATGCGACCTTTTATGTTATTGCCCAGCCCTGGCAACTATTACAAGATGAAAATGCTACTTTGACCTATGAAGGACAGAAAAAACTGGATTCTGAAAAACTTGCCGAGACAATAAGAGTAAACTATGGGCCAGATGATGACACTTGGTGGTTTTATTTTGATCCCATTTCATTTGAAATGTTAGGAAATGAAGTTCAATTGAAAGATCACAGAAGTTATATTGAGAATAACTCTATGGTGACTGCAGGTCCTTTTTTGTTTTATGGGAACCGAACAAGTTATAGAATTGATGAAAATGGAAAGAAATTATATGTTCGTGCGGTTTATGAATACTCTGACTTCGAAATAATAAATAAGAATAATTAATCAAATTAAAGAATCGGTTTATAGTATGATCAAATATTTTATCCCCTCAATACTCCTTTTGTTAGTTGCGTTTTCTTCCTGTGATTCAAGGACTGAAGCAGAGAAAATTGTAGATAAAGCAATAAAGGCCCATGGAGGAAAAGCTTACGAAAACTCAATAATTGAATTTGATTTCAGGGATATTCATTATACCATCTACAAAACCCCGGAATCTTTTGAATACATCAGGGAGTTTGACCACGAGTCGGGTCAAGTCAGGGATGTATTGAATAATGAAGGCTTTATCAGGACTGTAAATGGGGTTGAATTAGATACTCTGAATGCTGAATGGATTGGAAAATATACTCGTTCTGTAAATTCAGTAGCCTATTTTGCTTTTCTACCTTATGGTTTAAATGACGCAGCAGCGATTAAGACTGATTTGGGCTTAACTGAAATTAAAGGTGAAGAATACCATTTGATTAAAGTGACTTTCAAACAAGATGGAGGAGGAGAAGATTTTGAGGATGAGTTTCTTTACTGGTTTGGTAAAGATGATTACCTGATGGATTATATGGCTTACTATTACCTGACCGATGGTGGAGGTGTGCGAATGAGGTCAGTGACCGATGTGATAGAGGTGGGTGGTATTCGCTTTCAGAATTATTTAAACCTCAAACCAGAGATTGAGAAAACTCCCGTGGGAAAGATGCAGGAATTATATCTTGAAGGAAAGCTAGAAGTCCTTTCCGAGATCAATATGGAAAATATCAAAGTTGAAAAACTTCAAAAGTAAACCTTAATGAATCCAGTAAAGCTGACATTTAAGAATCGAAAAGGTTTGGATCTAGCGGCACATTTATATATGCCTCTTGATCAAAATCCAAGATTCTATGCAGTGTTTGCTCATTGTTTTACATGTTCCCAAAATTTTTCTGCTGTAAAAAGAATCAGCACATCTCTTTCCCAGCAGGGAATAGCTGTTCTAAGTTTTGACTTTACCGGCTTGGGATGGAGTGATGGAGAATTTGTGGATAGTACATTTTCATCTAACATTTCTGATTTGCTTGATGCATCAGATTTTTTGGAAAAGGAATATGAAGTCCCAAAGATGTTAGTTGGACATTCCTTGGGAGGTGCAGCTGTTTTGTATTCAAGTTTTGAATTAGCGTCAGTAGAGGCAGTGGTTACGATTGGAGCACCTGCTTTTCCAGGACATGTGAAGAATCTCTTTAAAGATGGTATCTCAAAAATTAAGGAAAAGGGAAGCGCGGAGGTAAGTATTGGAGGAAGGCCTTTTCGTGTTTCGAAGCAGTTTTTAGAGGATCTTGAACAAAAGCCCTTAGAAAAAATGCTAAAGAATTTGAAAAAGTCTATTCTGATAATGCATTCACCTCAGGATGAAATTGTAGGTATTCAGAATGCTGCTGAGATTTATAATGCTGCAAGACATCCAAAAAGCTTTATTTCTCTTAATGGTGCTGATCACATGGTTTCTAAGAAATCAGATAGTGAGTATGCGGGTGAAGTAATAGCTAGTTGGAGCAAAAGATACGTTTCTTTGGATAAAACTGATGAAAATCTATATGATACGGAAGGCAATCAGGTGAAGGTGAGGCTCTCTGGGCCCGGATTTACTACAGAAATTAAAACACCGCATCATCACATGATAGCAGATGAACCCATTGAGGTTGGTGGAGATAATTTGGGGCCCAACCCCTATGATTTTTTGATGGCTTCTCTAGGGAGTTGTACCGCAATGACGCTAAAGATGTATGCTGAACGGAAACAATGGAAATTAAATGAGGTAACTGTTTTTCTAAATCATGATAAAGTCCATTTGAAAGATAGTAAGAACCCTTCCGAAAAAGAATCCAAAGTGAGTCGATTTACCAGATTAATCAGTTTAGAAGGTGAGCTTGATGAAGAACAGAGACAAAGACTTCTTGAAATTTCGAATCGTTGTCCTGTTCATCGTACATTAGAGGAAGATATTGTAATTCAGACACTTCTTAAAAAAGAATGAAACCTTGGTATACCAGATATTTATTGAGTTCGATAGCAGTATTCATTGCTTTCGCGATGGTTTGGTGGATGATACCAGAAGAAGAGATTTTAGTAGCTGTAGAAAAATGGAAAGGCGTATGTTGGGTTGGAAGCAGGTCACCATTGGATGGTACAGAACTTAGAAATTTAAAGTCTACAGGGGCTAATGCTTTATCACAAACACCTTTCGGTTGGCAGAGTGAAGTCAATAAACCTGAAATCAGATGGGAAGTAAATGCCGAACGACAATGGTGGGGAGAATCTGCAAGAGGGATTCAAGCGACACATGATTCTTCTCAGGTCTTAGGTATTATGAATATGCTAAAACCTCACCTTTGGGTTAGGGGAAGTTGGCCAGGCGATATAGAAATGCTGAATGAGGGAGATTGGGATCTATGGTTTGATAATTATAAGGGCTTTATTCTAGACTATGCAAAGCTTGCCGAAGAGCTTAAAATACCCATGCTGTGTATTGGAACTGAGTTGGAAAAGACTTCTGAGAGAGAGGAAGAATGGAGAAAGATTATTTCTGAGATCAGAAAGGTCTATTCAGGTAAATTGGTCTATGCAGCAAATTTCACCGAATTTGAAAAAATAAAATTCTGGGATAAACTGGACTATATTGGTGTACAAGCTTATTTTCCTCTTACCGATAAACATAATCCTGATTTAGATGAACTTAAATCCGGTTGGGAGAAACAGCTGCCAAAAATTGAAAAGGTAGTCAGGAAATATAAGAAGCCGGTATTGTTTACAGAGATCGGTTATTGCAACACGATTGATGCAGCAATTGAACCTTGGGTTTGGCCTAATGAGAGAAAAGAAATAGAGTTTTCAGAAGAAGCTCAAGCCTTATGTTATGAAGCTTTTTTTGAAACTGCCTGGAAAAAAACTTGGATGGCAGGGGTGTTTTTTTGGAAATGGTATCCAAAAAGACATGAGCGAGAACCTGATTTTACGCCACAAGGAAAAGCTGCTGAGGCAGTTATGGCTAGGTATTTTTTGGATGATTAAATAAAATCAATAGGTTATTATATTCGATTTGCTTGTGGTCAACTACCCAATAAAAATTAAGTAGCAGCTCATTCTATCATTTAAGTTTTTTTCACTTGTCATATTATAACTAATTAGTTTTATTAGTAAGCTTTTAAGAAACAAACCAACTTCCACATGTCAAAGCAACTTTTATTGCTGACTATTTTTTTGATTAGTGCCAATTCGATTTCTCTTTATGGTCAAGAGTCTTTGCCTCAAAATATTCAGAGTTATTTTGATACCTACCAGAAAGAATATCCGGTAGAAAAGGCATATCTGCACTTAGATAAAAATACCTACACCCTTGGTGAAGATCTTTGGTTTAGTGCCTATTTGACAGCGGGAAGTAGTCAAATTCCATCCCCTTTGAGCGCTACCCTATACGTAGATTTATTCGACGGTGATGGATTACTCTTAGAGCAGAAAACTATCCGCTTAGAAAAAGGTAGAGGAAAAGGAGATTTTGTATTACCGGCTTTTGGCAAACCTGGTATATATCAGCTTAAAGCGTATACTTCTTGGATGCGGAATTTTGGAGACGAATACTTTTTTACTTCCCATATTAATGTGGTCGATGGAGCAGGAGGCTCATTTCTTCCAAAAATCGCTTTTACAAGCATAACTGCAACTGCTGGAAAAGTAACTTATAAGACAGATCTGATTGTGATAGATAGCAAGGGTAATCCACTTGCTGGGAAAACGATCGAAATCAAGGCAAAAGCAGCGGACGAAGAATTGTATAAACAGGAACTGCAGGTAAACTCTCAAGGACAGGTAAGTTTTACTTTTGCAATACCAGAGAAAGCTAATCCATCACAGCATTTGGAATTTACTTTCATGGAAAATGAAGATTATTTCGTTACCCAAAAACTTCGTTTGCCCTATAGTTTAACTCTTGCAGATATTCAGTTTTTGCCTGAAGGTGGCTACTCCGTAATTGGGAAGAAGTCCAACTTTGGTTTTCGTGCGATCTATCCTGATGGTATGCCTGCCCAAATTCAAGGGTCAATCGAAGGAAGCGACATTACTTTTGAAAGCAATTTTGCCGGTTTGGGAAAGTTTGAATTCACTCCTACCCGATCAAGCTATCCAGTGAGAGTCACTGATAAAACCACTGCACAGGAAGTCAGTGTAAGTCTTTCTAATATTGATTCAAAAGGATTGGTAATGCAAGTGGTCAATAATCCAGCAGCTAGCTATTTGACAGCATTTGTACAGGGAGAATCTGATGCAAATTCGCTATTGCTGGTTTCTCAAACTCGGGGTATCATCAATTATATGATCCAAGGTACTTTGGCAAATGGTGTTTGGGGAGTACGTATTCCTAAAGAGAATTTGATATCAGGCATCAATCAAATCACGGTGATGAAGGAGGATGGAAAACCACTTTTAGAGCGATTGGTATTTATCCAAAAAGACGATCAATTACAATTAGACATTACAAAAACAGGAAATATTTCCCCTCGAGAAAAAATTAGTCTGAATCTAAAATCAACCTTCGCGGGAACTTCTAATTCAGGAAGTTTCTCAGTAGCCGTGCTAGACGCTGCACAGGTGGATGAAAGTGAACTCGAAGCCGGAGATATTTTTTCTACTCTTCTTTTGACCTCAGATTTATCTGCAGAAATATACCAACCAGGAAGGTATTTTAAAGACAACTCACCACAGACGCTAGAAGCTTTGGATTTGGTGATGATGACACATGGGTGGAGAAGATTTGAGTGGTCTGATGTGCTTGCTGGTAATTTGCCAAAGATAGAGCAGTTTATCGAGCGAGGAATTAATATCGAGGGTCAGGTAACTGATGCCGAGCAAACTAAAAAAGGCCTTGCAGGTGGAAAAGTAACAGCTTTGGTAGGAGAGGGAATTGAAATTATTTCTTCTGAATACGGGCCTAATGGTCGCTTCATTTTAAGAGATTTGGAATATTTGGATTCCGCCTCAGTAACGATAACGGCCGAGGATACTCGACTCAAAAATTTTGTTGAAGTATCTGTTATTCAACCAGAACCTGTTTTTAATTCGATCGAAGGAAATTATTCTCAGGAAGTAATTTGGCCTGAAGGGCTTGTGGCTACTTATCGAGAGCGAACGATGATGCAACGACTCAATGCAGAAAAGGATATTATCGATCTGGAGGGAGTGACGGTTGAAGGGAAGACTATTGAACGTGAGGAAGATGAAATTAAAAAAATCTATGGACCTGGTGATGTTACACTTGATCCGGAAAAAATTCCATCCTCTGTTGGTTTTACCAATGTCTTTCAATTGATCCAAGGAAGAGTATCTGGCGTACAAGTCTTTATATCCGGTATTGATGTCAGTGTTACCATTCGGGGTGTAGGTTCCCTGGGTGGTTCAGGTACTCAACCACTATATCTGTTGGATAATATGCCTGTTCAAGCCTCGACTTTGCTAACTATTAGCCCGAGAATTGTTGCTAATGTAGATGTATTCAAAGACCCTGCAAAGACTGCTATTTTTGGTGCACAAGGTGCAAACGGTGTAATAGCAGTTTATACCAAAAGTGGTGCTGGCATTGGAAAAAGTGTTGGCGGTACACTGGTAACACGGTATGGTGGATATGCTGTTCCTAGGGAATTTTACCTACCAAAATACGATACGAAAACGGTCGAAAATGCGATTAAGGATGCTCGTGCGACCATTTATTGGAATCCGATTGTGGAAACTGGAGAAAATGGCGAATCGAGTCTGGAATTTTACAATAGTGATGTTGCAACAAAGCAATTAATCATTGTCGAAGGAATTGATTCTGAGGGTAGATTGGGCCGTTTGGTTCGAATTTTAAACTAAGTATTTAAATTTTGCCAAAATTTCCTGAGTTTATATCAAATTAAATAGGAAGAAATGAATAAGGCTTTGGTTGAATAGTTTTAGAGCAGATATAAGTATCAATATTTCTTTGTAGATCAATTGCTATTATGCAAAGCTATATCAGTAACATTTACAAATGTAGGCACATCTAGAAATTTCAAATCTGAACTTGAGTTTGGAAACGAATCTGAAACTATTCTAACTTTCATAGGGCAGTATTTGTATAGGTATTTTTATGAGCCTTGAAAAGGCTTAAGATATGGGGATATATGTGATCTAAGCTTAAGTAATAAAATTATTTCGGTATATTATTTTTCTAAAATCAAATGATGCTACTATGATATTACTTGAACAAATAAAGCCCATTATACCCGATATGAACTGATCCAAGGCGGATTCTTATCTGCCTTATTTGAATACGGTTTTACCGGATTTTGAGATTAATACACCACTTCGGAAATCTCATTTTTTGGCACAGCTAGCGCATGAAAGTGGGGGGCTTAAGTATGTAGAAGAAAACTTAAATTATTCAGCTCAAGGATTAAGAAGCGTTTTTGGTAAATATTTCAAGACCATGGAGATAGCGGAAGAATATGCGCGAAAGCCGGAAAAAATAGCAAATCGAGTGTATGCCAACCGAATGGGGAATGGTGATGAGCAAAGTGGAGATGGGTGGCGATATCGAGGGAGAGGATTAATTCAACTAACAGGTAAGTCTAATTATCAGCGATTTTCAGAGGACTATTCAATTGATTGTGTTAATAATCCAGACTTGCTTCTAGATCCAAAAATAGCTCTTATTTCAGCATGTTGGTTTTGGAAAAAGAACAAAATAAATACTTACGCAGATGCAGATGATATTCATTTGGTCACTAAGCGTATTAACGGAGGAAATAATGGAATTCTCCACAGACAACATTACCTTGAATCCTTTAAGAGGGTATATGATCTACTAGGTAAAACCTCTGCTTGATCCAATTTTGAGTTAAAGTGTTTTGGACCAATTTTAATTTTATTCACTTAAAGAATATTTATCAATAAGTATTCTTTTTTTACTTTAGATATCTTTAGTCGATGCTATTTTGATACTGTAGCAAATATCATTTGAAGTACTACTTGGCTTATCAAAAAAGTTTAAATTGAAAATTACATAATTGTTTGACAGGAGATTAAACTATGAAAACGATCAGGATTTTTATTGCTTCTTCCTCGGAATTGAAAGAGGATCGAGATCAATTTAGACTTTTTATCAGTAGGGAAAATGATCGATTGCACAAAAAGGGGCTTTACCTGGAACTTATACAATGGGAGTATTTTCTTGATGCGATCTCAGATTCCCGACTTCAAAGTGAGTACAATAAAGCGATTGAAAGTTGTGATATCGTTGTTTGTCTTTTTTTTACAAAAGTCGGGAAGTACACTGCAGAAGAGTTTGACACTGCCTATCAAGTTTTTAAGAATAAGGGAAAACCTAAAATATGGACCTATTTTAAGAATGCTCAAATAAATACAGGTTCCATAACAGATGAAATAAATACCCTTTTGGCCTTCAAAAAGAAAATTGGAGACTTGGGGCACTTTTATACAGAATACACCAACATTGATAACCTGATAAATCAATATAGGAGTCAATTGGATAAGTTTTTAGCTGATTTTGAGGAAGAAACTAAATTACCTTCTGATCCAAAATCTAAAGAGCCAAAGGAAATAAAAAACACGTTCAATGATTTACTAACTCCTAATTTATTAAAGGCAATAGCAAAATATAATAGGAAAGCGGGGGATTTTTTGTCAGCTAATAGTGATTGGGAAGAAAATAAACATTTGGTTCAAACAGCGAAAAGGATCATCATCAATGGATATGTAGGGGTAATTGGAGTCCAAATTCGGAAATTGATGTCCATTGGAGAAGAAGAATATTCAGAGAGCAAGATGAAGCGTTATCTGGAAAATTGTCATATGACTGCAAAGAGAGGATTGCAGTTAATCTGTTATGCCTTAATTTCTTCTCTTTGGGATCATAAAGTAAAGAATGAAGTAAATTTTTCAGGACCACAGCAAGACGCCTTGGTTAAATTCTTCAGGAATGCCGCAGAAGAAGATATGCTTGCTTTTTCAGAATTATTAAAAAATTTACTTGAGATTTATTCAGCTAACAAATTGGAGTTTCTTATTTCAGAAGCAATGGATTTACTTCCCTTACTTAACGAAGGAAGCAAATTCCAATCAGCCTGTGAATATCTAAATCAATTGCCGAAATTAATTCAGAATTCTTCTTTCAAATTGAGTGATTGCTTAGAATCAGAAAAGAATCTTTCTGTTGTTTTGGAACATTTGGGGTTCTTAGCTGAATACAGAATGATTTCTATCAATGAAATTGACTTTAATCAGCAAAGAAATGATGAAGAGGGATTATACCTTCATAATTATACTTTTCTCGACGGTGAGATCCAGGCCAATAATGACCAAAACAAGGTGCGAAGGGAGTCTTCACCTGTTATTTCCCATGCAGTAATTTTATTCAAAGATAATTATAGAAAGAATATCAATTTGGATCCATTTATTATCGACTACAACGGTTTGGCCTTGACGGGTGGATCTAAGATTTGTTTTTATTCATTTTGTAATACCTACGACGACCTTAATTTAAACTTTAATTTTATTGAAGATAATAGTAGAGTGGTCATCAAAAAATCAAATAATCCAAAGCCAAGTGATTCTGATTTAAACGCGCTTAATAGGTGGCTTTCAAGTAAAGAGAATCGAAAGGATATGAATTTTGATAAGGTGTACAGCTTGTTTTATCACGCCAAAAAATCCCTGACCGGAATTGAGGAAGAAACTACTGAAGACTTATTTTAATTTTTTCTCCATTCTTTATTAATCGTTGAATACCATGAAAAAATATCCCTTTAAGTTTCTAGATTCTTATGATAAGGAAGACAGAAATGTTTTTTTTGGAAGAGATGAGGAAATCGATGCGTTGTATGAAATGGTATTCCAATCATCGATTGTTCTTATATATGGGGCCTCCGGAACAGGAAAAACAAGTTTGATCAATTGCGGACTTGCAGGAAAGTTTCAGCCACATGATTGGCTTGCATTGATGATTAGAAGAGGGAGCGATATCAATAAATCCTTAGAGGAAGCTTTAAATAATTCGGGGGGAAAAATTGATCTAGACTCAAAAGAAACCAAATGGTTTGATGAGTGGGGTGATGAATCAGGAAAATCAAACGAGGAATTATCCGCTATTGGCAAATCTATCAGAGCAGTCTATCAGAATTCTTTCAGACCTATTTATCTGATATTTGACCAGTTTGAAGAACTTTTTATTCTTGGAACAGTAGCAGAGCAACAGCTCTTTATTGAAAATGTGAAGGGAATTCTTCAATCAAGTCAGCCAGTTAAATTGATTTTTTCGATTCGGGAAGAGTATTTGGGTTACTTATTTGAATTTGAAAGGGCTATCCCTCAATTAATGCAAAAGAAGCTGAGGGTAGAACCTATGACACTCGAAAAAGTGAAACAGGTAATTGTCGGAGCGGCATCTTTTGAAGGTTCGAATATTACAATAAAAGCGGGAGAAGAAGATTCAGTCGCCGAGGCAATTTTTCAAAAAGTTAAAGGAGGCAAGAAGTCACTTACTATTCAATTACCATTTTTACAGGTTTTCCTTGATAAGCTTTACCTGAATATTACTGGGGATGAAAGCAGACAAACTCCTGCAGAATTCACTTTTGCCAGGGTAAATGAAATGGGAGAGATAGGAGATGTTTTAATCGATTTTCTTGAAGATCAAGTTTTGAATATTTCCAAAACACTAAAATCAAAATATAAGGATTTAAACATTGAATTAACCTGGAAGATTTTATCTCCTTTTGCCACCTTGGAGGGAACAAAAGAACCGATCAATAAAAAAGAGCTAATTGATCGTCTCCCTGAATTATCAAAATCTATGGTTGATGATGTTGTGGCGGCTTTTATCAATGGTAGAATACTTCGACACGATGAAAACTCGGATACGTATGAAATTGCCCACGATGCTCTAGCTAAACCTATTGCCGAAAAGAGGAGTGTGGAGGAAACTGCCCTACTTGAGATTAAAAGGTTAATTAAAAGCCAGGTAGGAGTTAAAGAGGAGGCTAGAGAATATTTCACAGAAAAGCAATTAGCGTTTATTGAACCCTATTTATCAAAATTCCAACCGAGTAAGGAGGAGCGGGAATGGGTCGATAAGAGTCAAAAGTTTATCCAAGAACAAAAGGAATTAGCGACGAAGAAAAAGCTTCAGGAAATTACAAAGAAGAAGAGGGAGAGAAGGAAATGGTTTGCTATTGTTTTTGCAATAGTTGTGATAAGTCTTGGCTTTATTGTAGTAAGAGAGATTCAGGATAGAAAATCTCAAATAGAGGAATTACAAAAGGATCTTGAAAGGCAAATGAGACTTGATCGGACACAGGAATTGTTAAGTCTTGTAATGAAAGGCAGAGGGGAAAAATATGAAAATTTAAGTGACTCAGTGCTCGACCAGATTCTTTTAAAAGAAAGAACCTATCCTCTTGATAGTTTAATCGAGATAAAGGCATCCGTTAGCCCATCTAATGCCGGTGGGGAAAATAAGAATTATACCATGTGGCTAGATGTTCCATCCTTTAGAAAAGATGAAATCAAAGAAGTCCAATATAATTTCTGTAGAGGATTTACAGATCGACTAAGGGTTTCAAAAGATCCGACTTCTTCATTTGCCATTGGATATCTCGGCTGGGGTTATTGCCCAACGATGAGAATTGATGTTATTCTGGAGTCTGGAGATACGATTCAGCGAAATTTTTCTTTTGAAAGGTACTTTGAGGAAAACCCTCCAATAGATTAGAGGTCACTGAATAATTTTGCTTATGCCTGCATTCTTAAGGTGGTCTTGAACCGACCATTTGCCAGATAAGTCCAATTCGACGGTACCTCCAATGTCATTCTGGTGAAAATGGTAGACGAAAATAGAAAGGGCTTTTTGCGGAAGAGTTTTGTCTTTTAAATCTGGCGGAAGTTTATTATAACTGTTTTCGATAAGCTCTTCAGCAAAACTTGGCGTCATTCCATTTTTACTCATGGATTGAGCTCTTGAAGCTACAGTAAAAGCGAAAAATCGAAATTCAGATTCAATTTCAAAGAAAATGGATTTGAATATTTCGTAATAAGATAGCTTGCCATTTTCTCCAAAAGAGTTGATGAATCTTTTTTCCTTGGGTACGGCAGTTCCGTCCAAGTTGAATTTTTCAATGCTGGTCGTTATTGCAAAACCGTCCAATGTGTAATAGTAATGCAGTTCATTTTCATATCCTGCAGAAATAAATTCTCTTCGTAAAAAGTCGTCGACCTTTCCCAACGTCTTTAATTCTGGTTTGAAGTTAGCTTTAGTGAAACGTGCAGAAGCTAAAGGAGCTAGTTCAGGAAAGAAAAACGGCGGTTCTCTTTCCAAAAAGTCTACAATCCCGTCGCCATCGGAATCTTTTGAGGCTGCTTTCCCACTTTCCATCTTGGTGGTAGTTATTTCAAATTCGAATGGGAATTTACTTTGAAGTTCCTGGAATAGATGGTCAATCACTTGTTCATTCAGTTCCCTTTGAATAAAGGAATCTTCTTCTGTTTCCAAGTCATTAATGAAATCATTGTAGGAATTGTAAAGCTGTTCTATACTGAATTCGTCAGATTGATTGGTGAACTGATCAGAGGCAAGGTATTTGAATTGCAGGAATCTTGAAATAAGATCGAGTTTTAATAAAATTTCATATTCCTGGCTGATCTCATAGGAAGATCCAAATTGGATTATCTCCTCTTTATTTTCCAAGACAGAAAAGTCTAGCTTAATATTGAATATTCCTGCAATAGCTTTTAGACTTTCAAAATCATAAACTTGTTGGTTTTTTGCCTGATAAAAAAGCTTTTGAAAATCCGGGTAGATATCCTCATTGAAATAAGGTGTGTACTGGTTTTTAAGATAATTAATATTTGAATCCAATGATTCAATATCTTCAGAAGTGAACTTTAGAAGATCGTAAAAATTAAAATCAGTTTCAGATATCTCCTCTTCTTGGGAAAGATTGAAATAGATAATAGATTTTTCTAAGGTTTTTTTCCAATCCAAGAGGGTTTTGCGGAGGATGTCCCTCCTGGATTCGTATAATAAGCGAGAGGTATTTTCGAATAAAAGAGAATAGGTGAAATAATAGATTTCAGCATTTTGTTTTATAAAAGTGCTGTCTTCGATTTCTCTTAATTCTATTTCCTGTTGATTGAGCGTGGAGGTCAAAAAGTCATAATTTAACTTTTCGAAATTATTTTGAACTAGACTTAGATTAATATAAGCTTGGCCCACGACATACGTTGGGTAGGAGTGGTTTTTTCTTAAATCAAGGAAAAGAGCATCCAGTTCTTTTTGATCAATCTCTTTTCTTAAAAAAGTATTCTCTTTTTCCGTGATTTTGGAAAAGAAATTTTGATTTAAAATATCAGTTTTAAAAGTAAAATAGGAATTGAAAATCAGATAGTTATGAAGGGGATTTCTGGAGCTATTGGTTGAATCATTTGCCAAATATTTTAGCTGAACATATCGATTGATGAGTTCAAGTTTTGGGTCTAACAAATAGGTGTTACTAATCGGAAAAGAGTCGGGGAAATATCCATAATCTCTTTCAATGTGGTTGTATTCAGATTTAAGAGGTAAGGTGTTTGGACCGTAATCAAAGTTTTCTTTTTCGTAGGTGTTTTCAAGGATCGAAGTGTCGTATTCTAGTTGGTAAATTCCCGTAAAATAGGAAAGAGAGTCTATGTCAAAAGATTCCGAGTTCTTTGCTTTTATTAGAATACGTTTGAAATCTGGATAGATGTCCTCATTGAAATAAGGAGTCAATAAGCTTTTTAAATCATAGAGTTCCTTATGTAATTGGGAATAGGATTCTTCACTATAGTTGATCAGTTCAAAAAAAGGATTGTCTTGGATCCAAGCTGAATTCTCTTTGGATAAATTGAAATAGTCTATGGACTTCGTTAATGATTCTTTCCATCCGACCAAAGTTTGGCGGTATCTGTCTTTTTGAGTTCTAAAAAGAAATTTAGTCTTGATGTAATTGTGCAAAGAATGGGTAAAGAAATATAAAGCGGCATTTGTCTGAATAAAAGTGCTATCTGAAATTGATTTAAGTTCAGCTTCTTCAAATGGAAGTATTTTAGAGATTCGCTCTACACTGATCCCGTCAAAATATTCTTTGGTTAATGTCAAATTAATATAAGCCTGAGCTAGGGTAATAGAATCATTCTTACTAGGAGTAGAGCTTTGTTGGGCAATGGCCTTCCCCATTGAAAAAAATAAGGTAAGAAGTAGTAAAATCCTAAATAGGGATTTCATTTAGTAGAAAGTAATTGGCGTTAAATATTTAAAATCAAGATGAAATCTACGTTTAATATCTGATTTAAAACCAAATTTACCAACCATAAAATCTTTTTTAAAGGACTGGAAATTCAATCGAATAAAAAGTAGAAATTCATTTTAGATCTTTTATTTCAAAAAGTTCAAGAGGTTAATACCAATAAGCTCTTTTATTTATTGGACAAATTCAGTGATCCCAGCATTTTTTAGATGGTCCTTTACACTCAAGCTACCACCTAAATCTAATTCTGGGACTTGCCCAATGTCATTTTGATGGAAGTGGTAGACAAATATTGATAAGGTTTTATTGTTCAGAACTCGATCTTTTAGAACCTTAGGAAGCGAATCATAGCTGTTTTTTATGAGATCCTCTGCAAAATTCACGGTCATTACTTGATTATTCATACTCGCAGCCTTCGATGCAACGATAAAAGCAAACATTCTATATTCGGACTCAACGTCAAAAAAGATGGATTTGAAAATCTCAAAATATGAAAATTTGCCCTCGCCTCCGATATTCTTAGTAAACCGCTTGTCAGATGGCAATGAAGCCCCATTTATATTAAATTTTTCCAGACTTGTGGTTAATGCAAATCCATCTAAATCATAATAGTAATGGAGTTGATTTTTAAAACCCGCGTTCTCCAGATCTGATTTAAGGAGTAAATCCACTTGATTTAGTGTCCTTAATTCAGGTTTGAAATCTTCCCGAATTAGGCTAGCGGAGGCCAAGGGAGCAGGATTTGGAAAAAAATAAATAGGTTCTTTTTCTGTTGAAGGGGAGCCTATAAAGGCTATTGGTTCATCTAAACCTTTTTCTTCCCCTTCTCTAGGGTATTTGCTTTCTAATTGACTAAGAAGCAAAGCACATACTTTTGGATTGAGTTCCTTTTTGATAAACTCATCTTCTTCAAATTGAAGTCGATCCATAAAATCATCATAGCCCTGATAAAGAATAGCAGTATTAAAGTTTCTTGGACTCCTGGTTTTTTTGATTGCCAAGGATTTAAGCTGCATGTATCTTGAGATTAGTTCCAATCTGTTATCTGCTACATATTGAGGAGAAATATGATTTGAATTAAAAGAGATAAACTTGAAGTTAGATTCATTTTCTAGAATTGCCATACTCAAAGGCATACCATAGAGTTTTGTAAAATAGGTTAGAGAATCAAAATCAAATTGATTATTCCGTTTTGATCTATTAAATATTCTCTTAAAATCCGGGTAAATATCCTCATTGAATTTAGAATTCAACTCATTTTTCAGCTTCCATATTTCTTGTTTTAATTCATTGTTAGCCCCTTCATCAAAACTTATCATTTCATACAGGGCACTTTTTTGTTTTGTAAAAGTCTCAAAATCCTCTATCTCCGCATTATTATATGCTTCAATAGATTGTTCAAAAATACTTTTAATCCTTCTTAATAGATTTCTTTCAAATTCCTTTCTTTCTTGGGTTATGCGTTTGGTTTGGAGATAATAAAATATTGATTGGGTGAAATTGTATAAGGTATTGTTACTGGAGATAAATGATCTGTTTTTTATCTTTCCGAGTTCATCTTTTTCGAAAGCAAGAATTTTAGAAATTCTATCCCGATCAAGGGTATCGTAAAAAGTTTCAGTCAAATAAAGATTCATATAAGCCTGAGCTAAAATGATTGTGTCATTGGTGATGGGCTGAGGTTTGACTTGCGCATTTATCGAATCAACCAAACATGTTCCTAATGAAAACAGGAGTATAAATTTGAATAACTTCATTTCAACAGAATTGATATATCGTTAGCATTCAATAGTTTAAAGAAAGATCATCATAGATTTTTGAAGATTAGTTTAATATACAGTTAAAAAATGATTTAAGCTTGTGGTATAAACCTGATTTTCAATATTATAAAATCAATTGTCTGATTTAAAATCAACTACTTAAGTGACCAAAATCATGAAATAATTTATGAAAAATATTTAAGTTTGCTCAATTGAAAAAAGCATTTCAACTTCAACCAATTATAAAGAAAACCTTAAGAATCATGAAAAAGAATATGGGAAATTCGGATCGCGTATTTAGAATTATTGTAGCTGCGATTTTGGTTGGGCTTTACTTTTCGGAAGTACTAACCGGGACAATTGGAATTATCGCTCTAGTGGTAGCGGGAATATTTGCTTTAACTAGCCTTGTCAGCTTTTGTCCTTTATACACCTTATTTGGAATCAAAACTAAAGCAAAAACTTAATTTCATAAATTATTAGTTTATAAGAATTCAAAGCCAGAATAATTAGTTCTGGTTTTTTTTGATGGAAATTTTACCGTCTAACCCAATATTGATATTGAATTTTTTAAAATTCAAGTAGTTTTAAGCCGCGAATCCAAATAATACCAAAATGAAGAATAACAAAAGAAGGGAGTTTTTAAAAGCGTCAGGTTTAGCAGGGCTTGGTCTCATGGGGGCTGGGTCAGTTTTTGCAAATGAAGTAAACCAGCTTCCCGATCAGTTAAAAAAATATGCAGAAAGAGCCCAAACGTTTAATATGTCGGGTTATGCTGCTCCGAAAATTGAAACTGTTAGGATTGGCATTGTAGGGTTAGGAATGAGAGGCCCAGGTGCGGTAGATCGATTGAGTAAAATTGATGGAGTCGAAATCAAAGCTCTTTGCGATCTAATGCCTGATCGAGTTGAAAAAGCTAAAGAACAATTAAAAGGAACCTCTCATAATCCTGAGGGATATTCTGGCAAGGTGTATTCCTGGAAAGAAATGTTCGATAGACCAGACCTTGACTTGATTTATATTGCAACCCCTTGGGAATGGCACACACCGATGGCAGTTTATGCCATGGAGGCCGGTAAGCATGCTGCCTGCGAAGTGCCAATTGCAAGAACTCTTGATGAATGCTGGCAATTAGTAGAGACTTCCGAGCGCACCAAGAAACATTGTATGCAACTCGAAAACTGCTGCTATGATTTCTTTGAGTTGATGACTTTGAAAATGGCTAGAGAAGGCTATTTCGGGGAAGTAGTTCATGTGGAGGGAGCTTATATACATGATTTGCTAGCACTTAATTTTGATAAAAATGGATATCAGGGAATGTGGCGTTTAAAGGAGAACTACCGAGATGGCAACCTCTATCCAACTCATGGCTTAGGTCCTATCTGTCAAATTCTGAATATCAACAGAGGAGATCAAATGGATTATCTGACATCTGTCTCTTCTAACGATTTCATGATGAAAGCAAAGGCTCAAGAACTTGCTGAAAATGATATGTTCTTCTCTGATTTTGCAGCTAAAAATTATAGAGGAAACATGAACACGACAGTTGTGAAAACAAAACATGGTAAGACGATCATGATTCAGCACGATGTGACAAGTCCACGGCCTTATTCCAGACTCCATGTAGTTAGTGGAACAGAAGGTTATGCACAAAAATACCCAACTCCTAAAGTCGCCAAAGGTCATGGCTGGTTGAAGGAGGAAGAGTTTAAGGACCTAGAGACAAAATATACTCCGGAGATTGTTCAAAAAGTTGGTGAGTTGGCTAAGCAAGTTGGGGGTCATGGAGGAATGGACTTCATGATGGACTGGAGATTAATTGATTGCCTGAGAAATGGTCTTCCTTTGGATCAGGATGTTTATGATGGTGCACTTTGGAGCTGTATTTCTCCATTGAGTGAGTGGTCTGTTGCCAATAGATCCAATTCGATTGACGTTCCTGATTTTACTGGCGGAAGCTGGAAAACAAATAAGCCTGTTCCAATTACTTTGAGAGGGTAATCAAGAAAGGTAAAAAGAAGCCCGCTGAATATTAATCCAGCGGGCTTTTCTTATTTCAAAGCTTCATCTCTTTTCATGCTTTCACCAGACCAGATTTTTTTACTCGTCCAGTCTTCCGCAGGATCAGTCCAAAAAGGGTGGCTAGCCGGAAGTCCTAATGGTAAGAAGCCCGATGAGCATAAATAAAGGCTTCCAGTACTGATATAAGGTTCTGCTAATCCGGGTTGATGACCTGCCAATCCTAATTGTAACCAACCATTTTGGTCAAAGGTATCTTTAGCAGAGAAAATTCGGGTGTAAACTGTCGTTAAGGCAGCTCTTACTTGACCATTACTGATTTCCTCAGGAAGCATTTCCTTCCAAGCCACTTCTGCCAAAGGCTGGAAAGCTCCCGAACGATAGCAAATAGATCTTCCTAAAACAGTGTAGGTACCCTCCGGTGAAATCATCAACTCCAATTGTCGGGAATAGCGTACCATTCTCTTTTTTGCAAGCTCAAGATCTGCCTTATAAACATTTTGTTTTTGCGCAGCTATTTCCAAAACCTGAATTAACATAGGCTGGATCACATAAGAATTATAGTAATCCAAGTGGAATTCTGGGCCATCTCCGTACCATCCATCTCCTAGATACCATTCCATATGTTTTTTAATAGCAAAATCCATTCGCATCAAATCTCCCTGCTCACCAATGGAAAAAAGGAAAGCATCGATCATGGCACCAAATAAAATCCAGTTGTTATAATAAGGTTTGATTGCAAGCTTTTGAGCATGTAGTTCCTTAATTAATCTTGCTTTAGTTTCCTCTTCTAGCGGCTCCCAAAGTTGTTTGGGTGCTCGCATAATCCCATGCACTAAAAATGCGCCATACACTAAAGGCTGAGCTCCCTCGGTCCAATTGATATAATCCGGAGAATTAGGATCTACCGCATGTTTAATACTTAATAGAGCTTTTTCCCGTAATTCTTTTTGGATATCTTTTTCTTCTACACTGACCTCCTCTAATTCCAACCAAGGGGCCAGTCCTGCTAATAATCTACCAATTGCCTCCAAATAGGTCACTGTGTCTCGGTCACCGTAAGCCCCCACTGGGACTTCTACTGGCATAAGAGTAGTCAGTTTGCCTTGAGGCATAGCATCTAATACAGGATGTGAGATTTTATAAAGAAGTTCTAACCAAGTTTTTCGATCATCAGTGAAAACTTTGTCTGCTTCAACACTAAATGCAGGCTTGGTTAAACCTATAGTCGCACCCAAAGCAGGAACTGCTTTAATAAAGTCCTTCGGTTTAAAGTCATGCTTGACTATTTATTATTTACTAGCTTCAGATTTTAAAAGAGATAAAACTGCCTCATTTAATTTTTCGTCCTGCCCGATTAAGTCATCTAATTCCACGATCGCGACTTTTCGGAAATCTATTGGATGACTTTCACTTTGTAAAGAGATATAGCCACCTTTCAAGAGCTGCCCATCGATTTTAACTGCAGGATCAAATGGAGATACACTACCACCACCTATTTGGGGTTTATTATAGCTAAAGACTGTGTCCAAACCTACCATGTGATGAATAACAGAATCACCTAAAACGATGAAATTTGCTGTTACCCATTGATCGCCTGCATAGGTTTCAGAGGAAGAATTGATACAATGAGGCGTAAAAAGCGTATCTGCTAGAACCACATTGGTTCCGGGAGTACAAAGATTGCAGGTGCTTCTTTTGTCTGTTCCGTTTCCACCTAAAAACTGAGCTTCCACAGAAATAGGGAAGTTTTGATCCACTAACATTGTTTTAGGATCCTGCCCATGAAGCATTGCCCCACTGTTTCTCCAAGCCCATCCTTCACCACCATTCGCTTGCTCTCCAACGAACCTATATTGAACTTGAAGTACATAATTAGAGAAGTATTCATTAAAAAATATATGTCCGTATTGCTGATCAAATTGATCATAACCCTCATACCTAACTTGCATCATTCCGTCTTCCACCCGAAAGGTATTGGCGAAATTATCATTTAATTCATGTTTGCTGATTTTAATAGACCAATCATTCAGGTCTTTTCCATTAAATAAATCTCTCCATTCCAATTGGGTTTTTTCTTCCTCTTTTGAGGTTTCGCTGTTGGGGCTACAGGCAAAAAGTGCCAAACAACTGAGGGCAATGCTGATAGACTTTTTCATATTATTTTAATTGTAAAGTGACAAAAACAGGATAGTGATCTGAATAGGTGACATTCAATACTTGGTAATCGATCAGTTTGAATTTATTCGAATCATACCAAACATAGTCAATTCGAGCTCCATCTTCCATTGATCCATATGTCGGAGAATAGGGGGTAGGTAATGTCCCAGCATCTTTCCATGATCCTTTGATACTTTTATACACCTCTGATTCAGGTCTGAAATTTAAATCTCCAACCCAGATGGTTGGTAATTTTTCTTTTTTGGCACGTAAACTTACAGCTTCCACTTGTGCAATTCTATTCTCTTCAAATTGGTGACATAAGTGAGTTCCGGCAAAAGCAATATTTTTTCCAGAGGGAAGTTCATAAGTTACCCAAGCTGCAGCCCTAGGTTCGCCTCCGGCAGGTAATGGTAGATTTTGGGTTTCCGTTATTCCATTTCCTTTGATTAAAACTCCCTCCCCATATCCACCTTCAGCATAATCCATCGCTTTGGCAAAGTAGCCAGAATACCCGGTCAATTTGGCCAATTTCTGAATCAAATCAACTTTAGCACCATAGACCCTTGCAGTTCGTGTGGTCATACTATCTACCTCTTGCAAGGCGACTAAATCAGGTTTAAGCTCACTAATTAAAGCCGCAATTTGATCAATGTTTCCTTCTCCAGCATGAAATGGGTTTTCTCCGTGATAAATATTGTAGCTCAAAACTTTGATTATTTCTCCAGATTTTTGAGCAATAAGTGGCTGCGCTACAATTAGAAAAAATAGGAGGGAAGAGACGATCTTAATCAGGGATTTCATGATTCAAAAATGAGCTAAATTTTAATATTGAATTTAAATAAGAATCCGAAAAGATTCAGTCTTTCCATGTTGAATGGTGGATAAAGAAGGATGAAAGTTAAAAAGGCCATAGATTGTACAAAATAGTTTTGATGGATGGAATATTTCATCTTTGATAAAAAGCTATCTTTCAAAGTAAAGTCATAACTATGAAGAAAATCGGGATTGTCCTGATCATTTTTACCCTAATTGGATTCGCAGGTACATTTTATCTTGAGGGATGGCTTTCTAAAAAGATTCCTGAAATTATCAATACAAATCCTGATCGGAATTATGATGTATTGTTTGAGGATTTGGAGATAAGCTTTTTTCAGCAAGCTGTTGAATTGCAAACCATCGTTCTAGTACCTCTGAATGATTCTCTAGCTTCCAAAATGAATGGCTCGCTGAGAAGCATTCTCATGAGAAACGTAAATTTCGTGGCTTTAATTTTTGATAACAAGTTGGAGATTGGAGAGATAAAATTGATCGAGCCAGCTTTTCGTCTGATTCAAAGGGATCGAACCACCAGTCCCAACGAAAGTTCTCTAGCATTTCAGGAATTATTTCAGGATCTTATTTCCAGAGGAGAAATCAGGAACTTCATATTGGAAAAAGGTACCGCAGAAATGTTTATTGAAAATGATAGCCTTTACCGATTTGGTCAATTTACGGACCTGAGTATCATTGCGCACGGAATTGAAACAGACTCAATTATAGCTAATTATGCGATTCCTTTTAAGCTCAAAAGCATTGTCACCAGTCTAAAAAACCTGAAGATCATCACCGATTATAATCAAGAATTCCGAATAGCTGATGCAAGTTTTAATTCAAGTGCCCAAACAGCTTCTTTAAAAGGTATTTCTCTAAAATATAACAATCAGATCTTAGGAGCACTGGCTGAGACAGAATTTCAAAAAGACTTGCTACAATTGGAAATCAAAGAATTTGGACTGAGTCAAATTGATACGAAAAGTACTATTTATGGAAATTGGTCCATTTTTGCCGGAATAGCAGAAATTGATAGCCTATCTTTGGAAGATTTGAGGGATAAAAACAAACCCCGGCCAGATGAGCCTATAAAACCGCTTTTCGAAGGAATGGTTGAGAATATACCATTTCCGATCAAATTGGATTCTGTGAAAATTTCTAATTCTACCTTAACCTATAAAGAAATCCCCTCGGGTAAAACCAGTCCGATTGTCCTGAATTTCCAAGATATCAATGGGTCTTTAACCAATCTTATTTCAACAGATTCTCTACAAAAGGATGCTCAAATGAAAGTTAATGTTAGTTCCAATTTAAATGGATATGCACCGGTTTCAATGCGAATTGATGTGCCTTATGGAAAAAATACTTTTGAGCTGGAAGCAAGTATGGCAGGTTTTGATATGGTAGCTCTGAACGAGGTTTTTGAACCCTTAGGAAAATTTAGAGTGGAGTCCGGAACGCTAAAGAGGTTGAAATTGAATATGGATGCAAATGAAAATGGGTCTTCCAATCAGGTGATTTTCGATTATCAAAATCTGAAGTTGGAGATTCTTAATTCGGATGGATCAAAAAATATTAAAAATGGGATCTTGTCTAAAATAACAAATATCATGACATCAAGAGAAAATCTCCCTGAGAATAATGGTTATAAAATCTCAAAGCATTGGACCAAAAGAAACCCATATCGAGCCCCATTTAATTTGATTTGGATTTCAACCAAAGAAGGCTTAATGGCAATTGTCCCATCTGGATTGGGCAATATTTTTATTTCGGACAATAAAAAGTGAAAACCCATTCATTGATGGGCTTCTGAAAAAATGAAAATTCAGCTTGCCTAAATATTGGTTTTTCTTCTCCTTCCAATCTTAGAATAATCAGGAAGATCATACTTGGAATCTTATTGTCATTTGTCAATTAATAGTAGTAAGAGTGTTTTCAAATTGTTTTTTGATCCACTTTGAAAAAAGTAGGCTAATGAACTTTATTCCATGCGCTTTTTCATTTCTTTAGCAATTTCTTGCTCCGTGTCATATAGACTTGCTTCAAGCTGTTTGACGATATTTTTATAATTGACAGCATCTCTGTTTTGAGAAAGTTTTGAACTGGCATGAACTTCCTTGATTTTCAGCTCAATTCCCACCAACCCATTTATTTGACTTTCTAGAAATTTTTCACTCATCGTTTCCACTGCGACTCTATAGGGTCTGCCTTCTTCAAATCTATCAACCAGAGATTTGAGATGATCCATTAATTCTTCTCCTTCAATCAGTTTTATTGAGCAATAGAGATGAACAGCAAGGTAATTCCAAGTGGGAACATTTTCATGATTATACCAGGAAGAGGAAATATAAGCATGTGGACCTTGAAAAATAACCAAAACCTCATCTTGTAATTCTTTCCACTGGGGGTTGGCTTTGGCTATGTGTCCAGATAAAATTGAATCCCCATTTTTATCCTTGGCAAGCAGTAAAGGAATATGGGTAGCCCAAGGCCTTTTTGAAATATTGGACACGAGTGTTGCAAAAGGATTATTTTGGATGAATTCTACGATTTCGGGCTCATCTTCCCAGCGGTTTAGCGGATGGACATACATTGGTTTCTTGAATTATAACCGAAATTAAAAAAATGAAATTTTGAAGAGAGAGAAATAGACCTTTATTTCACGAGAGATTATTTTTATTATTTTAGTTATATGGAAGAACAATCCTTGGATAAACTTGAATTTGCTGCCAAATTTGTCAATAATACCAATGCTCCTATTTTTCTCACTGGAAAAGCTGGTACAGGTAAGACCACTTTTTTGAGAGATCTGGCAAAACGAACACATAAGAGACATGTTATTCTAGCTCCGACTGGGATAGCAGCTCTCCATGCCAAAGGTGTGACCATCCATTCTCAGTTTCTTTTGCCTTTAGGAAGTTTTTTACCTGTTAGAGAGCCCGAGGGTAATTTTACAGATCAATATGGGTTTTATACGCAACATACGCTGGGTAGAAAGCATCCGTTGAATAAGCTACGAAAAAGTGTGCTGAAGGCTGTGGATCTGTTGGTAATTGATGAAGTGAGCATGCTAAGAGCTGATGTCTTAGATGCCATCGATTATCGAATGAAAAGTGTCAAAAGAAATTTTAGGGAGCCTTTTGGTGGCGTGCAGGTATTGATGATAGGGGATTTGTTTCAGCTTCCGCCGATTGTAAAAGACCATGAATGGAATGTTCTAAATCGCTTTTACAATAGTATGCATTTTTTTGAAGCAAAAGCACTTCAGAATTCTGGGATGGTTTACTTGGAATTGGATAAGATTTTCCGCCAGCAGGATGATCAGTTTATTACCGTTCTCAATCATTTACGGGACAACCGGGTGACAGCTGAAGACATCCAGCTATTGAATGGGTATTATAGAAAGGATGAAGAAATTGTCCAACTGGAAGACTACATCACCATCACTACCCATAATTATAAAGCAGATCAGATCAACCAAAAAGAGATGGAAGGTCTGGAGGGTAAGTCCATGTTTTTTGAGGCAGATGTTGAGGGGGATTTTCCTGAATCGTTGTACCCGCTTCCAGAGAAACTTGAACTCCGTGAAGGAGCACAAATCATGTTTGTGAAGAATGACAGTTCAGGTAATTCTTCTTATTTCAATGGAAAAATCGCTAAAGTAATTCATTTGGAAAAAGATGAAATACTAGTGGAGATGCAAGATGATCAGGAAGAATATCAGCTAAGAAAAGAGACTTGGGAAAACAAGAAATACATCGTTAATCCAGATACGAAGGAATTGGATGAAGGAGTGGTCGGCACATTCGAACAATATCCGATTAAACTAGCATGGGCTGTGACAGTTCATAAAAGCCAAGGGCTCACGTTTGATAAAGCGATCATAGATGTAGGAAGAGCATTTGCTCCGGGTCAGGTTTACGTTGCTCTTTCTAGATTAAGAAGTTTGGATGGGTTGGTTTTGAGAAGTAAAATCCAGTCAAACTTGGTTTATTCTGATTATCAGGTTGTTGAATTCTCTCAAAGTGCTGGCAATCAGCAAGATTTGAAAGAATTGCTGACCAGCCAGCAAAACACTTATTTAGGAAAGTTGGTGGATCAGACTTTTGATTTTATGCCGATCTTGAGAGAGCTCGAAAGTTTTCAAAAGGAAGAAAATAGTACGATGCAGTTTGAGGACCATGAAATGCAGCTGACGATACCACAGGTGCATGAGCTTTTAGCCAGAGAAGTTGGTAATACGGAAAAGTTTAGAAGGCAATTGCTCTACTTGATTCAGGAAAAAGAGTCAGAGAAAATTCAGGAGAGAGTAAAAAAAGGAGGTCAATACTACCGGGAACTTTTAGCTAATTCCTTAAAGAAAATTCTGGGTCAAATGGGTATGGTAGAGCAGTTTTCAAGAACTAAGAAATATGTGGAGGGACTGGAGGCTATAGAGGAAAGTTTTCTTCGAAAATACCTTGAAATCAGTAAGTTGGGTCGATTAATTGAGGCGATTTCCAATGGGGAAGTTCCATCGAAAATGCAGGAATTGGAAGAAGAACTTCTTGCTTTGAGAAGGCAATTTATTTCTATTGCCAAAGAAAATGCACAGGTTAAAATCAAAGATATCAAATCAAAAACTGGAAGGAAAAAGAAAGATTCTTTGAAGCCAAAGAGACAGAAAGGGGATTCCTTTGAAGTTACGTATCAATTATTTCAATCCGGAAAAACTGCTGAGGAAATTGCCAAAGAAAGAAGTTTGACTAAATCTACAATCAAATCTCATTTGGCCTATGGCATAGAAACTGGAAGGCTTGAATTGTCTGATTGCCTTTCAGAAGGTGTTATTTCCGAAATCAGGGATCAACTTGAAAAGCAGAAAAGCATGAGTGATTTAAGAGCGTTTTTTAATGGAAAATATGATTACGGTACAATCAAAATGGTAATTGCCGGAAATAAAGTAGGCTTATAAAATAAAAAATGGGGAGTCTTTAAAACTCCCCGGTCGGAAATGAGAATAGATTTATTTAATTATTTCCGTAGTATTTATCATGAAATTGATACCTCGCCTGATCCGTAGCCTGGATCAATTTACTTTCCACATCAATAACCATAGTAGCTGGAGTTGAGTCTGATCCGTCCACCTTTTCCCAAATAGGTAAATCATCTCCATTTGGATTTCCAGTTTTGATGAAATTTGCGAAATAGTTCATAAAGGTCTTTGAGACCAAATAGTCTTCAGCTTTCCAATCGTAAGCATCTACTATTGGTAAATTCCCCATAGCATATTCAATTTCACAAGCATGAGGTGCTCCTATAGGTTCTGGCATTTTTGGACCTCCTTCAATTGTACCTCCTGCTAAACCAGATGAAAGATTAGAGTCTTTCAAGGGGGGACGAAGTTTACTATATAGGTATCTGTAAACAGGCTGATCTGAGTTTTTGGCATGCAAATCAATCCATTTCCAGGTGCTATAAGCGATAAATCGATCGGCTGCCAAATGGGTGGCCGACCATTCTACTTCTTCTGCGTTTGCATGTGGGTGGAGATCTAAAACCTCTTCGAAATCCGTTGGATAGGTGCTTTTTACAATCTCGATAAAAGCTTCAGTAGTATATGGCTTTCCCTGCATAAATGCCATACCCGGAATTTCTGCAGAATTCCATCCTGCTAATAGGGGGACCATGGCTTGTTCCTTTGCTTCGAAAATTTCAGGAAGTGTTTTTGGAAGGAAAAATCCATCCAATACTACAGGAAAGCCAAAGCGTTGTGATTCATTGTAAATGTCATAAATGTCTTTTGTAGACAGATCTCTTAATTCATCTATATTTTTAAGGCCGGCTTTAGTCACAAAATCAACCCCAGTCTGCTCTGCCTCAGCAAGAGATATCGGAGCTATAGTTGGATTGATACCTGCTCCACTTTCACCGATTGCTCCAGCGATCAATCCTTTTGAGAGGGGAGAAGCCATTTGATAACTAACGGAAATCGAACCGGCAGATTCTCCGGCAATAGTTACTTTATTGGGATCTCCACCAAAGGCTGCAATGTTTTCTTTTACCCATTGTAATGAGGCCATTTGATCCATCAAACCATAGTTTCCTGAGGCCTTATAAGGAGCTTCAGAGCTTAAGTCTGGATGTGCTAAGAAGCCGAAGATATTCAGTCTATAGTTAACAGTGACAACTACAATCCCTTTTTGGGCCATCGACTCCCCGTTGTATCTTGGTTCGGACCCATCACCTGCTACAAAACCCCCTCCGTAGAAATAAACCAAAACAGGTAAATCTTTGGTGTTTCTATCTGCCGGACTCCAAACATTGAGATAAAGACAATCTTCACTAATACCGTCAGATTTGAAATCCATATCTCCAAAAACAGGAGCCTGAACTGCTCTAGGACCAAATTTCACGGTCTTTTTTATACCTGACCAATCATCCAAAGGTTGAGGGGCTTTCCATCGTAAATCTTCAACAGGAGGCTTGGCATAAGGGATTCCAAAAAACTTCTGGATACCTGTTTTAGTATCAAAAGAACCTTCAATGATCCCATTTTTTATTTTTACCTGCACATCAAAAGAATTTAGGTTCTGGGCTAATACGGAGTTACCGAAAATACCAAAAAGAAGTAGAATAGATATTCCGCAATTTTTTAATTTTGCGTTCATTTATTTAGATTTATTGTTTCTTAGTGAAACAATAGTAGCCGCTAATTTTTAAAAAAGCAATTTCTTTCAATAGTTTTCATATTTTCGTCAATGGCTTTTCAACCAGAACAATTTATACCCAATCTTTCTTATGATTCCGTCATTTTTGGTTTTTCAGGTGAAAAACTAAAAATTCTTATTTTGGAATATCATAATACAGGAACATTCGCTTTGCCTGGTGGATTTATCGGTAAAGATGAACCTCTTGAGGAGGCAGTAAAAAGGGGGCTTTCTGAAAGGACTGGGTTAGATGAAATCTATCTGGAACAGTTTCATACTTTTGGTTCCATGGATCGATCTCAGCCAGAAATCATGCGAAATATTCTGGCGGAGCAAGGCCATATTTATAAGGATCATTGGATGTTGGGCAGGTTTATTACTATTGCTTATTATGCTTTGATCAATTATGAGAATGTGACACCAAAACCAGATGAACTTTCTGATTCCATTGGCTGGTATGATTTTGATCATTTACCTGAATTAATGATGGATCATAATAAAATCGTAAAGAAAGCTTTGGAACATCTTCGAATCCATTTGGATCATAAGCTACTCAGTTTCAATTTACTTCCTGAGATGTTTACCATGAAGGATTTGCAGCAGGTTTATGAAGCGATTTTAGGTGAACCTCAAAACCGAGCTAATTTCCAACGCAAAATGCTGGGCCTGGGTATTTTGCAAAGACATGATAAATTATATACAGGAGGGTCTCATAAGGCGCCTTTCCTTTATAGTTTTAAAAAGCCTTGATTTAATTTAGAAAAGGAACTGCATCCAAATTCTCTTTTAATTTTTCAAGAGCTGTGATTCTATAACCTACATGGAATTGAAGATAAACTCTCCAATTGGTATTGATAGCATTGGTGTTTTGTTGCCTGAACTTTCTGTTTTCTGCTGTAATTAACATTCCGGAAAAGATTCTTTCAGCATTATATCCTAGGGCTCCTCTTGCATCCCACTTGAAGACTCCGTTGTTTTGTTTGGTTTCTAAGCGATCATCAGGATAATTTGTGATGATTTTGGAGGATCCTAATCCGTATCCCAGAGAGGCTCCTGCGGAGGCATAGAATGATTGATTAATTACATGGGTATAGTAATATCCCGCATTGGCAAGAATTTCAAAATTCTTTGATTTTTGGGTAGGTGAGTCATTGGTTGGTTCCACTCTATTATCGATGATGTAATATCGATATTGCAAAGTAGGTAAAAATGTACCTGCACTTTTTAACTGGCGCTCAGTACCGAAAAGCAATGCTTTGGTTGAAAAGTGTTGATTGAAATTATATCCTGTGATACCTTGAAAACTTCTGTAATGTAGTTTTGGGAATTGGATATAAGGATCACCCTCACTCCAATCACTTTGATAATCTGAGGTGTTTTCAAGATAATATCCTGTCGTTTTTGTATACCTAAATTCTTGAACCCAGTGAGAAAAATTTAACCCAGTGGAAAATCCAATTCCTGTGGTTTTTCCCTTGATGAAATCATCGTCATTATTCGATAAGAACTGCGGGATAAAATTAAATCCTAAGGATAGGAATCTATAGTTTAGGTTTAGTCTAAAAACAGAGCTCCCATTTGGATAGATTTTTAAAACTGTTGGCTCAGCATCTAATGAAAACCTTTCATTTTCGTTTACCATACTTAATCGAAAAGCAAGATAATTATCCATCTCTTCTATATATCCATCCTCAACCACTATTCCTTCCGAAGTTGGGACAGTATCATTTTCTTGGGTGATTTTTTTGCTGAAAGCAGGAAATTTAAACTCAGAAGTATTACACGATAGAATAGCTTTGCCAAAACGTGAATTATCAGGATTTTTAGATTCAAATTGAGAATCTTGGAGATCTGTTTGTGAATATACAGCAATACTAAAAGATGCAAATATTGCCGTCAGTAAAAATGATTTTAGATTCATGATTAAATCCATTAATGGGAATAATCTACATTTTTAGAGAAATGCTAAATCTGATTAAAATTAAAATTTCTTTACTTTTTCTCTAAGGATTCTTTAGTTTTCTCACTTAAAATGGAAATAACTGTACTAATTCCTTCCCTATAATTTCCTAATCTAATATTCTCATTTGGACTATGTTGGTTATTATCAGCATTGACCGTTGGGATAGTGACCGCAGGTATTCCTAAAGCATCCACAAAAGGGGAAATAGGAATAGAACCTCCAGAGATTCGGATTTGAACCGGTTCTTTTCCAAAAGCTCGTTGCATAGAAGATCTTAGCCATTTTCCTGCTTCCGAATCCATAGGAGTTCTAAAGGCTTGATATGAGATCGAATAGACTACTTTTACAATTTTTGGATATTTCATCCGCTCATCATCTGTAGGATCTTTTGAAACAATGTGGAAACCTTGATCCTGAATATGGTTTTTAATCAGCATAAACAATCTTTCAGGATCAGACTCTGGAACAAGTCTAACGTCAATTTCTGCAATTGCGGTTGCTGGCACAATAGTTCTAGCTTCACTGCCTACCCAGGCAGATTCCAGTCCTCTAATATTTAAAGAAGGGTACTGAATACTCTCCTGATAGCTACTTCCAACATTATCTGTTCTTCCAATTCCCAATTTTTTTTGAATTGCCTCTTCATCATCTGGTACTTTGGCAAGAATTGCTTTTTCGGTTTCTGTCAATGTGATTCCATCATAGTAGCCAGGGATTGCTACTCTACCGTTTGAATCTTTCATAGATGCCAATAGCTGTGAAAGTAATAAAGCTGGATTTGGAGCATAATTACCATAATGACCACTGTGCTGAGGGAATTTTGGACCATAAGTAGTTAAGGTCAAATCAGCTATTCCTCTAGCGCCGTAACTCAAAGTAGGTTCATTACTTGTATGCCTTGGACCATCCATGATCAACATCATGTCAGCGGCCAATTTTTCTTTGTATTTCAAAACTGCTCCTGGAAGTCTTGGTGATCCTTGTTCTTCTTCAAAATCAAGTATTATTTTAACATTATAATCTGGGGCGATTGCTTCCTTTTCCAGAGCATCCCATCCTGTAAGAAACATGGCTATAGGCCCCTTATCATCAGATGCAGATCTGGCGAAAATTCTCCAGTTAGGATCGTATTCATTTTCCAGTTTTTGAGTAGGGATGATTTCCCATTCTCCATTCGATTTTTGACTTTTTAAAACAGGCGAGTATGGGTCTTCTTGGTTCCACTTACTTCTGTCAACAGCTTGACCATCCACGTGAAAATAGAAAAGTACTGTCTTGGTTGCCCCAGGAGACTTTTTTTCCACCAACAGTAAAGGTATTCCATCCGTTTCTAATCGTTCTGAAGTCCAATCTCTACTCATAAATTGATTCTCACACCATTTTATATTGACTTCAATCTGTTCAGGATAAAAAGCATCATTTGGTATGCTAACGATCTCTTGTAAAAGAGAAAGACCAGGTTGCCAGTTTTTATCTGTCAGTTGCTCGATTTGTTTTTTCGATAATTCTTGGGCAAATCCATGAGCACAATAAAGGGTGATAGCGAGAAGCAAAAGTTTTTTCATAAGATCGAAGATTGGTTTTCAAAGTAAGCAAATGGCCTTCTAAATGAAAATATTAAATAAGTTTTAGAAAGGTTTTCCTAGTTGGTTTTGCTCGTGTTGATTGCTATATAATTGAATTTTACTTGTTTATGATTAGGTGTTTTAAGGCAATAGACTTATTTTAGGCTAATATTTTTCATAGTCAAGTTGATCTTTTAGTATGTATTCTCAAACTATTCCCAAAGAGTCAAGTCAGTATACTTTAATCAAAAACCAATTTCTGGCTTGTTATTCAGAACTCAGTAAGATCGCTCATTATAAATTAAAGAATGAGCACAATGCATTTACTTTAGATACTTCCTCTTTGGTGCATGAAGCTTATCTGAAAATGGAAAAGCAAGACCAAATCGCCCAAGATAAAAACCATTTTCTTGCTATTGCTGCTATTGTTATGCGTAGGTTTTTGGTTGATTATGCAAGGCAAAAACAACGTATTAAAAGAGGTGGAAATCAAATATTATTGACCTATGGAGCTATTTCTAGTCCAGTAATCACCACCCCAGAAGAAGTTTTGAATCTAAATGAGGCATTGAATCGCTTAAAATCAATCAATCATAGACATTGTAGGGTAGTAGAATTTCATTTTTTCGGAGGATACAAACACGAAGAGATTGCCGAAATGCTGGGGGTTTCTGTTGATACCATTCGTAGAGATTGGAGGTTGGCAAAAGCTTGGCTAAGTAAGGAGTTGAAGCATTAAATTTTTTATAAAATGATCAAAGGGAATTGGGAAAAGGTTGAAATGCTTTTTCATCAAATAGTCGAGGCGAATCCAGAGGAAAAACAGACGATTTTAGATACAGTTGCACGAGAGGATTTGGATCTTTATAACCTTTTGAAAGATCTTGTTGAATCTGACCAATATAGTCACCGTATTTTTGAAGCTTCACCACATCAGCTTTTGGAAAAAATAGAAGATGAGTCGGATTTGCTAGGAATACAAGTTGGTGCTTTTCAGCTGGAGTCCATTATTGGTACGGGCGCAATGGGTACAGTCTTTCAAGCAAAGCGCATCGACGGACAATTTGATCAAACGGTAGCAATTAAGATTTTGAGATCCTTGGTCTTTGATTCCACTATGAAGGATTTTTTCAAAAGGGAAAGACAGATTCTTGCAAGATTGAATCATGCCAATATTGCCCGACTCTATGACGGGGGGTTTACCGATTCTGGAAGACTTTTTTTTACCATGGAGTATGTGTCAGGTAATAATCTACTGGATTACTGCAAGGATACCAATTTAGATCTCGAAGGTCGTCTGAAATTGTTTTTGCAGGTATGTGCTGCCGTACAATATGCGCATCAGAATTTAATAGTGCATTTGGATTTAAAACCCCAAAATATCATTGTCAATAAAGATGGACAGGTAAAGCTTCTGGATTTTGGTGTTTCCAAAATTCTAGAAGATTCAGAAGATGGGGCGGGTAGTTTTACACTTGCCTATGCATCTCCCGAACAGATTGAAAAAAAGGATGCTGGGACTCAATCAGATATTTACTCTTTGGGATTGATCCTCTTTGAACTCTCAGTTGGTAGGCACCCATTCCAACAATATTTTGAGGATCTTTCCGCTTTGAGAAAAGCGAAATTAACTGGTGATTTCTCTTTTAGTTCACGTGATCTAAAAAGTAAAATTCCATTTATTATTGACTTAAAATACATCTGTTCAAAAGCTTTGGAGCTAAATCCAGAAAATAGGTATGGTTCGATTGATGAGCTTCAAAGAGATTTAAGATTTTTCCTTAATGGATATCCAGTTTCAAGTCATCCGAAAAGTTGGACTTATTCTTTTTCAAAATATTTGAGAAGAAATGCCAGTTTAGCTGCAACCATTTTAATCACTTTTTTATTGATGACTTTTAGCGGGATTTATTATACTCAAAGGCTAAGTGAAGAACGGAATATCGCTCAATTGGAAGCAAAAAAAGCGAATCAGATAACCGATTTATTGTCTGACGTTTTTATGGCGGCTGATCCTAATATTGGAGGAGCTGATACCATAACTGCCGTCCAGCTTTTAAATGAGGGTAAAGACAATTTGGAAAGGAATCTTGGAGATCAACCTGAGTTATTCGCTTCAATTGCCTCCAGACTTGCTGTGATTTATTTTAATCTGGGAGTTTATGATAAAGGAAGGGGTTTGATTTTCAAAGCTTATCAACTAAATCAAGGTCTAGAAGGTGTTTCAGAGGAAGTTTTGTCTGACAATGAAACTCAAATTTCGGCAATGTATTATTTGCTGAGCAAATACGATTCCTCCTTGATTTTTTCCAATAAAGCTATCGCAAGATTAAAAAATGCAGGAATTCATGGAGGAGAATTTATGGCTTCCGCATTGACAGGATTGGGGAATGTTTTATATGATTTAGGTGAATTTGAGCGTGCTGATTCTGCCTATCTGGCATCATATGGAATTTATAAGGAATTAAATGAGGGGGATAATATAGACGAGGCTTTTGTGCTTCATATGATTGGAGCAAATGCACGTGAAAGTGGGGATTATGGTAAGGCAGAAAAATATTTAATGGAGTCATTAGCGTTGAAAAAAGAGCTTTTTGATGAGCCACATTTAGAAATTGCCTATACCTATAATCATTTGGGAAGTTTATATCAATCTATGCAGATGGACTCTGTCGCTTTGGGATATATTGAAGAATCTTTAGAGCAAAGAAGAGCTATTCTTGGAGAATTTCATGTAGAGACTATGGCTAGCATGGCGAATTACGCAAGGACTCTTGTGAGAATGGGAATGCCAGATCAAGCAATCCCTATATACAATAGAACTTTATTGATTACTGATTCATTGGTGGGTAAAGAACATTATTATTTCTGGGCTTTGACAGGAAGTCTTGGAACAGCCTATTTGGGAATCGGTGAACGGGATAAAGCAAAAACGAATTTTAAATTATCCCTGGAAAATTATCAAAAGATTTTGCCAGAAGATGATCCAAGAATTGCAGCTCCAATGAATAGACTAGGTGAAATAGCGATGGAGGAAAATGATTACCAATTAGCAAACTCATATTTTCAAAACGCATTGGAAATTAGGGAAAGTGCTTACCCCGAGGGCTACCACCAAATAACCCAAAGCCAACAAGCACTTGGTGAATGCTTATTGGCAATTGGGGATTATTCTACCGCCATAGAATTTTTGAAGTTGGCTTTTGAATCATATCAAGCTCAATCAGATGTGAATGAGGTGGCGATTTCCTCAGTATGTAAATCGTTAATTTCAGCATACAAGGGGATTAACGATTTGGAAAAAGCCAACTTTTATCAAGAGTTATTAGCTTCAAGAGAATAGCTGGATTCGATTGTTCTAACAACCAATTTTTTTGACAGTAATCTTTGCAAAAGATTGTTCCGATTGGAAACAAGCTGCTGTCGGTCTAGAGTAGGTATAATCTGCTAAAAACTTCCATTTAAATCCATCTTGGAACTCAATTGTGATTCTTATATCATAGGCTCCGGCAGGAATAGATTTAATCTTTTTTGTATTGGTCTTTATGTCCCCACTTGATATTGTATGATTGTAAACAATCCCGCTAGAGATCTTCTTATAAGTGATTATAAATCTCATATCTACCCCTAAGAATCCGTTTTTGTTATTCAAGCTGACGTCTCTTGCCGGGTAAACTCCATCTACACAAGTTTTGACATTGTAGTCTGTTGTATAGCCAAGTTTGGCACTGGTGTTATCTTTTAAATATTTTAAACTATATGCAATTGGAACACCAGGATTATTTCTACTATAAACAGCATTTTCTCCCTGTAAAATAGGTTCTAGATCAGCAAAGCTTCGAGCGGTTACGGCTGAGGAAGCAGCTTCTGCATTACCACCCATTGTCACCACTGTAATAGAAGATTTCTCCAGAATTTTTTTGTACTTTATCTCGGTCGTGCCGCTTACATTTGTTACACCTGCTGCATAATTAAGTGCTCCCGATAGTTCTCCGTCAGTTGCTGATTCAGTTGTGACCATTCTGAACATGATTATTCTTCCATAGGAAACAGAATGAACGTATGCAGGAGGGCCATTTGATCCAAATCTGGATTCGACATCACCAATGGTAGCATTCGGACCAAAAACATCACCTGGGGAGCCAGGAGCATCCATAGAGATGGTGTAAAAACGCTGCTTAAATACCATCATAGCAACTCTTTGACTTTCATTTGAAGTATAGTTAAACTGGGCCCTAGCATCACCTTTAGCCCATTCCACATTGAGGCCCACATCTATACTCAATTGCTTTGCGGTATAGGAAGTGGCTGCAGAATAGGAAGAGTTTGATGCGATAGTGTACCCATCAGGTTTTGCATTTGCATTCCACCATTCTAAGGCTTCGTCCACATTGGATTGCACGCTAGTGTTGCTTGCATTTTCTACTTCGATATTTCCGTTTTCTCCTATTCCAGGAAGATCTAATCTCAGATTCAATGGAGCCCTATCGATCGTCACAGGAGTTGGTATTCCTCCTAAAGTTGCTTCGTCAGCCACTACCAAAGCTCCTGGGTAAATTACCCCATTCGTAGGCTGGAGAATCGCAATCTCCTCAAAGTTGCTTCTAAGATTTACCTTTTGAGTTTTACATTCTGTGTAGGTACCATTACCGGGAGTCGTATTGGATGTTGGACTTCCGATATTTTCCCGAAAAATAGATCCGGAAATCGGCTGAACATTTAGAAGTTCATCTGAATTGAAATTTAATCCCTTGAGGTAGGTCGAGATGCTTTCGGCGTCAGGTGAGATTTTGATAGGTTCTTCTTTTCCTCCCAAGTCACAGGAGAATAGAATAATAGATAAAAAAGAGATAAAGAAAAATGCTCTTAATTTTTGTTGAAATAATGATTTCATGGCGTATAGAATTTTGGTTACAATTCTATAGGCGACATTTTGAGCTGAAAGTGGTAATGAGTATTGAAAAAAAAATTAATTATTTTTCATCAGTTTGATTTTTGAATCTCATTTATGGCATAGAATTGAGATTAGTCTCTCTTTTCAAAAATCAAATAATGTTGAATAGGAAGGAAATTGCCATTTTCTACTAATTCAAATCCATTGGCTTTTAACTCTTTTTTGGCCTGCCTTTCGGTCATTTTATGAAGTGGTTTGATATTGATAGTAGGATCCTCACCCTTATACTCAAGTAGCAATATTTTACCGTCAGGTTTTAGAGATTCATATATAGCGCTAAGCATTTCTTGAGGGTAAGACAGTTCATGGTAGACATCAACCATAATTACTAAGTCAATCACTCCTTTTGGTAGATTAGGAGTTGTCTCTGTCCCTTTAATAGGAATAACATTTTCAACTCCCAGCTTCTCACTCTGCTGTTTTATATAGGTTACAGCATCATCTTGAATATCTACAGCGTAAACTTTCCCTTCAGGAACCAATGGTGAAATCCTAAAGGTGTAATAGCCAGATCCAGCACCAATGTCAGCAACAACACTTTTAGAATCAATAGGAAGGTTTTCTAAAGCTAATGCTATTCCTTCTTCTCGCTCTCTTTCTGCTCTTTCGAGCCATTCTTTCCCTGCAAAACCCATAACATGAGAAATTTCTCTCCCCAGATAAACTTTACCTGTCCCATCCCAACTTGGATCCTTGTACTTGTAAATATCATCGGAATTTGATTTGCTGGATTGTGCTTGGCAAGATAAGCCTAGGAAAGAAGTTAAAACCAATAAGATTATAGAAGCAATATTTTTCATGTATGCACTTTAGACTTTAAACTGTTTAAGTGAGGTCTTGTTTTAATTCGAGTATTTATCCTTTGATTTCATTTGTGAATGCTGCTTAATAAAGGTTTGAAAACTAATAAAATGGTATTTTAGTAAGAAAGTTAAACGTTTCTAATTGGATTTTTTAAATAGGATCTTTTAACTAAAAAATCTCTTTGATAAAAGTGATCTTTCCTTAATAGTTAGAGAAGACCTTATTGTTTAATTTATTCATTTTCAGTATTTTAATTGGATTTTATAAATAAAAAAGCTAAATTGATAAGGTTATTTTTTAACTACCTCGAATAAGTGATAATATAATCTTATAACTCAATTTATTTTTCTATGAAAGATCAAAATAGTAATTCTCGAAGAAATTTTCTTGAAAAAATCGCACTTGGTTCCGCCGTTGGAGGATTATCAAGTTTAGTGAGTCCAGCATTAGGGAATTCATTAGACGAAAATGAAATTTCTATGCATGAGGCTGATGAATGGTTTAAAAAGATCAAAGGATCTCACCGGGTTGTTTATGATGGATCCACGCCACATGATGGCTTTGCCATTATATGGAATTGGGTATTTTATTTAACAAATAATCAAACGGATAGCCCTGACTCGGATATTACTGCTATGACTGTTCTTCGTCATAGTGGGATTGGATTTGCTTTGGAGGATAGGCTTTGGGCTAAGTATAAGTTAGGTGAGGCCTTAGGTGTTATGGACCCCATATCTGGAGAGCCGTCATTAAGAAATCCCTATTATGATCCTAAACCTGGAGATTTCCCGATGCCTCAAATCCAAGGTATAAAAGGCCTTCAGGAAAGAGGAGCAATGTTTTGTGTTTGTGGTTTGGCGATCCAAGTCAATAGCGGTGCAATCGCTTCTAAAATGAATTTGAATGCTGAAGAGGTTACCAAAGATATGATGAGCGGTGTTCTTCCAGGGATCCAAGTTGTGCCCTCTGGGGTTTGGGCTTTGGGAAGAGCTCAGGAACATGGATGCGCATACATTTTTGCAGGCGGATAATCTAAAGCCAAAAAATATTCTTTTAAACTAAAAATAAAAAAGGCCAAATCGGCCTTTTTTATTTACCTATAATCTCCTCAAATTCTGCCCAAGAGATCAATTGATCTATATCTGAGTTTTTGTCTATTTCAGAATCAGGGTAATTGAGGAAGAATACTTGATGATGATTATCAAAAAACCTGTGGAAAATTTCTTGGCTGACTTTATTGCCTGATGTTATCTTATCGAGGTTTAAATCAAGTTTGCTGTCTAAAAATCCAAAAATTAACTTTTTATTATTTAGCGCAAATTCAATCTCTTTGGCGGACCAAATTGAAGAAATCAAATTTTCAGAAATGTACACCCCAAAAAAAGGTAATTTTTCTATTGCTTGCTTTACCTTCTGGTTGATATGCTGGTATTTTAAAATTTCCGTTTCTGCGATCCATGCATTTAAATTGAACTTACTTAATTTTTTTGCCAGATTAATAACATGGTCGGCATCTTTGAAGCTATGTGATAGAAATAGATTTTTCTGGGCTAGTCGATCTAATTCATCGATGAGGATCTGTTCATTCCGTTTGTATATATCTAAAACATCTCGCTGTTTAACCCGATCTGTATGTCCCCAAAGAACGTCAAGGCTCTTCTTAGACGGGAGAGTTGAAAATCTGAATTTACTTTTTTCTGAACTTTTGTATTCTCCAACCAAAAGTTCATCTAATTCAATTGGGGAAAACTGGGTTAAGTTCATCTTTTTGATCATAGCAGAAGATGTATTCCATTTATGTTCGGATTTCATCAAAAACTGCTCGATTTTATTTCTAAACTCAACTTCCATTTACCTCAATTTAACCAAAGGATAATTTAGTCCATTGACTTCATTTTTAATGACTTGATATTTTTTTAGACTTTTAAAAAGTTCTGTAAGATTCCTAAATCCATAAGAACGAGGATCAAAAGAGGGGTCAATTTTACGGAGTGATGCCCCGATTTTCGCAATATGTATTTCTTCCTCTTCATCAGAAGATATTTCAAAAGCTCTATCAATTAAATCCAAGTCTAATGTGGGAGACTCTTTTAGAATATCTTCACTTTTAGCTTCCTCAGGTTTTACAGCATCCTTCCGGTTTGACTTAGGTTGATATTTTTCGGTTTTGGTCGATTCTTGCTTTTCAGTTTCTTCCTTATGACCAAGGTTTTCAGAAAAAGTAAAAATTTCGCAAGATTGAACAAAAGCTTTTGGGGTGATTCTTCTTCCTATACCCATAACGAAAAGCCCCTCTTCCCGGATTCGTTTAGCAAGTCCAGTATAGTCAGAATCGCTGGAAACGATACAAAAGCCATCAACACTGTCGCTATGCAGAATGTCCATCGCGTCAATGATCATTGAACTGTCCGTTGAGTTTTTACCTGTGGTATAGGAAAATTTTTGAATGGGGTTAAAAGAATGCTGATTGATTAATTCCTTCCAACTATTCATTTGTGGAGTGGTCCAATCTCCATAGATTCTTCGAATAGTGGCTTTTCCGTATTTGGAGACTTCTTCTAGAATTTCTTTTAAAAGTTTGGCTTGTGCGTTATCACCATCAATCAAAACAGCAATATTAAATTTATTATCTCTCATATTTATAATTTCTTAATAGGTAAATCTACCAAATTTTGGATGGTTATTCACGGTGACTATTTGCCTTGATTCCTTTTAATTTAAAAGACATAAACAGAATCAAGGATTCTTTACGAACTTTGATTGACAATAAATCAAATTCTTGTGACTTCAAAAGTTCTTTTTATCACCCCACCTTTTACCCAACTGAATACACCCTACCCAGCTACTGCGTATCTCAAGGGATACTTAAATACCTTGGACATTTCTTCCTATCAAATGGATCTTGGGATTGAAGTGATCCTTAAGTTGTTTTCTAAAGATGGTTTGACCCGAGTTTTTGAATTAGTAAGTGATTTGGATACAGAACTATCTGAAAATTCTGCGAGAATCTTTCGGCTGAAATCAAATTACCTTCAAACAATAGATCCGGTAATTTCATTTTTGCAGGATAAAAACCCAACATTAGCTTATCATATTTCAGAGGGGGGTTACCTCCCAGAGGCAAGTAGGTTTGAGCAGCTGGACGATCTTGAATGGGCATTTGGAACTTTGGGAGTTCGAGATAAAGCCAGGTATTTTGCAACGCTCTATTTGGAAGACATAGGAGATTTAATTACCGAAGCAGTTGATCCGAATTTCGGTTTCAGTCGGTATGCGGAGCGATTGGGAATGTCAGCAAATAAGTTTGATGAGATGAATCACGCTTTGAGTGGAGAAACCGGTTTGATAGATCAACTCATGCTCGATTTGCTTGAAAATAAGCTAAATGAAACTCAACCAGATTCTGTTGCTTTTTCGGTTCCTTTCCCTGGAAATCTTTATGGGGCATTGAAATGTGGGCAATTTGTCAAAGAAAATTACCCAGAGATCAAAGTTTGGATGGGAGGTGGGTACGCAAATACAGAATTAAGATCATTAAAAGATCCAAGAGTCTTTGATTTTGTAGATTTTATTGTTTTGGATGATGGAGAGGCTCCTGTTCGTTTGCTTTTGGAATATTTAGCTGGTAATAGACCATTAAATGAGTTAAAAAGGACATTTATTCGAGAAAATGGGAAGGTTAAATTTTTAAATAATTCATCTATCAAAGATGTTTCCCAAAGGGATGTTGGAACTCCTGACTATAGTGACTTGAATTTAAAAGATTATTTATCTGTAATTGAAGTAGCAAACCCTATGCATCGGTTATGGAGCGATGGAAGATGGAATAAGTTGACTTTAGCACATGGCTGCTATTGGGGAAAATGCACTTTTTGCGATATTTCTTTAGATTATATAGGTAGATATGAGCCTATCACTGCTTCAATTCTTTGTGATCGCATCCAAGAAATCATGGACCAAACAGGTGAAAATGGATTTCACTTTGTTGATGAAGCTGCACCGCCTGCCCTTATGAGGGATTTAGCAATTGAAATTTTAAGAAGAGAGCTTACAGTGGTCTGGTGGACGAATATCCGATTCGAAAGTAGTTTTTCAGCGGACTTATGTAGACTCCTACGGGCCTCAGGTTGTATTGCAGTGTCTGGTGGTTTGGAGGTTGCTTCTGATCGGTTGCTTGCCTTGATCAAAAAAGGAGTTACAGTTTCTCAAGTAGCACAAGTTTGTAATCATTTTACTCAATCTGGAATTATGGTACATGCCTATTTGATGTATGGATTTCCAACTCAGACAGTGCAAGAGACTGTCGACTCCATGGAGATGGTGAGGCAATTATTTCAAACTGGGGTCTTACAGTCTGCCTTTTGGCATCGATTTGCGATGACTGCTCATAGTCCTGTAGGAATTGATCCAAAGGCTTTCAATGTACAAAGAGTAGGGGTAGAGGAGGGGGATTTCGCAAACAATGAATTAGATTTTGAAGATCCGGTTGGTGCAGATCATTCAAAATTTAGTCAGGGATTAAGAAAATCTTTATTTAACTACATGCATGGAGTTGGATTTGAGATACCCCTACAAGATTGGTTCGATGAGAAAATGCCAAAAACTACAGTTTCTAAGAATTTTATTTCTAAGGCAATTCATAATGAAGCAGTCTCTGACTATAAAAATCAACATCGAATATTATGGCTTAGATCTCTACCAGAATTAGTGCCTTTTAAAGAAGATGGATATTGTGAATTGATTTTCTCCGGGAAAAAGGAAGATTTTGCCATGGATCTTCCATTTGAACTAGGCACTTGGATTGCTCATTTTCTAGAAAAAGTATCCTATACGAGGGAACTTCAGACTTTGAAACCTATCAGGGAAAATTATGAGGATGAAATCGGTGATTTCGAAGAATTACTTGAATCTGAAGTTTGGGAGATTTTGAGAGAGCAAGGGCTTTTAATTTTTTAAATGATCTAAATTTCTAATAGTTGCATCAAAAAAAGTTAGGGCTGAATATCTTGAAAAATTATTGTGTAAATTCCATTCTCACTTTAATAGAACTATGGAAGAACAAATACGATTAAAAAAAGAAAAACCAGATAGAGAACATCAGACTTTTTTTAGAGTGACGTTTAAAAATAATTGCAACTTATTACAAATTGCAGATAACAAAGCCAACATTATTATCAGTATCAATGCTTTGGTGATTTCTTCCTTGGTGGCGATTATGGGCTATGGAACAATCTCTCATCAAGTTGAGATACAAAATCCAATCACATTGGCTCCGGTTTTATTGCTAATTACCGCTTGTTTTATCTCCACTATTTTGGCAGTTCAATCAGCGAAACCCAAAATTATGGGGAATAAAAGAGGGGATGATACTCCCTCAAAATCAAGCATCATGTTTTTTGGGTCCAGTGAGAAGCTGTCAATGGATGAATATCTTTTTGAGGTTAATCGAATTTTGCCTTCAAAAAAAGAAATTCAGGAACAAATGTCAATCGCTTTATTTTATCAGGCGAAAGTTTTAAACAAAAAATATAGTCTTCTCAGGCATGCCTATAATGTTTTTATTATTGGTCTAGGCTTGGGTATCATTACTTTCTTAATCTTCTTAAGCATGGCTTTTTAAACTAAAAAAAGGAAACCAATCATGGTCTCCTTTTTTTATGCTTTTAAAAAATTAGCCTTTCAAATGTTTATTGAAAAAGTCTATAGTTCTTTCCCAGGCCAGCGTGGCGGCAGCCTCATCATATCGAGGTGTGGTATTATTATGAAAACCATGATTGACATCCGGATAAACAAAGGCCTGATATTCAACATTGTTGGCTTTTAATACCTCTTCATAAGCTGGCCAACCTGCATTGACACGTTCGTCCAAACCTGCGTATTGTAGCATTAACGGAGCTTTGATTTTAGCTGCTTCTTCGGCCGAGGGTTGTCCACCATAAAATGGAACGGCCGCCCCTAAATCAGGAATTCTTACTGCCATCATATTTGAGATCCAACCTCCAAAACAGAACCCTACAACTCCCACTTCACCCGTGCAGTTTGGGTGTTTTTTTAAAGTCTCGTAAGCAGCAATAAAATCTTCCAGCATTTCATTTCGATCTCTTTTAGACTGCATGGTTCGACCTTCGTCATCATTTCCAGGATATCCTCCCAATGGGGTTAGCGCATCTGGTGCTAAAGAAATAAATCCTGCAACAGCACATCTTCTACCCACATCTTCTATATAAGGATTTAATCCTCTGTTTTCATGAACTACCACAATGCCAGGAACTTTCCCGCTCATTCCAGCCGGAGTGGATAATAAACCTTTTATTTTACCTCCTCCTTTTGGGGAATCGTACATGATGTAATCAGACTCCAATCGATCATCATCGGGAAGAATAGTTTTTGTGTCCACATAATTTGGCATCATGGCACTCATAAGAGATGCTACTGTTATGCCGCCTACTGCATAAGCGGATAGTTTCTCTACAAAAGTTCTTCTGTCCAACTTATTATGAGCATAGGCATCATACAGATCGAATACCTCTTGTTTAATATCTTCTTTCTTTAATTCTTTCATGTTTTATGTAGTTATTATTTGTGTTCTCGTATTAAGTCTAATTTATTTAAAATAAGTCTTTGTTTTTAGAATTCTTTTGCGAAATGTAATTTACTGAGAATGAATGGTTTTTAATTCATCAAACTCAAGTGATCGATACAGATCCTTTTTGTCATTCAGATTTTTATGAGTTGATCTCCTCCTTTCAGGAAAATTATTTTTTTATTCGCTTTTTCTATTTCAAATTCCCACACTTTCCCAAGAGTTTGTTTTCCAATAGTATCCGCTAATCCAATGGTTATAGTTTTTGAGGAATCATTTTCCAGTTCTAATTCAAAAGATTCATAGCCCAACAGGGAAATCGTATAAGTTTGAATTTCTTTCCCTTTTGGAAGAAAGATGTTACATACTCCATTAACATTAGATTGGAAATACTTATTTTTTGATTTGTCTTCGAAGAATTTAAAAATTGTTGCAGGAAGATCCATTTCATTCTCTAAATCATAGAACTTAAACTTGAATTCGACTGAATCATTTATTAATGCGCTCTCCTCTTTTTTTATTAAAATAGAACTCTTTATGGAGTCTTGACTAGAAGAAAAATTCAGAATCAAACTATCTTTTGAGAGTGTATATTTCCCATGTCCGTAAAACTCAGGCCCTAAATCTCCACCGGTTTCTAAAGTAAATGTCCCATCTTTTGAAAATTCGTACTGGGAGTAAACATCAATAATTTTAGAACTTTTAAGCCAGTATTTTCCCTCTAATTTTTTTTGAGCAAATGACTCTGAAACGGAAGAAATATCAAAAAGAAAAATAATTGAGAATCTAAGGGTTATCCAAAAAAATGTCATTCTACTACTTTCTTTGTTCTAAACAATTGAGATTAATTTACTCAGAAATAATTGTGATGGGATCACCTAATGACATCGGGAACAAAACATATTTACCCGATTCATCTTCCATAATGTCAAGGTTTTCCTTGGCCTCAATTTTTGCTTTTTCCCAACCATCGGGAATGTAAGTTTTAATGGTTAGAGGTACAGAATAAACGGATGGATCTAAGTCTGAAGCCAAAGAAACTTGAATCTTATTGTTTTCTAGCTTACTCGAAACTTGGGTATTTTGGCGAGCTCTGATGTATTTCGTGACATCTCGGAAAGTTTCAATCCAGAGTTCGTTTTCGGTAGATTTCATAAAGGAGAAATATTTCTCTAACTCCTCTTTTGTCTTAGGTTCCCAACCCAGATTTTCCACTCCATGAATTACTAAAACCAACCAAATGTTGTTATGATTCATTGTGGTGTCGATCCACGCTTTCATATCTTCGAAAGAATGACGTGTTAGAATACCCCGCTGCCATTGCACATATTCTTTTTGAGATTGTCCTGGTTCACCATTACTCCCACGATTTATTTCTTCCAACCAAGTTTCGGGCATTCGATTTCGTAGGGCTGGATAGATTTCGTAAGCATATTCCATCACCCGTTCGTTTTCTGTGCCATAAGGGCCCTCTGCTGAGAAAATGGATTCTTCGCCAATAAACTTTAAAAGATCAGCTTTGCTTTGTTCTAATTCATACAACATGTTCACTTCATCCAAAACAGCAAGTCGCGGATGGGTGACGGAATGGGAAGCAATTTCATGACCTTGGGAAGAATAGGATTTATATTGTTCCCAAGTGGTAGTGTCCTCCTTATTATTATGAAAAACAACTTCCCCTGTATTAACCATTTTACCCGTTCTGACTTTTTGGAAACCCTCATCCAATAATTTATATGCTTCTTCAACCTTTCCGGATTCAAACAGCGATCCTACTCTAGCATGATAATCTTCCACTTCTGTGGTGCCAGTAAAAGCAATGAGAGAGGCTCTTTCGAAAAAATTACTTGAGTCAGTTTTACTTATGCCAGTCTCTCGGATGATCTCACTCGGATCCCGCCCTATAAACTTCCCTTTTCCG
>NZ_JBCLWJ010000010.1:0-173899 GCF_039563885.1 Algoriphagus sp. SE2 | reverse complement strand
GATTGAGATTTCACCCAAATATGCTGCCGATTTGAAGGAGAGTTTAGGGAAAAAACTTTTGGTTACTTTTGGTTTCAAAAGTAACATAGAAAACTGCATGTAATTTTTATTGAATAAAATAAAACCTCATTTTTTAATGAGCATAGATTTGCCAAATCCTTGGACAATCTACCAAATGATCTTATTTTGTTTCTTTATTTCAGATTAACAAATAAGGATGCTGCTCAGTAAGCTGGAGATCAAGGGGTTTAAGAGTTTTGGGGATAAAATGGTGATTCATTTTGACAAAGGAATCACTGGTGTGGTCGGTCCAAACGGTTGCGGCAAATCCAACGTCGTCGATGCCATCCGCTGGGTTTTGGGTGAACAAAAAACCCGTTTGCTCCGCTCAGACAAGATGGAAAACGTCATCTTCAACGGAACAAAAAACCGAAAACCTTCCAATCTGGCCGAGGTTTCCCTCACTTTCGAGAATACTAAAAACCTCCTTCCTACTGAATATACACATGTGATGATCACCCGTCGCTACTACCGATCCGGAGACAGTGAATACCAAATCAATGGAGTTACCTGCCGTTTAAAGGATATCACCAATCTCTTTATGGATACGGGGATCAATTCCAATTCCTACGCGATCATCGAATTGAAGATGATTGATGAGTTGCTGAATGATAAGAACAACTCCAGAAGGGATCTCTTCGAGGAGGCTGCTGGCATCTCCAAATTCAAAAACCGAAAGAAAGAAACCCTACGAAAGCTGGAGGACACGGACGGGGATTTAGACCGGGTGGAAGACTTGCTTTATGAAATTGAAAAGAACTTAAAAAGTCTGGAAAAGCAGGCAAAGCAAGCTGCCAAGTACTTTGAGATCAAAAAAGAATACAAAGTGGCCAGCATCAACCTGGCTAAGAAAAGCATAGAAAAATATACTTCCTCTCTTTTGGCAACCAACCAGAAGATCCAAGAGGAAAATGACAGAAAGCTGCAATTACAAACCCAGATTGCAGATCGTGAAGCCTTGTTGAATCAGCTCAAAGCAGATCTGATCACCAAAGAGAAACTACTGGCCTCACGCCAAAAAACACTCAACGACCACGTTAACAAAATCCGAACTTTCGAATCGGAGAAGAAAATCAAGAACGAGCGCCTGCGCTTTCTGGAAGACCGATCTCAAAAGCTTCGGGACCAGATTGATGCAGATAGAAAGTCTAACGATCGCGCAGGTTTCTCTATTCGATCGCTCAAGCATGAGCAGGAATCTGCCGCTAAAATGCTAGCGGAAAAAGAGGTCATAGTCGGCGAACTTCGGGAAGCATATGAAAGTCAGAAGCAAGTTCACTCAGAACATCAGCTCAAGCAAAAAACCTTAACTGCCTCTTTTGAGCAACTGAAGGAAAAGGTCTACCAACTCGGCAAAGAGCAGGAAATCAAGCAAATCCAGCTTTCTACGCTGAAGCAGGAATTGGAGCGGACTTCCTCTGATGATTCCTCGCAGGAGGCATCTTTGGTGGATTTTGAAGAAAAACTGATCCAACTCAAATCTGAATTGGATACAGCTACTCAGGCCTACGAAGTAATGAAGGCGAAGCAAGAAGATTTGGATCAGAAGATCGAGGATACCAACCGCGTGATCGAAATGATCCGGGAGGAACTCACCCAATCTTCCAGAAAACTGGATTCCAAACAGAACGAATACAATCTGACCAAATCCCTGGTCGAGAATCTCGAGGGTTTCCCTGAAGCCATCAAGTTTCTCAAAAAGAATAATTCCTGGGGCAAGGATGTGCCCCTCCTCTCCGATCTGCTGACTACGGATGAAAAATACCGGGTGACGATCGAGAATTACCTGGAGGGCTATATGAATTATTACGTGGTAGAAACAGAGCAACAAGCCATCACCGCGATTAACCTGCTTTCTGATACCGCCCGAGGCAAAGCAAATTTCTTTGTTCTAGAGCATTTTGAACGCTTTAAGCCCAGTCAAACCAAGCTTTTCTCCAATGCCATTGCTGCAACAGAGATCATAGAGTTTGATGTAAAATATTCCCGTCTGATCAACTTTATTCTGGACAATGTCTACATCGTGCAGGGTGATCGCAAGGACTTTCCGCAGGATAATGATGCAATCTTTATTTCCGAAAGCGGCAAATTCACGAAGCGTAAATTCAGCCTTTCCGGTGGTTCTGTAGGACTTTTCGAAGGAAAAAGAATCGGTCGGGCCAAGAATCTGGAAAAGCTGGACAAGGAGATCAAAGACCTGAATAAGAAGGTTTCCGCTACGCGTAATGACCTGGATAAAAAGCTTTCAGATCTGATGAAGCTGAAGGAAGTCAGCTACAAGAAAACCTTGGAAGAAAGCCAGAAAGAGATCAATGAAATCAATCAGAATTATGTTTCCGTTCGAACCAAAAAAGAACAGCTAGGAGAACTCCTGAGCAGCAATGCCAACAAGCGGGAGGATATTTTAGATCGAATTGCCAGTCTGGAAGAAAGCTTGACTGGAATTCAACCAAGACTTTTTGAGGAGAAAGCGGAATACGAAGCTGCACAGGAAGATCTGGAAGCACTGAATGAAAACTTGGAGGAGGAATCCGCCAAGCTCTCTGAAAAATCCCAGGCTTTCAATCAGGAAAACATTTTATATCACCAGCAACTCAACCGCGTAAATTCACTGGACCAGGAAATTGAATTCAAGCAGAATGCGTATGAGAGTTCGAAGGAACGAATCGAAAAATCCCAGGCCGAACTCAGCAATCTGGATACAGAGATCAAGTCTTTGCTGGATAATAATGAAGTTAAGGACGATGAGCTGATCGAGTTGTATGCAGAGAAAGAAGGTATCGAAAAGGGCGTTCAGGAAGCAGAAAAGGAATATTATGGTTCCCGTGAACTGATCGATCAAACAGATCAGAAAATCCGGGGAATGCAAAAGAGCAAGGAAGCCCATGATGAGCTGCTGCATGAGCTGCAAAATACTGTCAACGAGACCAAGCTGAAAATGACCGGGATGAAGGAGCGCTTGAGCGTGGAATTCGAACTGGATCTGGATCAGCTGATGGAAGAAAATCCCAACCTGGACGAGGAGTTTTTGGAATTTAAAGAAGAGGATCTCCGCGAACTGGTACGGAAGCAAAAAGAGAAACTGGAGCGCATCGGTCCTATTAACCCGATGGCCATGGAAGCGTATGATGAGATTAAGGTACGGTATGATTTTATCAGCGGCCAAAAAGAGGATCTGATCAAAGCCAAGGAATCCCTGCTGAATACCATCAAAGAAATCGATCAGGTAGCGAAGGAGACCTTTCTGGATGCATTCGGGAAGATCAAGGAGAACTTTATCAAAGTCTTCCGCTCCCTCTTTACCGAGCAGGATGATTGTGATCTGACCTTGGTGGATCCGGATAATCCTTTGGAGTCTGCCATCGAGATTATGGCCAAGCCCAAGGGAAAGCGACCCTTGACAATCAATCAACTTTCTGGAGGTGAGAAGACGCTGACAGCCACTTCCCTACTCTTTTCAATTTACCTCTTAAAGCCTGCGCCTTTCTGTATTTTTGATGAGGTGGATGCTCCGCTGGATGATGCGAATATTGATAAGTTCAACCAGATTATCCAGCAGTTTAGCGGCGAGTCCCAGTTTATTATCGTCACCCATAACAAGCGCACCATGGCCAGCACGGATATTATCTATGGCATTACCATGATTGAAGCAGGAGTTTCCAGAGTGGTACCGGTGGATTTAAGGGAGTTGGCGTAGGGATTATTCAATACTGTCTAAAAGTTCCCTAAAATGCTCATATATCATTACCATGGCTAAAGTATCCAACTCGCAATATTTTAAAAGGGCTTTAGTCAATTCATCAATTTCAATTTGCTCCATATCAGTATATTGTAATTTTCCATATGCCGTTAGAGCTGCTCCTCCATCATTAACACCTTCCATTTCAGATAAAGTAGACTCTAATTGTTCATCCGTCCAGTTTTCGAAGAGGGGCGGCAGCATTTTATATGGGTTAGTTACTTTTCCATTTTCAGTTTGTAACCAAACATGACTTTCATGGAAATTTCTACTGGAAACATTAATTTTTCCAATAGGCTGCGAATATTTTTCCTGCAACATTTGGCTTGAAGCCAATGAGGCTGGTAGCACAGCTTTTATCGAATTGGAACCTTTGGTCAAAGGGTTATAATAAAAGTTCTTTTCAACTTCCCATAAATCCACCATATCCCTATCCCCTGTCCATTTAATAGTACTCTCCTTTTTTGAATGAGATATATCTTGAATGAAAGCCATTAACTCATCTTTATCAGCTTCATTCGAATTTAGTAACTGGATGTAGATTGCATTTAGGATCGTGTTTTCATGGTTTGAATATTTGAAAATAGTACCTCTATCGGACTCTAGGCTGGTTTTTAACTTCCTGATAAATTCGAAATTTGGAAATACCCCTGCCTGATTATTGATGTATTCTGAGGCATGATGGATACTTCCGTCTTCATAATAAATATGGTGTGAATACTGAAATGCTACTTGTTCATAGGGACTCATTCCCTTATAAAATGGCAAGGCAACTGTACTAGTTTCAAAGTCGATAAAATGAAGTGGAAAGGTCCACGAATCCATTTCCTGTTTCAATCCCTCTTTATCCACATAAATTGATGGGTCATTATTTGTCTCCTTTTCAATCTGAAGCCATTGTCTATGAGAGGTGCTAAGATTTTCAGGTTGAGTCTTTAATCCAATTAGATCTTCTGTAAGCTCATTCTTAAAAATAATTCCTTGATCAAATATCTTCCCTCCTTTCCTAAAATTGTAAATATCAAAGTTGTTTGGTTTCTCAAAATCACTGTCAACCCATTTATGCTGTTTAATAAAACATTCCCTGAATCCTGATTTTTTACCTTGAATCAATTCATCACTAGAACATTTGAATTCACAGGCTTTGCAAGCACTAAATGAAGTAGGCCATGCAGCATATTCATCTTTTTCATATTTATCCTTAAAAAGTTTGATTGAATCCTGGAAAGGAAGATTATCATGATAAATGAATTTATTCTCCTCAATATCCTGGATAATCCCAGTAACATCCTTCCTTCCCAAAACTGAATCACCAGTTTCCTCTAAACTTGTAACTTTCTTTTTTATTCCAGTTCGCCCCTCTCCTTTTTTACTAATTCTAAAAAGCTGATTTAATCCATCAATACTTGCTTTTTTTGACTTGTCAGCCATCATCATAAATGACTTAATTCGCCAATCCGGAAAACAGGACTGTATCACAAACTTCTGGAAAGCGACATCAAAGAGGTAAGGTTTCCAAGAAGAGACCATCCCTCCCCTTGTTCCAACAAATAGAAAGTCGTCTGTAGGGTCAAAGGACTTAGATTTTACCTCTATTAATTCAACCCTATTTCCCTTCTTCACCAAAATATCAGTACGGACAAAAAGCCCATCAAAAAGGAAAGCCGCTTCAAAAATTATTACGTTTTCTTGTCTTAATAATTCCTGTGTCTGTTCCCAAAGTAATTTGTAGTCCCAATCATTTCCTTCGATCAAAATTCCATCAGGATAATGCATGCGAGCTAATTCCTCTACTTGAAATCCTCCTTGGGCCAATGCCTTTAAAAATGAATCAATCGATTTACTATCAGGATATTCATCCTTTCTAGTATAGAATAATTTATTGGGGCATTCCAGACCAAGTTTAAACCTGGATTTGGTTAAAACTTTCATAAAGAATAAAAATTTAGATAATTGAAGATGAAATCACTTAATCATAAAGTTATGTTAAGTTAAAATGATTCTATTATTTAACAATTTTCAACCTTAATTCATCCAATGTTAAAGTAATCCCATTTTTACGATGCACCATCCTATGACAGTTAGCGCACAAGACCGCCAAGTCAGTTTTAGAGTTAGTTTCTTGCTTTTGACCTTTTAATTCTGACAATGGTTTAACATGATGTACTTCAGCAAACTCCTTCCCCCATTCACCATATATTAGTTCAAAATCAAAACTACATACTTGACATTTATATCCGTGTATATTTAAGGCTTCTTGTCTCAATTTTGAGTTTCTTTCAATAGACTTTGATATTCTAACTTTTATACCACCTTCTGTTCTTGTTAAATTTGAATTACTCCCCGCCATATCTTCCGAAATTAAATCTTTGAAAACAATAGGTTTTATCTTAATACTTAGGTCTAAAAATGGCTCGATTATAGACCAAACAAAACTTTCATTTTTATTAAAAAAATAATGATAAACCTCTTCCGAAACCCCTGTTAGCTTTGCTGGTTTACCTTCTTCATCTTTCCATCCTTGTCTGTTAGTATCAGGAAAGTAACTGTCAAAAGCATCTCTTGAGTTTTTTAGACTATGCTCAAATTCTAACACAGTTCTACCATCATTTAAAGTGTCATAAAACATTCTATAAGCCTCATTCCATTTATCTGTATTTAACCTTACGGGAGGGCCTTCTTTTCCGTATTTTGATAGGTAATATCCTACTTGAATTAATTCCCTAGATCGTTCTGCCATATACCCTTTAAATATCGAATCCGTTTTTTATCAATGTTTCAAGATGACGTTTCAAGTTTTGGTTGTGAAAATCATTCCTGTTCTTCAGACCATAAGCAAAATCGGCAACATAGGTCCTCTCCTTGTTGGATAGTACCCTATTCTGTGCCTCCCACTCGGACATTCTTCGGAGAAGAGTATCTGTTAATGTAATTTGCGACGCCTCTTTCTTTTTCTGCTCCGGTTTTCGAGCTTTGAAATATTCCGAAGCATATATTAAATCTTGAATATTTGGAGCAATACCTTTGTCTAATTTCTTTCCAATTTGGCCAAATACGGAAGCATACTTAACCTTTTTTGATATCGCAATCATTTCAACTTTATTAAATTCAGAAACTGTACTTTCTGCGGACTCAACGGCACTATTGTATTTTCTAATAATAAAATCGAGAGTGTCATTTAGAGCAGTATCATATTCTGTCCTTAATTGGTCGAAAATTTCCGGCCTCTTCACACGAATTCGATTGATTAAGTCATTTTCATAATCGATTAAATCAACTTCGATATCCTTTTTAGAAGCAATTCGATTTATAATTGATGTGATTTTTCTTTTATCGTGTTCATCAATATCTTCATCCATTTTTGATCGAATAGATTTATAATACTCTTGATTATTTGTGTGAATTAGAACATTTCTGTTTATCTCATGAAAATCTACTTCTACGATTTCGGATTGAGCCTTATTACGTTTCTTCAACTCATCCCTTGAAATCCCATACTTATTAATGATTTCAATTGAGTTTAAGCTTGACATGAACTCCCTGATTTCACTTGACTCAACAATATCAGCCCACAATTCCGGTTTTTTTGAATACTCCCCGTAGTCATCACTCTGAGAGTATTTTTTAACAAGATCATTCATCAACATTAATAGCTCATTGAAGAATGCTTCCAAATCATCTTCCAGTTTTTCACTTAGCCAAATTTTTAACAAATCGAATGGCATGCTCGATTTAGTTCCGTCCATGTACTTATAAAGTATTGAGATAGAATAAGGAACGGCTACTGATCGAAGTTGCCCCATTGAATTTTTCCCTTGGCCATAGAGTTTTTCCAAAGACCTAAACAAAATGACTTTGGCTATTAATTCTTCGTAAAAACTTCTATTTACATTAGCTGGCTTTTTTGAGCTACCTTCCCCGGATATTTCTTCTATGAAATACCTAAAAACTTTTTCTCCACCACGTTTAACCAAGTATGGCTGTTCTCCCCATGCGCAATAGTATTTTGCTAATAATTCTTTAGAAAATCGTCTAGCTGTCGGGAACTCTTTGAGAATTTGATTTTTGTTTTGGCCTTTTGCTCTAACCATGGTGTTAAACTCTCCCTTCGCCCGTTCAAAGAACCATTTCAATCCAGATGGCGTGATGACACTTTCACTTAAGGCTTTTAGTTTGATGAGTTGTGGATTTCTAGAACGTAAATCAACCTTGGAAACTTTTGATTGGGCATTTGAATAGTTACTGATGTTAGAAATCAGTTCCTCAAGTTCCTCTTCAGTAGTTTTTTTAGCAACATTGATTTTTGCCATCACTTTAACATTACTTATATCAAAACCATCCTTTTGTGTAAAATATATAGTACATGTAGTTTGCCCCCCGTTAACTATCTGAAAATCAGTAAGAGAGTTAATTGTGGTACTTCCTGCTTGATTTTCAATATCAGCCTTGGTAGCAGTTATAGTTAGACCATTGTTATATGCCACGAATTTTTCAGGTTCCTTTCTGATGGTTTCTCGAATGCCTTTATTCACCCCTCTGAATTGAAGGAATGATCGCACGTTTTTTTCAAGAAGACGCGAACTATACTCCTTATATAATCCAGCAATTATTTTAGCTGGTAGAACACAGAGGTAGGATGCGAAATGTTCTTCATCAGCGGCTTGAATTGCTGACAGAGGCTCGCCAAACATTTTTTTAAAGTCGACTTCGAGTGCCTCTCTGTTCCCTTGAGAAATTAGGACATTATGGAGGAAATTTAGATCGATTAGCCTTTTCTTAATTAGCAATTCTTTTTTCGTCTTCTCTCTATTCTTTGAGTATGAAACGATCATAGACTCATTTTCAAATTCCATTCTCAGTGGTTGAGGTGTTGCAGTTCGTGAATTAATCGTGGCTGTGGCTGTGATTAAAAACAACTCAACTACATCAAATTGATCCGCCCCCTCAGACGATGACATTTTAGATATGAGAGCTCGTGCGGGGCTTGAATCTTGTATTTCGTCATTCAAATGACCTTTAATTGCCTTGTTTATAAAGTTTGTACCTCTTTTGAATTCATTTTCGTAGTATAATTTTTGGGAAATCTGGAGATCTTTGTTCGTTGCAGAAAGATCGATGGATGCTTCGTTTATCATGAAAAGCTGTAACCTCTCTCCAGATTCATTGACGCAGTATGCGTTTATCTTAAGCTTATTTGGCCTTGATTTAAAGTATGAGCCATTCGCATCTTCCGAATCAATTAGCTTGGAGTCTAGCATTGATGGTAAGACCTGAGATAAGAGCAAAGATTCTTGTATAAAGCCCTCGTCGTCTTTTGATAAATCAAGAAGTTCTTGGCGGTATTTAAAAAACTCTTCTAGAATCATTTTAATATTTTTTTTCTTCGATTAAAAAGTCGTTAAGACTCTTAATTTTTAAAGTATATCTCAGATCGCTTACTTCTTTAGGAATGTTTGAAGTGGATAGTCTAGGAAATCCTTTGACAGTGCAATCGTATGTACATTTGTTACTAACAATAAACCTGTGGTTATTGTAATCTCTAAGCGAATCGATGGTTAGTCCTTTCTGGGTCAACGCTTGAAACAATATTGTAAGATCACCCGCCTTTTCCCTTATTTTTTGAACCAGTTGTGATAGCAAATTATGGATAGATTGACCAATTGTTAGGTCCAGTTTTACTGAAAGAACCACTAATTCAAGTCCTTTACTGTGTTCTGGTTCTAACTGAAATTCACTTGAAATTTTAACACTTGGCAGTGCTTCTCTTTTGGTTTTAACCTCAAGATTCTTATTATCAAGTATAAAGTCATTCGGCGCGTCGTAAGGCCCCTTCCAGGAAGATAGAACAGAATTAATTTTTAATGGGTCACATTGTTCGACAAATTCCCTCAAAACAAACAACTCTCCAAATAATCCCTGAACTTGTTCTTCTCCTAGCTTTTTTTTGAGTGTATCTTCAAAAAAATATGACCATTTATAAAATGTTGCGATAAATTCATGCGAAGCTTTTTTCGGATTAGATATTGAATTAATCTTCGAGTATATCGATAGAATAAGATCATCAAATAAATCAAAAAACTCAGAATCTTTTAACTTGATAAAAAGTACTGATTTGGAGGGAATATAGCTAAGGTGCAATTTGTTTTTGTCTAAACCTCTAGTATCAACATCTAAACCTGCGGGTAGAAAGAATATTAGGCAACGAAACCCTTCAGTGTCTAATGCAATAAACAGATCAGGAATACAAGTTGCTGTAATTCGGAGAGCTTTAAAGCCTTTCTTTTCTGAGGAAGTCGCTATATCTTCCCATTTAGATTTTAGTTCAGAATTATTCATTGTAGTCTGATATACCTTCTAATTCGTCCTCGTTGTCATTACAAATGCAATCAACCTCACCGCAAATCTCACACTCTTCGTTTAAATCATAGTCACCCTGCAAATAAACTCCCCCAGGGTCATTATCTATTGGAGGAAATTCAATAGCATAACCTACCAAGGGAATTTTCAGATCAATTTCATTTGCTTGAACATAAACTCTGAAGAGCTCCTCTAATTCTTTCTTTTTTTGTGGGTCTTTATTGTTGGTGAACTCTTGATTAAAGGCATAGTATGAATCGAACAGATAGATCATAAGTAGCCCTTCTGTTTCTTTCATCATTCCTCGATAATACCTTTCGGGAACGGTTTTCGTCTTTGCCTCATTCATTGCAGTATCGAGACTAATACCCTTGTTCCTTTTCATAATTTCGGACGCTTTATGCTTGTAAAAATCACTCTCAGCTTTTGATTTTTCATCCTTTGACAGAAGGATGGACATATCAGTGTTTGCCGAAATGATATTAGCACTTTTGCTACTCGCTTTAAATAATGATTCATTTAAAAATTTGCGTACGTCATCGTCATTTGTAGGTCCCGACCTTTTCGACAATTCAATGACATTTTTTGAAATAGAATTAGACAAACCGATTTCTTCTTTAGATTTTTTATTTGGCGATGCCCCAGTAGTTTTCAAAGCAATTGTCCAATTTGATAAATACCCTTTATCAAAGCAGAGTTCAATAAACTTCGTCAGATATTCTGGGTCATTGTCGTTAAAATTGTTCGGTTGGGTTTTTAAAATTCTTATAACTTCTCGAGCATCCGTCTTATACTTGAGAATATCATCTCGTTCTGATTCTTGAAACCTTGGGGCGATATTATTTTTGAAATTATTCCAGATATCTTCTATACTTTTCTTATCAACCTTCAGCTGTGTAGTCATTACAAGAGAATCCTGATATGACCACTTAACCTCTTTAGCGTTTTTTAAAATGGCCGGTCTCGTAATTTTCAGGGTTCCAGGGTGCTTTCTTACACGAAGAACAAATTTTTCAGGAGTCTTGCCTTGGTCCTCCATTTTAATAAATTCAGATTCTAATTCTTCGATACAGCGAGTTGTATCATTAAACTTATCTAAAGAGTCTTTAGACGTGAAAATTTTACAACAATCCAAATACCCTGGTCTGTATCCAAACCATCTTCCCATTTGAAGTAATGCATCTGAGTAATTTGTCACTCGAATGAAATAATTAATAGTTAGACCTTCCAGAGTAAAACCTCTTGAAAGTCGGTTACCACCAATAGCAATAATTTTTTTTGGAGAATTCTTCGGATATTCTAAAGTGTCTTTTGTGTGGCTATTTATTGCTTTTATCTCTATACCTCTAACTGCACTTATAAATACTGGAACCAACGAGTCAAAAACTAATGGAGACATGAATTCATCTTCGTAACCCCTAGGCAGGTAGCTCTTTACATTTTGGACAATATGAGCAAATCCGTAATTACTGTACCATAATTTTTCTAAATCAGTATAAATTGAGTTTGAGCTGCTTGGGCGATCATTATTTATTTTTGAAACTATTTCATTTACGTATTTCTCTATTAGTGTTTTCGTTGTATTTTGCCAAAATGTGAACCGCGAAACATGCACAAGCATAGTGTTGTGCGGCTGATAAAGGTCTGAATTCACCATACTTGGAATTCTGAATTCTCTTATTGCTAGAGCAATTATGAAGCACTTAATAGCAGTCTTTAATGACTCTGGCAATTCTTTTGGAAAAGGGTCCTCTTTTCTTGGCGCCCAAGTTTCTTTTCTATACTCATTGTATGAATCAAAATCAAGATAACCACCGAACCCAAATTTTTCATCCCATTCGGCTCTATTTCTTATGTTCTCAACGCCAACAATTTCCCCATCTCTGTTCTGATAGACACGAGATGGAAAATATTCTATAAAGTCATCTACAGGTGGGGCGATTAATGGTATTTTTTCATTTTCATCGGTTTGGTTTTCAATCGGTGTTATTGTCTCAAATATTTGCTTAGCACCCACATAATTTGACGGCGGGCTTAATAGTTCAATAAAGTCATCTGGAAAGATATTGTCTACCCTTTTCAATAGTTTTTCAACATCATCACCTTTGAACTTGTACTTAATTTCCCAATCGTTTTCAGGAGATACATTTCGATCCTGTAAAACATTGGCGAACGGTGTTGCGGTGTAACCTAGGTACGATTTAACATGAAATAGCTCTAAGATTGCCCTGATGTGCCCATTCGTTTTACTAGCATAATTTCTTCCTTTAGCACCCATGTTATTAAGGGACGCATTGTCCGCCTCATCATCTATAATTAGTAGGGGGATATTGTGTTTGTCTTTGCCTGACTCAAGAGAATTATGTAACCAAATTATTAGGTTTTTTAGTACACTTACGTTCTTTTTACAGACTAGCACGTATTTATCATTTAAAGTATGATCTAGTTCCTTTACGGCCTTTCCAAAGTCTTTTGTTTCGGATGTTAAAGATTTTACCTGAATAACCTTTTCATCACCCCGAACGCCAAAGCGTCTTATTTTACCCACCCCTTTTGTCCCAGTAGGTTCACCCGAGTCAATTTTACCCTCTCCAATTATGTCCTTTTCGATCCTTTGTTGCGTTTGACTTCTTAAGTCTTCCATAATACCGGCTAGAACTATGACTATTTCATAACCGGCATCAATTGCTCTATTAATTACTGCATTGAAGTTCCCTGTTTTTCCTGATTGTACTGCTCCGACAACCAATCCTTTGTTATAAATGGGGGCCCCTGATTTAGGGTCGGCCATTTTACGAAGAATCGACAAGCTGGAGTTAATTGTTTCATCTATGACCTTCTCAGATCTTCCTAGGTTTTTCAAGTGTTTAAAGTATCTATCTGAATAGTCCCAGCTTATGCTCTTTTCTCTTTCTTCAGTGAGCCATGTCTTGAACCCTTTTTTTGTTAATGAATGACTCAAACCTGGGTCAATAGGATTTACTGATAAATATTCGTTTTTGGCAGTGTCATAATAACTTTTCAGAGTAGTTTCATCAACTTGTGGAAGCCCAACCAAGGAATTTGGTCCATAAATGGATATAACCTCATCTTTGATTTGATTAAATAAGTTGTCAATGAATTTTTTATCCCCATTGGACTTGTTCACTTGTTCCTTTATAATCTTTCTAAAGACGTCAATGTAATTCATCGTTCGGTTAATTTAATATTGATTTAATGCTATCTGGCAGGGAAGAATATTTGTAGCCTAAATGAGGAATAATGTCTTCCTTGATTATTTCGTTCGACACACCATTTGATTGTAAATCCAGTATGTTATTCTTCAATTCATCAACAGAGAGGCCATCTTTCTCTTCAATCCCAAGGAATTCTTTTTCTTCGTGTACATGTCTAATATTATTGACCCGTGTGTTGATCATCCGAAGTAACAAGTTTAATTGAGACCTTTGCTTATCATCAAGTGAATCCTGTAGGTTTTTAACCAAGGGAAAATTCTTGTTCACCTCCAAGACAGACCCTTTGTTCGAATAGCTTCGATCAAATAATTGAACATTGTCGTGGGACTTTTTACCTGAAAACTTCCGTATTCCGCGATTATAGTACTCCCTTTCTGCTTCAATTTTTAGCTCTTCTATGTAGCCCTCAAATGCCTTTCTGAGTTCGTGTGGAACAACTATTTGAGATTTTGCAACATTTAAATGAAGTAAATGATCTACACTGTTACCAACCTCCACTTTCAGTCTGGCGAGTTGGAGTCTAGGGGCCTTTTTTACTATTCCATTCCATCCTCCAAATAATATTATTCTATCTGCTCGATAAATGTATAGACCTTCCATGTCCATGAGTCCTCTGTAACGAGTAGTCCATTTCGTTAGTCCTTTTTTAACTTCGGCGATTGCTCTTGAAGGCAAAACAAATCCTTGGATTTTAACAACATCAGACCTAAATGAGCTTTGTTTGGGTTCAATTTCTCTAAAGTCTTTTTCCTCCTCAGGGAAAGGATTAAAGGGATTAACTCGGGTGTTGTTAATCCTGATTTGTAAAGGGTTTAGGTTTCTCTCCATGAATCTGTGGAACACCAACGCTAGATAATCGGAAGTTACTTCAGTTACTTCTTTTTTTAATGAATCCCTTCTGTTTTCCTCATTTAAGTATTCCTCGAACTTGTACAAGCCATCCCAAACAATAATTGTATTTGCTTCAAAATCATCGAATTTGTTTAAGTATTCTCTCGAGAGGCGATTGTATTGATACATAATATTCGCCACCTCTTCATCTGAGTTGATGATAATTTTCCAGCCATTTTTCTTCAAAAAGTCGACGTCCCAGGTTCTTCCATGATACTTTTTGTCTCCCCTTTTTTTAGACAGAACAGTAAACTTTCTAGTCTGAGAAAAAGAGGCTGTCTTCATTCCTAGACCAAAGCGACCGAGATCGAAATCATTTCTTAATTCTTCTGGAGAATTGCTTGGAAATCGCATGTTATTCGCTAATTCCTCTTCAGTCATTCCTTCCCCGTTGTCAGCTAAAAACAATTTAAATGGTTCAGATTCGGTATCAATTAAAACTTCAATTTTGTCTGCATTAGCGGATATTGAGTTATCCATAAGATCAGCCAACGATGTTTCTAAGCTATACCCTTGCTCTGCGATGGATTTGATAAGATATTCTGGGTTGGGAGAAGCATCTTCACTTTTAATTTTTCTGGTCTTAGGCATTCTTACTTCTTCAAAATTTGGTGAACTAATTTTGCTAATTGATATGCTAGATAAGGTGGAACCGCATTTCCCACTTGATGAAATTGCTGAGTTCTACTTCCCCTAAACAAGTAATTGTCAGGAAAAGTCTGAATCCGAGCCGCCTCCCTCACTGATAATGAGCGACATTGTTTAGGGTCATAGTGAATGAAATAATGGCCGTCTTTAGATATATGACTGGTCACAGTTGTAGCTGGTTGATCAGCTACTTGAACCCTAAATCGATCAGTGAATTTACCAGATTTGACATTTGCGTGATCGGGGATTAAATCTGAATGATGTTTCGCATAATCCTCTAGTCTTGGAAATGTTCCATTTTTTTCAACATAAAGACTGGCAAACATATACCTCATCAAGTCCTGGGTTAAATGTGCTCTGGATTCGTGATTTGGTATTCCTCGAAGTTTGGGGTCTAAAAACCATGATTTTAAGGGGTGATTTTTTTCAATTGACTTCTCACATTCTAAAAATTCAGAACCTGTGCCATTTGGATAACTAATCGGCCCCTTACTGAGTCCATTGAGTGGCATATCTCCCCAAATTCTAAGTTTAGAGATCTGAGTTGATATTAGATCATACCATTTTGCATCATCATCTTCTATGTTCTTGTAAACTCTTTTAGGGCTTCCATTTTTATATTTTTCATAAGGATGATATTTTTCAAAAGAACGACTGATTCCACTTCTTACTTTAGGCAATAATCCAATGACAGATTCAAGTTTTACTGGTTCTTTCTTTATTAGGTATTCACCATCATGTTTAAAATCAGACCTAATTCCAAGAAGAATTACTCTATGCCTTTTCTGAGGAACCCCATAATCTTCGGCTTTAATTAAAAAATCTCTATCATTTTCAATGGGTTTGACAAGCGAATGAATAGAATACAATCCATTCACCTGAAGATCCTTTTTCATCCAATCAAATACTTTCTCATCCCCTACTTTTGCCGAAAGAAGCCCTTGGACGTTTTCCATGACAAAAACAGCAGGGTGATGCTTTTCTATAATCCTGAGATACTCTTTATAGAGATAAACTCTATGATCATCTGGATCAATCCCCCCTACTCTTGATCTCCCAACATTGGAATAGGCCTGACAAGGAGGTCCACCAATCAAAACCCAATTCTTTGTATTCTTTCCTAACCTGCTTTTTATTAATTCATCAACTCGTTCTGCTGGCCACTCTTTTGAACCTAATTCTAAAAGACAAGCTTCTTCCCTTGCTTTTTTTCCTTCAGGAAAAGAATCCAACATTTTTTCAATCAGCTTTTCTCTTTTTTTTAGGTTCTTCTCTTTAATTGATTTGTAATATTCCTCAGGAATAGCTCTACCTTTCTTTTTAAATTGTCTGTAAAAACTTCTTAGAGTTAGTGTTTTGTGGGCATTTTCATCTTTTTCTATAGACAGTTTAATATCAAATAAGGATTGATTATTTTCATTAGTAAGACTCATAAATCCCTCTCCCAAGCCACCAGGTCCAGCAAATAAATCGATAATAGGAATCATTAATGTTCTTGAGAAATACTAATTAGTAATAGATTAAATAATGCATAAGTTAGTTAATCTTTTTAGGGTCTGAAATACCCAGTACAGGGTATTTTTTCATTGGTAATTTCAAATGACATATAAAAATCTGAAAAACAATCCCTTAATAGATAATGTAGTTCAATAAATATTTTAAACATGCCCCCAACTCCTCCTTCACCTCAAAATCCCAAAACCTTATAATGGTCCAACCTTTCTCTTGGAAATAGTTGTTTACCTCTTGGTCTCGTTGCATATTTCGTTCGATTTTAGCGATCCAGAACTCCTGGTTGGATTTTATGGCATGTTTGCGATTTTCCCAATCGTAGCCATGCCAGAAAGTTCCATCTACAAAAATGACCAGTTTGTATTTTTTGAGGGTGATATCAGGTTTACCAAAAAGTGGCTTCTTTGGAGTTTTAAACCTCACTCCTGCATGCCATAAAGCCTTCTTCAGTAACTTCTCAGGCTTGGTATTTTTACCTTTAATTTGAGACATATTGAAAGAGCGGGCTTTGGTTGTATAAAAGCCGTTTTCCTCAGAGAATCTAGGAACTGCTACTTTGGGCTTTATGTATGGTTTATTCTTCAAAAAATTCCTTTATATGGATAGTTAGGGCTATAGAAAGTTTTTCCATTACCTCAAGTGAAGCATTTCTCTTTCCTTGCTCGATTCCTGAAATATATGAACGGTCCAAACCTGAAAGAAAAGCAAGCTTCTCCTGAGAAATCCCCTTGGACTTTCTTAGTTTCTGTACTCTTTTACCAAAACTTTCTTTTATATCCATTGACTAGTTCTAAGGTATTAATTGTTGATTATAGCCTACATTTTTAAGTTTTTCTGACTATATTAAATCTATTACTTCTGACAATGAAATTAACAAAATCCTATGTATCTATCCTATTTACCTCCTGTCTTACATCCTTGGAAAATCTCTGAAAATGATGAAGAAAATAATTACTTGGAATTAAGCGGATACTCAGGAGAGTTTCGAATGTACTTGACGGAAGATAATTTTGACAATCCTGAAAAACCCTATAAACTTGGTTTTGATCAAACACAAGGAATCCTTGAAAGATTTGATTATTCTTCTTTGGAAGTAGATTCTTTTTATTCTACCCCTAAAGAGGCTGCCAATGCTTTGGTAAAATTGGGTAGTTCAATCGCTGATCTTTACAACGAGTTCTTACCAGTTACCAATGAAGTATTCCTAGCATTAGGTGATGCCAGACATTTTGATAACTATCATAAAATATTAGGAGGTGAGATTAAATTAGCTGAGTATAAAAGGCAATTGCTAGTATTTAGAAAAGTAAGCTTGACGTGGGGAAGCATGAGCTACGAAGATTCTACAATCAAAACAATCAAGTTCTTAATTGAGAACGGTTCATTTGAAGACAGGGACTTTAGCGATTGCTTTTTATGCAACGAGAAGTTTGAATGGATTGGTGGAATAGAATTGGAAACATTAAAACAGGAAAGTCAATCCTGAATTTAAGGAATTTGAACGAGCCCATTCCTACATATCTCTATCAAGCTTAAGAAAAACTTTCTTTGGGTTAAATCAAAATTACTTTCCAAATCACTCCTTCTCTTTAAGAAAATCATTTCTGATTTTGTTGCAGTTGAAATTGCTATTCCCAAATACAATTTTTAACTTAACTACTGATTTTCAATCCCTTAGTAAGAATTATCTTTGGTTTTTTAATTAGAAATGAATTTTTACTTTCCTTTTTCTTTAAGCCAGATAAGACTTGCTGATCCACAGATCGATTAGATTTTTTTATAATCCTAATTGATGAGTTGGAAGGATTGAAATCAGACGTTCCTAGTTTTTTTGGGATTAAAAGTTCCTGGAACTTTAATTCCACAATTAGGGCGTCAGCGAAATATTTTTTTTCACTTTAAAACCATTTTACTATGCCAGGACCAGCAATGCACCATATCATGGCCAATGCCTTGAAGCAAAAAATCCAAGCAGGCACAGGGTTAGGAGAAAATGCAGACTATGCCAGACTCCAAGCTTTACTTGCCGACAGTGATAATTTCCCCTACCTCTTTCTGGGTTGTCAGGGGCCCGATTTCTTGTTTTTCAATACCAAAGACTGGAGCTCCGTTCCCATTGGGGATGCTGTAAAAGCTTATTATGAAGTCTATGATTTTTTAGATGAATTCAAGGAAACCCTCAAATCCATCGTCCCGCAACCTATCATCGATGCCATCGATGCACTGGGCGCTGCGGCAGATGCGGTGGTGGAAAATTCTTCTACCTTAAGTGAATTGGAACAGCTGTTTACAGACATGCAGGCTGTAGTCGATGCCCTTTTGGCTACCCTGATGGAAATGGTCAAAAAGTTTATCACGGATTTCAATGTATTTGATGTACTCGGGCATCCTTATCGGGATGGACAGCCAAAAGGAGAATGGTGGTGGTTTGATGCGATGCACTACCGAAAAACAGGTAGGTTTGCCAGAGCTCTTTTGGAAAAAACAGATCCAAATTCCCCCTTGCATTTATATGCCATCGGTTATCTGACCCATGTCAGTGGAGATACTGTGGGCCACCCTTTTGTCAATATCAATGATGGTGGGCCTTATAGAACCCAATCCCAGCGACATAAGACCGGAGAGAATTATCAGGATGTTTTCAACTTCCAGGCACATACAGGTTTGGATTGGAACCGATCCCAATTGCATGCACTTTATAACTTTAATTTTGAGGGAACCATCGCTCCTATCGGTGCAGAGGACCCCGTTCCAGATCCTCATTCTGTTTTACCGGGAGACCTGGCAAACCTAATTTCCAAAACTCTAAATGAGGTATTTGAATCAGGGGCTAGCAATGACAATGAGTATGGAAGAAAAATCTCTCCTGATGATGTGGATGCCTCTTATCGTCTCTACTATCGATGGTTGAGAAGTGCGACGGAAACAGGAACCCTTCCGGATCCTGTTCCCTATTCCCTGACTGCCGAATTGGAAGAAGTCTGGGAAACTGCCATGGACAACCTAGGTGATATTGGCGATTTCTTGGAGGATGCAGCAGATATAGCCGGAGACTTCAATATTCTGGCAATTTTTATCATGCTAGCAGCATTGGTGATAGCAGCTGTAGCAGCGGCAGCTTCTTTGATTGATGCGGTTTTGGGCGCTTTAACCACCCTGACCACGGCTGGAATTCGATATGCGGCAAGTTTGATTTATGAGCATCTCTACAATGCCTTTCAAAATTTCAGATTGGGAGTTTCTCTAAACGGTTTGGCTTTTCCAGTGCAGGAACATTTGAATGAACCTAGGTTTGAACAATTCAAAAACACTGCATTCAACGATCCTTTTGGATTCAATGCGGCAGATCTAAAAAATTCACTCCCCAAACTGAAGGTACTTTTAGACGGGGGTGGATTTCTCGACCAATTGTTTCACCGGGAAAAGCATCTGGCTTATCCTCCTGAAGATCCTGCTGCCTCTGAACCCAATTTTGCTGTTGGAGCTCCGGATTCTTATTTCGCACAGACACCTCTTCATTATGCTTTTGATGACATCCCTCTTGAAAAAGAGTTTATTGAATTTTTGACAGAGTTGGAAGGAGATGAATCAAAACTGACGGATTACATCAGGGCCTACTTCAGGAAATACAAGCGAATCCCTACGTTGGGGAATGGGCTGACTTTGGCAGAATACCTGTATGACGCCGTGCAAAACAAGAAAAAAATCCCTGACTTCAATTTGGATGCAGATCGGGGTTATGGCTACACCTGTTGGACCCAAAAGGATGCAAGTGGACAAAATTCCTATGAAGAGCCAAAGGAATTACTTCAGCATGCCCAGCAAAAGAACGGGCAACCTATCACGCCGGTGAACCTTGACTTCATCGATCACTGAGAAAATAATTTTTTAATCAATTCAAGGATAATTTAAAACCAGATCAAAATGTCCAAAAACATTAAAATGGCCATGGAAATGTTAGCTGGCCTCCGAAAAGAAAGAAAGGGTTATACCAACGATATAGCGGGTAGGTTGAAAAAGATATACCGAGGCAATCGGGATAAAAACCCAAATCCTGATACCTTCAAAGAAAGCTCTTTTCTTTACATGCGCTCCTACCCTGGAGATATTGGTGTCCGTCCGTTTTCTGGAATTACCTTCTGGAATTCTCCGGATATTCAAATCAGCCCAGTTAATAACTTGGGAGTGTATACCACCCAATTAGAAGGTGGAAAGACATATAATATCCGTTGTAGTCTGCATAATCGCGGGGATCTAATGATTCCTTACCCCAAAGTGGAATTTTTTCTCACCAATCCAACCTTGGGCTTTAATACTTCTGTTGCTCAATATTTGGGAGTGACCCAGTTGGGTTCAATACTCCTACCTGCAGGAAATGGAGATGCAAATTTTCTATATCAGGTTCCTCCAACTGAATCTGGCCATAAATGCCTCTTCGCCAGGACTTGGTCTTTTAGCCCCTTAGATAAACCATTTGATTTATTTGCCTTGGATCCAAGGATAGACAGACATATTGCACAAAAGAATCTGAATTTCGTGGCACAAACTGTTCCCTACCAGTTTAATTTGGTACATCAGATTAATGCCTTTGAATCTCTGGAATTTAGAGCCATGTCGTTGGAAAACATGATGGCATTACAGCATCCGGCATTATTGGATTTGAAGATCGTCCCTATCTCTAAAACTGATGTGTTGAATCAAATCATGCCTAAGGTAACCGGAAAAACGAGGAACAAAGTATCTGTAGCATGGGAGAAAGAAAGGTGGATGATCAAGTCTGCAGGTAAAGGAGGAATGGATTTAAAACGACAAGCGGCCTTGTTAAAAGAGACCGAAGCCATTATCCAAAGCGTCAACGCAGGAAGAAGCAGTTTTTCTGATCATAAAAAATCGCTGGAATCATTTAAAGCCATGAATAAAATGGTACAGGTGACAGAAATGGAAATTCCCATTCCTTATTTAGGTTTGAAAGAAGGTCAGGCCGCAGGTTTCGAATTGGTCAACACCAATTTATTAAATGGTCAGATCAAAGGAGGAATAACCCTGATTGTCATGGGTTAAAGAAAGCTAAAAGCAAAACTCAAGAACCCTACTAATTTAAAATAGCTCGAGATTAAAATCTTGGGCTATTTTTTTTAGCATGGCACCTTTTCTTAAAAAATTTAAGCAGTATTCAGGTATGTGAATCCAAAAAGGTCTGCCTAGTTTTCATTCAGACTTAATCACTTTCTTCAAAGTCTATAAAGCTTGATTCAAGACTACGAAAAGAAGATAGCCAAACTTACAAAAGACTATGGGAAGGCATACAATAAGAAGAATGTAAAGAAGCTTATAAGTATGTACACAGCAGATGCTGTACGAGATTTTAGTGATGGAAGACATTACAGCGGTGCAGCCGAAATAGAGGCTGGTATGATGGATGAATTTGCTACATCCGATTTTAAAGTTTCTATTATGCCAGGTGAATCAGAAGTAGAAGCTGATGGTTCAATTATAGCAAAAGGTACGTATCATATTACTGGCACAGCAGGAACTGAAATGGTAGATATGACGGGGAGCTATACCAATGCCGTCGTCATGGTAGATGGGAAAATGAAAGTCTCGAAATCAATCTTGTTAGTGAACCCATAAGACTAATATCTAAATCAATAGCCTAAGATCTTTCTCTTGGGCTATTTTTTGGTATATATCAGTATAAAATATCACCACTACTGGAGGTCAAATTTTCTCAACTTCTAAAGAAAAACCTATCCTCCCCTATTTTTTAAAATGAACCGTGGCTACAACCGGCAGATGATCGGATGGATAGCGCTGGTTTAGGGCATCCGTCAACACGGCATACTTAGAAACCACAAAATCATCGCTTACAAATACGTAGTCAATTCTATTCTTCATAGGGGCAGTAAACACAAATGCATTAGTTGTTCCCACAGGGCCATAAGGAGGCATTTTAGATACTTTGTAGGAATCCTGTAGGAGCGTTGCAAGCGAAATCATTTGCTCGGTATCCGGAGTGCTGTTAAAATCTCCCGTGCAGATCACAGGCTTATCTTGGGCAATCTCTTGGATTTTTTTCACCATCAACTTTCCGGATTCTTTTCTTGCAATCACGCCTTGATGATCAAAATGGGCATTGAAAACATAAAACTCATGTCCACTCGCTCTATCTTTGAAAAGACCCCAAGAGGCAATCCGATTGCAGCAGGTGGCATCCCAACCCAATCCGGGTTCATCAGGATTTTCCCTCAACCAAAAATCTCCGGATTCCAACACCTTAAAGCGATCAGTCTTATAAAGAATTGCGGAATGCTCTCCTGCCTGCTTTCCATCATCTCTACCCCCTCCGATAAAAGCAAAACCAGGCATTTCCAGTAAGTCATTCAATTGATGAATAAATCCTTCCTGCGTCCCTATGATGTCAAAGTCATGGTATTGGATTAAGGACTTCACCATCTCTTTTCTATTCGGCCAGGCATTCATACTGTCTCTGGGCGTATCCATTCTTAAATTGAAACTTGATACATTGATATCCTGGGGCTCCTGTCCAAATGCGACAAGGCTCAGGAAAAATGCAAGGAAAGTGATGAGCTGTTTTTTCATGATCAATATTTAAAAGAATTTCTAGGACATACAAGTAAACAAATCTGGCGTAAATCATTGCTAACAACTATTGGGAAATCGATTCTATATTGTCTTTCTGCTTTAGGATGAGTAGCTTTAATAAACCTGAAATCGCTATGAGTCTGAAACTTATCATACCAACAGAACCGAGGATCAGCGCAGAAATTCCTGGGGACTATCCTATTCCACCCATTGGGGAAGAGTTCTATATACGTTTCGAAACCTTTGTTACCGATCCCAAAGACTGGGAAAAAGTGAAAACAATCCTTGAAAAGGATGCTTTGACCGTAGAAAAAGTGGAAGACAACAAAGTCTATCTATATATTGGCCAGAAAGCGGATTTACAGGGCACCATTGAAAGCGATGAGTACATGCCTTCCATCGTACAATACTGGGAAAAGCATCCAGAGACGAAACCGGAGCTGCCTTAATAGATATAATCGGCAATTGCATCTGATAGAAGGGCTAAGGTCTATCTTCCTGAAGGGCTTTCAAATTGTTGTCTTTATAGAACTTATCACGTACTTCCTGAAATTGTTCTTCCAGATCCGTTACCAAACTGAGGTTGTTATCCACTGCAAAAAATATATCTGGTAACTTTTCTTCTAAAATTTTGACTCCCAAGTTGATATTATCCGCCTCTATTTTGGATATTTTCTTTAAAACAGAGGTTTGACTGTTTCTCAAATCTTCAAATTCCCGAAGAATTTTATCCATCATATCGAGTTTATCTAACTTATCCATCGTTTGTTATTTTGGGTTTTTTATAATTTAACTACCTCTATAATTTACGATTTTTATAATAGACATAAAAAAATCACTGGAGCTTGGCTGTCTATTAAAATGGCATTAAGCATGAGTTTCCTCTTAATGAGACTCAAATCTGCCAAAATCTTTGGCATTAATCACCACCGTGTGCATGCCATTTGTGATCAGTGCTTGTTCCACTTGGTAGTTATCAGCAAGCATTTTATAATACTGTGCATCTGCCATGCTCGGAGCCAATATTCCTAAATATCCATTGCTGGCTGGCTCATAATGGTTGTGCAAATGATACCTCAGCTTCCAACCATTTTTGAGATCTTCCTCTACTTGTTAAATCAGCAAAATCGGTTTGGGTGGCCAAGGTTGATCACTGGAAGCAAAATAGACACGATAAGTTTTGCGGTCCGGATAATAGGCTATGAAAGCATGGAACTCGGTGGGATGGGTCAAAAGTGGATACTTCTCCAGTTGGTAATTCAGGATTTGTGCTTCTAATGAATTCATAGGCCGGACTTTCCCAGCGGCTCCTGTATGAACCAACATAGCATTGTAATGGTCTCCATTTTTTACATGAAGCAAACTATCTTTTGGATACCTTTGTGTCTGCTCTTTTTCCACCACTTGTTGGAATTGAGCTACCCCTAAGAGCCTTTCCAATGAATCCTGAAAGGATTGAACACCAGTCAGGCCTTTGGGCGCCTGAGCCCATACACTTGCTTGATCTTGAAATTCCCAATAGAAAAATTCAGCAGCACCTTCCCTTCCTAATCTTGTTTTGGATTGTTGCAATAAATTAAAATCATCATCCTGTATTAGGAGCCAAGAGGAAGTTATCCCAATGAAAAAAAGGAGGTAAAAGATTAAAGAAGGTTTCATGTTTTATACACGATCCAAAGATTAATATCAAGAGGAAGTAATGAAATGAATTTAATTCATACAAACAATCTGTAAATGAAGAAGGAGAATCGAAGGATAAAAGATATGGTAAGCTAAATTTTTCCAACTTTTAGATCTATAAACTAAGTTTAGAAAAATAGATTTCCATTAAAGCACCCAAAAACACCTTTGTAATACACATTTAATTTTTTTATAATATTTTTTTTGTATCTTATTTATGTCTTATAGGAATAATTGATGTTTCAGATTTTTAAAACAATCAATTATAAAAAACATTTAAACATTCATTTTTTACACCAAAAAAACTCTAATACCTATGTTATCATCTACTCCAAACCAACTTTTAAAAGCTGGAAATGTCATCAGAATTACAGTCAGGGTTGCTGATTTATTTAAAGCTAGTTATCCACCTGCTGATGAATGTGCAGTTATCGACAATACTAAACTTGAAGATCAAGGTGGAGATTCAGATTATGGTCAACCTAAGAATAGTTTTACTACAGATGTAAAAATGGGAGGAGCTATAGTTTGGCAAATTGAATATGAAGACAACACTGAAAGAAGGGACTACACCATGGAATTGATATGTGTTTCAGAAAAGAAAACAAGTCCCTGTGAGTTTTTTGAATTTGATCCACTCCTACCTACCCGGAATTTGATTTTAGCCACTCCAACTAAAGGTAGCCCGAATGACATCTATAAATACAACATCATATTCAATATAACTGATAACTATCGGAACTCTAAAACCTATGTAATTGATCCAAAACTTAGAATGACTTAAAAGTCAAGCAATGTTTAGATTTTGGCCTTATTTTTTCCTTATTTTCTTCTTCCTTTTGCAAAAGGAACAAATAGGATTTGCTCAAGAACAAGCAAAAGCTGATAGTTTAGTAAGTGTTTATGATAGTTTAGTAAGGGTATATGGTAGTGTCCAATTTGAAGATGAGCTTAGACTCTTGGATGAAATAGCCATATCTCAATCAAGCCCAGAAGATGTTATTTACTACTCCAATAAACTGATCGAAAGAGCCAGTAAAGATTCAGTAGGAGAATTTTTAGTAAGTGGATTCTTGCAAAAAGGAAATGGTTATAAGTTAAAAGGAGACTATTCAGAAGCATTAGAATCCTATTTCACAAGTATAGAACTTGCCCAAAGATTTGATCAAGGCGAAAAAATTGGGGCAATATATATCAGTATAGGAGACACATATTCCAATATAAAGGATTATGAAACTTCGGATTATTATTATGATCAGGGTATTCAAGAGATACGAAACTTAAAAGACTCCTTATCCTTGGGAAAAGCGCTTTTAAACACTGGAGACAGTTATTTTTATGCTAACAATCTCCAAAAGGCTATCCAAAATTTTAGAGAGGCTAAAGAAATATTCACTTCATTGAATTTTGAATTAGGAATAGGGTATTCCTTAGGAAATCTAGGGATGGTTTATTCTAAGCAGCAAAAAAATGATTTAGCCAGAGAATCCCTAAATGAAGCGAATGAGATGCTTGAAAAAAATGAGGATTTCTATGCGGTATCTGTTTACAATTTATTTTTGTCCGATATTGACATTGAAGAAAATAATCTTGAAAAAGCCTTATTTCATGCGCAAAAAAGTCTAAATCTTGCCGAAAAACATAAGTTAAAAAAAGAAACAGCGGATGCGAGCCTAAAGCTTTTCGAACTTCACAATAAATACGGTAATCGGGACTCTGCCTTATTTTACCATTTAAAATATATCGCGGTTAGAGATAGTATTAGAAATCTAGAAGAAATAGAAAAAATCGCACAAGAAACCCGAAAATTTGAAGTTTCACAGAAACAAAAAGAGGTAGATCTTTTAAACCAGATTTACAACCAAAAAGACCGAAATCAAAAAATCATTATTTTTTCTACCGCTTTTGCTTTGATGCTGATAGGCATTCTTGCCGCGGTACTTTATAGAAAAAACTCCTTTATTAAGAAAACCAATCTTATCATAGAAGATGAGCGAAATAAATCTGACCATTTATTGAAGAATATCTTGCCGGTAGAAACAGTAAATGAGCTCAAAGAATTTGGAAAAGTTAAAGCACAACGATTTGATTCTGTGTCAGTCATGTTCACTGATTTTAAAAGTTTCACCATTCATGCAGAGCATCTTTCTCCAGAAGTACTGGTCCAAAGCCTTGATTATTATTTTTCATATTTCGATCAAATTGTAGAAAAGTATGAACTAGAAAAAATCAAAACCTTGGGTGATTCCTATATGTGTGCTTCAGGCCTTCCTTTTCCTCAAGAAGACCATGCCGAACGGATTGTTTTAGCAGCACTGGAAATGGTTGATTTTGTAGAAAAATCTAAAAAAATAAAAGATGATCAGCTCATTCGATTTGATATGAGAGTTGGAATTAGTTCTGGTCAGGTAGTAGCTGGAGTGGTGGGTAAAAAGAAATTTGCCTATGATATCTGGGGAGACACGGTAAATTGTGCCTCAAGGATGGAGTCTAATTCAGAAGTTGGAAAGATCAATATCTCAGAAGACACGCATCAATTGATTTTAGATAAATTTTATTTTTCGGATCGGGGCGAGATTTATGTTAAGAATAAAGGAAATATGAAGATGTACTTCGTTGAGGGAGTTCGTTAATACACCTAACTAATAAAAATCACGGCGAAGACTCTTGAATACTGTCTTAAGATTTTTAATGAGTTTGGATAAAAAAATTCACTGTAAACTGGTTTTCAAATAAAAAATTCCGCTTGCCAAAGACAAGCGGAAAAATAATGGTGATTTCAACTTTAATCTAACCTACTCTAATATTATATAATTCTTAAATTTCTTAAGCTGCTTCTCGTTCTAATGCTAAGTAATGAGTAATCACTTGATCCGCATCGAAAAGAGGAATAATGGTTATCTCGCATTCATACTCTTTACCATTTTTCTTATAGTTGGTAACTATATCCGAAATCCTATCTCCATTACTTAATTTCTTTCGAATTCTTGCCTTAACAGCATCGGATGTGTTTGGGCCTTGAAGAAAAGCTGGCCTCTTCCCTATCGCAAATTCAGGTGGATAACCGGTCATCTTTTCAAAACCATTATTTACCCATAAGATTTTCTGATCCAAATCAGTAAGAACTAATGTTTCATAATGAATTGCTAACTCTTTTGCGAAATCAACATTCCAATTATTTATTAATGAAATCTTCCGAAGGACTTCTAAATCTTCTGTTTTTTTACTGATGGAATTATATATAGGATTCGAAATATCCCAACTAGAAAGTGGATGAAATTTCGTTTTTTTGGCTATTCTAGTACTCATTAAAATCTATTTCTTCGGACAAAATTATTGCCCTATTACGCTATTCAATAATTGTAACCCATGAGTGAATAAATTGTTATAAAATGTTTATTGAAAAATGAAAATAATTTTGTGATTCGAACTAACATCAATAAAAAATTCAGTTTTACTAAAGAAACACCCAAACATGATTCCTCTTAATCACTCATGATTTTAGATTAATTTCAAGTTTTTAAAAAAGAAGAACAGAAGTGGGATTCTTAAGAAAATAAAGCAAAAAGGAAAGGTTAAGGTAAAATGGACTTTCTTACCATCTCAATATGCTCTATCCCATCTTCATCATATGGATCTCCATCTGAGACAAAACCCAAAGAAGAATAAAAACCAAGCGCATAAGTCTGTGCCCCAATCCGGATATTTCCTTTTCCAAAAAGCTTTTCACAACTCTGAATGGAAAGCTCCATCACTTTTCTGCCGAAACCTTTTCCTCTCATAGCAGGAGAAGAAACCACCCTACCGATTGCCATTTCTGGATAAGATAAACCTGGAGGTACCAATCTACTATAACCTACTAATTGATCATCCAAGAATAACATCAGATGATGACATTTTTGATCTTTATCATCCTGATCCAAAAAAACACAGTTTTGCTCAACCACAAACACCTCACTCCTCAACTTTAGCAATTCGTAAAGTTCATCAATTGTTAGTTCCTGGAAAGATTTAACCTCGTGTTTCAAATTCATGGACTTCAATGTTGATTTGGTGATTTTAAAAAGACATCTGGAAGATGCGAAAGACGCAATTTAAGACTGTCTTTTCAGGATTACTAGTTATGCTTGGATTGACTTGCCAACCAACCGTAAAAATAGAGCCGTTCATTTGAAAGGGTCAGATTAAAACTTTTAACAGAAATGCATCAATTATATGCTAGAATATAATATTTGCTTGTTGCTCTGGATTAAGGTTTTTAAGAAAAAAAACAATAGACACTTTTATTCAATATGTTTTTTGAGATAATCTACCACTGATCAAAAAAATTAAACAACTAAAGTACCTGCTTGTTACCTATTTGTCAATTAGAAAAGTTAATGAATGACAATACAGTTACAGCAAAATGAAAAATATTTTATTTCTTTCTGGTAAAAGGTCGACTTTTATTAACTCCTTAATTTTAGTTTTTTTTCTTCTGATTATCAATCCTTTAGAGCTTTATGCTCAAAGCTCTCAGCTTTCAGGCAAATTGATTGATTCCAAAACAAATGAACCTGTAAGTTATGCGCAAGTAGCATTATTCGAATCAACCGATAGCACCACTCCGGAAGCTTATTCAGATACCAATGAAAGTGGAGAATTTATATTAACTGTTTCCTCAGGTAAATATGTATTAAAAGCATTCTTCATAGGGTATCAAGATCTGGTCATTTCAGATATTCAAGTAAATGGATCCACGGAATTAGGAGAATTATCATTTATAAGTGAAGGACAGGACCTGCAGGAAGTAATAGTTGAAACCTCAAAACTTCCCGTTCGAACTAGCTTGGAAGGATTGATTGTCACTCCCGAGAATAACCTTGCAAATGCTGGTGGAACTTTATTAGACATATTAAGAAATACCCCATCTGTTTCGGTAAGCGAAGATGGAGGGATTTCCTTGAGAGGAAGTTCCAATACAAATATCTTAATCAATGGTAGAAACTCTTCTCTTACTCAAAATTTAGATCAACTACCTGCAAGCGTGGTCGAAGAAATCAAAATCATTAATAACCCAAATGCCCGTTATGATGCTGAAGCAGAAGGGGGAGTTATTGATATTGTTTTGAAAAAAGGGATTGAATTAGGAACCCACGGGGGATTTGAAGGAACATATGGCACAAGGAACAGATCCAATGTAGGGGGACGAATTAATCATAGAAATTTCAAATTCAATTTCTATGCTGGCTACAATCACAGAAATTGGAAAGGAGTTGGCGAGCGTAATTCTACCCAAAATATTTTTGAGGATAACGAAACTCTTGAACAAAACACAAAAAGTTCAGATCTGAGAATTGGTAACAATCTGAATTTTGGGGTGGACTATACCTTTGGTAACAATACCTTAAGCTATGAAGGGGTATTTCAAGCAAATGAAAGTTTTGATCTGAATACACTTTTTGCGGAGCAACTTCGGAATGGACAGGATTTTGAATATGTCCGAAGAAATGACGAAAATGAAACGGATGATGGTTTGGACAATGCCTTGATCTTTGAGCATAATTTTAAAGAAAAAGGACATCTATTTCGAGCTACTGCAAGTCATTCCTATCGAAATCAATTTAAAACGCAGAACATTGAAATTTTTAATAATACACTCGAACCATTACCTGAAAACTTAACGGGAAGAGAACGAGCTTTTACCGATGAGGTAAGAAATGTGACAGTGGTTCAGGCAGATTATATCAAACCCTTGGAAAACGGAACCTTTGAAACCGGATTGAAATCAAATATTAGGGAATTTGATAATGATTTTCAGTATCAACGCTTAGACGAAGGAAGTCAGGATTTTGTCACAGACCCTACTGTGAGCAATAGATTTTTGTACCAAGATCAAATACATGCTGGATATCTTTTATATTCTGGAAGTAAGTCAAAATTTGAATATGGCTTTGGTCTTCGAGGTGAGTTTACTCAGGTAGACACCTATTTATATAATTCTGATGAAGCCAATCAGCAGCGCTATTTTAATCTTTTCCCAAGTGTACAGGGATTGTATAACCTAAATGATAATCACGGAATTAAGTTTACCTATAGCAGAAGAATTGATAGACCAAGAGCTTGGAGATTAAACCCCTTCCCTAATATTACGGATAGTTTGAATGTCAGAAGAGGTAATCCAAACCTGATTCCAGAAATGATTAATTCATTTGAATTAGGTCATTTGGCAAATTTTGAAAAGACCAGTTTGACTACAAATCTGTTTTACAGAAAAATCAATAATCAGATTGACTTTATCACTATTGTGGAAGATGGGATCTCTTATTCTCAACCAGACAATTTACTTTTCGCAGAATTGTATGGAGTGGAATTTATCGGAACAGCAGAAATCGCAGATTGGTACTCTCTGAATGGTGGATTGACATTCTCAAGAATAGCAGTGAACGCATCTAATATCAGTGAGGAATTTACCAATGAAGGATTTACTTGGAATGCAAAACTGAATCAGGACTTTAAGCTTCCATTAGGATTCAATTTTCAGATTGCTGCAAATTACGAATCTCCTGAAATTCAGGCACAGGGAAAAAGTTTAGCTGTTTATTATATCGATAGCAGTATCCAAAAGTCTTTTATGGAAAGAAGAGGAAGTATTACCCTAAGTGTTAGAGATGTGTTTGACACAAGAAGATATGCCGGAAATTCTTTAACTAATAGCTTTTCACAGGATTTCTACTCAAAACAGGAAACAAGAATTGTTCTTCTTTCAGCAAGGTTTAATTTCTAAGAATTTTAAAAGTCACTTATTAAATATTTAAGAATAGAGTTCAGAGACTTTACCTAGTGTTTTAGAATTGCCCAATTTAATCTGGTCAATTTTGAGAATAGGCTCCTTCATTTTAGATATGAAAGAGCCTATTTTATTTCTAATTAGACTATGCTTTTACCTGATTGACGGGCAAATACCTTACTTTGGCTCATCTGAAGAATCAGCTTTTTCCTTCTCTTCTGAAAAATGTTTTTCATAGAAATCAAAGATGCGTTTTATATGATCATGAAAATCGCTTTCGGTACTTGCCACTCCTGCTCCATGTCCTCCATTTAGGTAATTCACCCAAACAACATCTTTGCCCAATCGGCGCATCGCATAATATAGTTCTCGGGAATTAGTTCCTGGTACATTCCAATCTCCTTCTCCGGTAAGTATAAGGTGGGGAGTTTTGATTCGGTCGGCATGTAATACGGCTGTCGTAGCAAAATATTTCAGTGGATCATCCCAAAGCGTCCCTCCGATTCGGTCTTGGCCGACTTCTGCCGCAGCATAATTTCGAGTTCCTATTTTAGGACTATCCCCCAAAAAGCTGATAATATTTACTTTTCCGGAAATATTGATTGCCGCAGCAAATCGATCTGTTTGAGTTATCAATAAGGAAGTTGCATAACCACCATAACTTCCACCCTGTACGCCTACTTTTTCATTATCTACTTTCCCTTCATCAACCAATTTATTTATGGCTGAGGTAATCCCTTTTACCCAAGCCTCTCCTGGATAACCTATCTCCAGATCTACCGATGGTCGTAGTGCGAAATACCCATGATTGGCAATCAAATTCATAGTTGGATTAAAGCCATTATTGAAAAAAGTTTCATAAATCTCGCAAACCAACGGGTACTTTTTACCGGGTTCGTAATCCACCGGATAATATAATATACCCTTGAGTTCCTTGCCATCCGTATCACGATAGGTTATTAATTCAGAGCGAGTCAACTTCTTATTCGCTATCCATGGATTAAGATCTGTAAGGGGCTTCATCGAATTGAAATTCATATCAGTGGCCATGACATTTGAAGGCATATCTCCGTCAGAAACATTTACTATTGCCTTAGTCCCATCTTTTGAATATCGAACACCTGTGTACAAATTACTATCAATCAAGAGGTCTTCCATTTGTCTGGACTCTAAATCAAACCTTGTAAAACCTCTCGCCCACTTATCTTTTTCTGAATAACTAAAATATAGATAACGCTCATCAGGCGACCAGTTGAGAAGGTCTAAATCTGGAGCCTTTTCTTTATCCTCTGGAAATTCATAGACCATTTCTAAGTTATTTCCAATTGCATCTACTAACCAATATCCTTTTTCGGAACTCAAAACCAATTGACCTTCTTTTGGACTCCACGCCTCAACCGAAAACTTAACTTCCTTTTTATTCTCCTCATCCGAATAGGCCTTACCTTTTGTCAGGTTTCTTGCTTCTTCTTCCCCTAATGATTGAACGTAGACATACCCAGAATCCACCCATGCATACTTGGTTTTACTTTCTGACCAATTGAAATTCCGTCTTTTTTCATTTCTAGGGTAAATGACTTTTGCAGAATCCGTTGTTTCTAGGTTTAAATAAGCAATCTGATATTCAGTTCCTGAATCCCTGTCATAGGAAGTTTTTAAAGGGAAGATTTCATTAAAAATAAGATACTGCGCATCTGAAGTTAAATGGATACCATTATAGAATGATTCAGGTAATAGCTTTTCGGATTTTCCATTTAATAAATTTACCTGATGGATTTCCGTGAGGTTATTATAATTTCGGATTTCGTCCCACTTTAAGAATGGCTTAGAACCATCATAAACTACGATTGGGCCTTTGGTAGCCTCATTATAAACCTCCATTGCCTTTTCCATCCAATTTGATTCTCTTGTATGAACGAGTAGTGATTTACTATCGCTCATCCAGATGAGTTCCGAATCAGCAAGCAATGGGTCTCCAGAAATCTTTATTTCTTTAAGCTTTTTTCTGGAAGCATCATAGACCATAAGATGGAGCTTATTATCCCTTTGTTCCAAAAAAGCCACTTCAATATTGTTTGGGGCCCAAGCGATAGCCGTAACCCTAACTTCCCCAGAATAGGGCCTTAATTCAGATGCATCCTCAGTATCGATAATAACTAATTCACCTGGATAAACATTGTGGTAACTAGGGTCCTGAAATCTAAAATGATCTGTATCAAATCTTGCACTTCGATCATTGATTATACCTACTAGGTATTTTCCATCATCAGATAAGGCTTGACTGCCTAGACTTTTTACTTTGATGGCATCTTCAGTAGTAAAATCTGTTTTTTGGGCAAGAGAAGACGAAATAATAAACGTCCAGAGAATAATGGACAAAGAATAAAATTTTAAATGTTGCATGGTTTGATGTTTGGTTGAAACAAGTTAAGGCAATTTTAAAATAGACGGTCAAACACTAAATGATACATGAGTTCTTAGTAATACCCTAAATATGTCAATAGAACAGAAAAAACAGGAGTAAATGGATGTGTTTTTGACAAAAAAATCTCGTTCACAGTATTCTTAAACTGAATATTAGAACTTTAATTGTCTGCTATGAATAGCAAAATGAATCTCATCCAATTTGGAGATCAACAAATTTACTAATTCTTACTCCTTGATTATCTCCCTCAACTTCGGAAGCAATCCATTGATCACATCAGCCTCCCTTTGAAGCCCAAATTCAGTCTGTCTGTAATTCAATCGTTTCCCAGCAGCCATGGTATTGAACTTGGCAATAAAGTCAGCTGGGTCTATATTTTCCCATATTTTATTGTACAACTTGCCACTGGAAACAATGTCAATATCAGTATTAAAAGTATAGGTACTTCGGTACTCATTGACAGCATACATATAAATGTCATAAGCATTTTCGCTTCCTACCTCTACACGAGATTGGAAACTATAGACAGCATAAATTTCCTGAAGTAATTCTTTTTCAAAAAGATTAATCTCTCCAGATTGAACCATTGTGGTATAGGCACTTTTATTGGTGAATTCGATTGTATTTACTGTAGGGCTATATTCTTTGCTTGCTATTTTGATGAGTGTATCGAGGTTTGCCTGAGAAGCTGAAATTCTTTTTTCGTAATCATCCAAAACAAGTCTATCTCTTTCCATTCTTCTCTGATCTCTCACGATTTGACTACTATCTCGTTGTAGGTTTTCGATAAGAATTGCCACATTGTTTTTCAGCTTCTTTTTGTTGCTCAACTCCACATTCCAGTTGTTAAGTTGCAAGGCGATAAGAATACCGATAACCACCAGGATAATCTCTCCAATAGCATATTTAAGGTATTTACCTGTATTTTCTTCTTCAATGAATTTGAGGCGAATTTTTCTGAAAAATTTAAACATGTGGCTATTTTATATATTTCAAATCACCTGAGACCAAAGCTTAGATTAAATACCTAATACTTTAAATAATACAGTGCGTTACGGCAGGAACGTGATTTTTACTTACTATCTACCAAAAGAGATAAACTGTATTTTTTTTCTACCTGATGTATTTAAAAGAATGGGATTTATTGAAATCTTTACCCTATTACTTTAAGCTTATTTATTTTCAATTTTTTAACTTTAGATAAAGTGGATGTAACACAAATAGACTGAATATTAGAACTGATATAAATCATTTTTTATACTGGATTTACTCAACTAATAAACTATTAAATGAGCGTAGTTTTAAAATTCAATGATGTTTAACATGTTTTTATTTCAGATAAAAAAAATTTAATTCAGAAGATCGCATTGAAAGGAAAAGTGAAAATAGGCGAAATCACCAGCATACGTGGAAGTGTGGTTGATATTGATTTTAAAGACTTTTTGCCTCCTATAAACACGATTCTCCATACAGGAAAAGATAAAAAAATCATTATTGAGGTTTTAGCTCAGCTAGATGCCCGAAGAGTAAGAGGTATCGCCTTAAATCCCACCCAAGGATTAACCAGAGGAATGCTGGTAGAAACAGATGGAAGTGAATTAACGGTTCCAGTTGGAAAAAACATCATGGGGAGAATGTTTGACGTTTTTGGGAATACAATCGATCATCAGGGTGAGCTTAAAGATGTAAAGTGGAGTAAAATCCATAAAGCACCGCCTTCCCTGGACAACAGGTCTACAAAATCAGAAATCTTTCTTACCGGAATAAAAGCGATTGATGTATTAATACCTTTAGAACGTGGTGGAAAAGCGGGATTATTTGGAGGAGCTGGTGTTGGGAAAACAGTTCTGCTAACCGAAATGATCCATAATATGGTGGGTCATAATGAAGGCGTGAGTATGTTTTGTGGGATTGGTGAAAGATGCCGGGAAGGACATGAGCTTTATCAGGATATGAAAACTGCAGGTGTTCTGGATAATATGGTGATGCTTTTTGGGCAAATGAATGAACCTCCCGGAGCAAGATTTAGGGTTGGCCATGCTGCTTTGACTATGGCAGAATATTTTCGTGACGAGGAGAACAAAGATGTTTTATTATTAATTGATAACATCTTCCGATTTATCCAAGCAGGAATGGAAGTTTCGGGATTACTTGGACAAATGCCTTCACGCTTAGGGTATCAGCCCTCTCTGGGTACGGAATTATCACAATTGGAAGAACGGATAGCCAACACAACTACCGGTGCAATCACCTCAATTCAGGCAGTTTATGTACCTGCCGATGATTTAACAGACCCAGCAGCAGTTCATACTTTTTCCCACCTATCTGCGACTATTGTTCTCTCCAGGAAAAAAGCAAGTGAAGGACTATATCCTGCAATTGATTTATTGCAATCCAATTCAAAAATGGCAACACCTGGCATTATTGGTAGAAGACATTATGAACTAGCACAAAAAATAAGAAAAACATTGGCTCATTACGAAGAGCTTAAGGATATTATAGCTATGCTAGGTTTGGAACAATTATCAACCGAAGATCACAACATTGTCAATAGAGCTAGAAGGTTGGAGCGTTTCCTGACCCAACCCTTCTTCACTACGACCAAATTTAGTGGAATAGAAGGAAAAGAGGTAAGCCTAGAAAACGCATTGGACGGATGTGAAAGAATTCTGTCTGATGAGTTCAAGGAATTTCCTGAAAGTGCCTTTTATATGATTGGGAATATTGAAGAAGCAATACAAAAAGCTAATACAGATAAAACAAAGGAAGAAGTAACAGAAGAAAAGTAACATGCTGATGACGCTAAAAATATTGCTTCCATTTCATGTATTGACAGAAATTAAAAATGTCAAAAGAATAGTAATGGAAACAAGTGGGGGGTCATATGGTCTACTCCCTCAGCGATTGGATTGTGTAGCAGCGTTAGTTCCAGGAATTTTCACCTATGAAACAGACCGGGTGCATTATTTAGCAATAGATGAAGGAATTCTGATCAAGGCAGGAACTGAAGTTTTAGTATCAGTGAGAAAAGCTGTAAGTGGTGCTGATTTAGGGAAGCTACATGAATCCGTTGAGAAAGAATTTAAGCAGATAGATGAAGCAGAGAAGAATAACAGATCTGTAATGGCAAAGCTGGAAAGTTCGCTTATGATGCAACTTGAGAAATTTGGCAAGAAATGACATGGACCAAAAGAATATAAAAAATACGCCATCTCTTTCTCATCAAGTAGCAGACAAGGAAAGAAGAAAAATAGCTGCACAAAAGGATAAAAGGAGTGTATGGGCAGGTTTAGGTCTTTTTGGGATTGTAGGATGGTCAGTAGTAGTGCCAACTATGAGCGGTGCTCTTTTGGGGATTTGGTTAGATTCTCGTTATCCTCAATCTTTCTCTTGGACCCTAAGTCTATTGGTGGCTGGTCTTCTTCTAGGTTGTTTAATGGCCTGGAACTGGATCAAAAAAGAACATGATGAAATAAACGAAAAAAGCGATAAAAATGAATGAAGTGATTTGGATCATATTGGCACTATTGGTAGGTGTAATTTTGGGAATCTTTTTCTTCGGAGGCTTGTGGTTTACTGTAAGAAAAGCAACCCAAATAAAAATACCTGCTTTATGGTTTTTTGGAAGTCTGACGCTACGATTAATGGTAGTATTAACAGGTTTTTATTTCGTTGGTATGGGTGATTTAATTCGAATGCTTGTTTGTCTATCAGGATTTATACTTGCAAGGTTCCTTGTAATTCGCTTCACTAAAAGGATTGATTCGAAACAAAAACAAATAACTCATGGAGCTTAGTCCTGATGAGACGATTTTTTGGGAATATGGATTTATTACCATTAATCTAACCCTGGTTACAACTTGGGCGATTATGCTATTGCTGGTAATTACTTCTTTTTTAATTACTAGGAAATTGAAATCCTCCATTCAAATTTCAAGATGGCAATATGCTCTTGAGATTATTGTGCTTGGAATTAGCAATCAAATCAAAGAGGTCGGGATTAAAGAGCCTAAAAAATACATAGGATTTATAGGGACCCTTTTTCTATTTATTCTGGTTTCAAACTTCTTGATTATTATTCCTTGGTACTCCCCGCCAACTGGCTCTCTATCTACTACTGGTGCTTTAGCTGTTTCTGTGCTTTTAGCTGTGCCCTTTTTTGGGATAAGTGAAAGTGGTCTCTTGGCTTATTTAAAAACCTATCTTTCACCGACAGTTATTATGCTTCCTTTCAATATCATCAGTGAGATTTCAAGGACATTAGCATTGACGGTTAGGTTATTTGGAAACATCATGAGCGGGGGAATGATCGTAGCAGTTTTGCTAAGCGTAGCACCTTTTTTCTTCCCGGTTATAATGACAGCGCTTGGTTTGCTAACGGGAGTTGTACAGGCATATATTTTCAGTGTTCTCGCGACAGTTTATATCGCTGCAGCGGTGAGTGATAAAAAATCAAAAAACAATAACAAACAATTAGAGGAGATTTAAAATGGATAGTTTAACAATTATTGGGATCGTTTCAATTATTACAGCAGGCCTGACAACAGGAATTGGCTGTATGTTTCCGGCATTGGCAGAAGGTAGGGCTGTTTCAAGTGCTTTGGGTTCTATTGCGCAGCAGCCTGATGCTTCATCTACTATTACAAGAACCTTATTTGTAGGTTTAGCCATGATAGAATCGACAGCAATCTACTGTTTTGTAGTGTCTATGATTCTCATTTTTGCCAATCCCTTTTGGAATTACATCATAGCTCAATAAGAGGACATAATGGAAATCAACTGGTTTACATTTATCGCCCAAATACTCAATTTTTTCTTATTGGTTTGGCTCCTGAAGCGGTTTTTATATAAACCGATCTTAAATGCTATTGATAAAAGGGAAAAATCTATTGTCGCCAAGTTAAAGGATGCTGAAGTAAAGGAGGCCGAAGCACAGAAAGAACAAAAAATTTATAGGGAAAAAATCACAAATTTTGATTTAGAAAAGAAGGCCCTTCTTGATAAAGCCATTTCTGAATCTAAAGAGCAAAAGAAAGAACTCCTGGAAAAAGCCAGAAAAGAAGCCGAAATTCTAAAAAACAAATTGGAAAAGTCTTCTAGAGAAAAGCTAATTAATAGAGAAGCTGCCATTTCGCTAAAGATTCAGGATGAAGTATTCGCTGTTTCTAGAAAAGCTCTCAGCGAACTGGCAAGTTCTGATTTAGAACAACAAGCAACTCTTACTTTTATCAAGAATTTAAAATCACTAAAAAATAAGGAATTAGATGATTTCATTTCCGCCTTCAAAAACAATGGTGTTTTATTGAAAAGTGCTTTTAGTCTTTCTAAAGAGCAACAAAATGCAATTCAGAATCAAGTAAATGATTTACTCAAATCAAAGATTAAAATACAATATGAAGTTGCTCCTGAGTTAATAGCCGGAATAGAATTAAGTACGAAGGATTATAAAATATCCTGGTCAATTTCAGGGTTTCTCAGTGATTTGGAAGACCAGATTTTTGAAAAAAGCGAGAAAAATAATGATGAGAAAACTTCCTCTTGACACATGAATAAAACATCGATAGATACTACTGATTCTGACGTTTTTTCCCAGCTTAAAGAGAGTAGAGAAAATCACAAGTTTTCTTTCAGCCTACGTGAAGTTGGTAAGGTGGTAAGTGTGTCTTCTGGAATTGTAAAAGTTTCAGGACTTCCAGGGGTTGGGTATGAGGAGTTATTACGGTTTTCAAGTGGACTTTTTGGTATTGCATACAATCTGGATAGGGATGAAATCGGGGTCATTCTTCTAGGAAGTGAATCTTTAATAAATGTTGGTGATGAAGTAACTCGGACCAATCGAGTGATGGATATTCCCGTTGGAGAACCTCTGATCGGTAGGATCATTAATCCATTAGGGGAACCATTAGATGGAAAAAAAGAAACACTAGGTTCTACCAGACTACCGATAGAGCGGCCAGCCACAGCTATTATGGATAGAGATGCTGTAACTGTTCCCTTACAGACAGGTTTGAAAGTAATTGATGCGTTGATTCCTATAGGGCGGGGTCAACGAGAATTGATTCTTGGAGATAGGCAAACTGGGAAATCTGCTATTGCTCTTGATACCATAATCAACCAAAAAGGTAAAAATGTTATCTGTGTTTATTGCGCTATTGGCCAAAGATCTTCTTCTGTCGCAAAAGTAATTGCTAACCTAAAAGAAAAAGGAGCATTAGACTATACGGTGGTTGTGGTAACAGAAGGAAACGACCCTCCAGGGCTCAAGTACATTGCACCTTATGCAGCCACTAGCATTGCTGAATATTTTATGGAAAAAGGCCAAGATGCATTAATTGTCTATGATGATCTTACGCATCATGCAAGAGCCTATCGAGAATTATCACTTTTACTCAGAAGGCCTCCTGGACGGGAAGCTTTTCCAGGAGATATTTTCTATATCCATTCAAGGTTATTGGAAAGAGCCACTCATTTAAATAAGGAACTCGGAGGAGGTTCCTTAACAGCATTACCTATTATTGAAACCGAAGCACAAAATATATCAGCTTATATTCCTACCAATCTGATTTCGATTACGGATGGACAGATCTATCTATCTCCCAAATTATTTGAATTAGGAATATTACCTGCGGTTGATGTAGGCAAATCGGTCTCCCGTGTAGGTGGAAAGGCACAATTACCTGATTATCGCACTGTTACAGGGAATCTGAAATTAGCCTATTCACAATTTGAAGAGTTGGAAAATTATGCTCGCTTTGGTACCCGGTTGGATGAAGATACCCGAAAAACCATCATACATGGAGAGCGAATCAGATCTTGGTTGATTCAACAGGAACTTCAGCCCATGTCTGTAGCGGAGCAAATAATTGTACTATTGGCCTTAACCAATGATTATTTTGATACAATTCCTATTCATAAAATTCAGGAAGCGGAGACATTCTTACAAAGGAAAAGCTCTGAACTACCTAGTGATGTATTGGAAAGATTAGCATCTATAAAAAGTATTAGCAAAGAGGATAAGGAAATAATATTAAAACTGGTAGAAAAAGTTTTAGAGCCATTTCAGGAGAAACCAGACCCAATTGAATCAAATTAATGGAGACTTTGGCTGACATACGGAGAAAACTAACAGGAGCTGAGGATCTTAAATCTGTAGTCCGTACCATGAAAGCCATGGCGGCATCAAATATTGGACAATATGAACAAGCTGTTAACTCTTTAGGAGATTATAACCGGACTATTAACCTTGGAATTATTGCCTATTTCAAAGAGAGGCAGGAGGAGAAAAAAATCACGGAAAAAGAAAGAAGATCTACTTGTGCCATCGTTTTTGGTTCAGATCAAGGACTGGTAGGACAGTTTAATAATAGTCTTTCAGATTTCGTTTCTGAACACCTCGATAAAATTAAAGGAACAAAAATAATCTGGGCGGTTGGAGATCGCATCAAAGCAGTTTTAGAGGATCGTGGCTTCGACATCAAAGCTTTATTTTCTGTTCCAGGATCTGTCAAGGCTATTACTCCACTAGTGAGTCAAATTTTATTAAAAAGTGAAGGAAGTATAGAAGTCAACGATGTCGATCATGTATATATTTTTCACAATCAACCCAATCTGAAAGGAACTGGTTATTCTCAAAAAATTCAGCAATTGTTTCCGATCGTCGAAAACTGGAAATCCAATTTATCTGAAACTGAGTGGCCTAGTAAACTAATCCCTCAAGTAGCAGGAAGTGAAAAAGCCACTTTGCTTGCATTAATTCGTGAATATTTATTCATAAGTCTATTCAGAGCTAGTGCTGAATCCTTGGCTAGTGAAAATGCAAGTCGATTGGCAGCAATGCAGCGTGCAGAGAAAAACATAGATGAATTATTAGATACGCTGAATCATAAATTTCATAGCATCCGCCAATCCATGATTGATGAAGAACTTTTTGATGTGGTTTCAGGATTCGAGGCGCTTAAAGACGAATTAAATAAATAGAAATTCGGGAAGATTATCTTGACTATTTTGATAAAGGATTGGTTGTTCAATTTTTAAAAACCTTTCAATTATAAATAGAAACAACATTGTTTTTCCTTTTTATTTTCAATAGCTTAAAGACTACCAAACACCAAAAAACATGAAAAATATACATCTAATTGCAAGGTTCCATATTCATCCTGGAAAGGAGTCAGAATTTAAAGATTTAATCCCTCAATGCATTGCTAGAGTAAAAGCCAATGAAACCGGTGCTGAACGCTATGAATGGTATTTAAATGAAGAAGGTACTGTTTGTCATGTTCTAGAAACTTATAAGAATTCGGATGCAGTTTTGGCACATATTACAAATGTTGGTGAATTGCTCGGAAAGATTTTTCAGATTTCAGATTTCTCGGGAGACATGTATGGAAATTTGTCTGAGGAACTACAAGCGGCGATTGAAACCTTACCTATCACTAGAAATTCATTATATCAGTCGATGTAACTTTCTTAATTTTAAAATTTAATATCAGCTGTTTGCCTCCCGATTTCATAATTTAAAGTCACATAGAGCATTGTTTGTTAAAGATAAAAGCTACTAGTGAGAAGCTTCCACTCATTTAAAAAAATGATTCTAATCAAGCTTAAAATGACCTTAAATTTTCTATTCCTTTCCTAGAAATTCCGCAAGTAATCCTTGAAACTGATGAACTCCCTTTTCCATTTTTGGAGAAAAACGACCAGTCTTATAAACCCTTGAAGACATTCCTTTAAAAACCCCTTCTACTACAAATTCATCCTCGCGCTCAACTTTGTCTAGAGCAGCACCCGCTCCAGTATCAAGTTTGGACTCATCCAGTACATAAGTGATAAAGCTTATTTTGGTTCGATTGATAGAAATGGGCTTTACTACATTAATCGAGCAGCCCCAAGGATAAAAGTTGAACATGATATTTGGGAAAATCCAGAAGTAGTAGGCAGAAATCTGATGTCCATAATCTTCATGATCTTTTGGTAAGTCAAACACATGCTCCCCTCCTGATACATGACCAACTTGTAGATTACAAAATGGATAGAGTTGTGTCTCGTATTTTTTATAATCCAAAACTGCATTTAAACCATCATGAACAAAAGGAATATGGAATCCCTCTAGGTAATTATCACAGTATAGCGCCCAATGAGCATTAACTAGATAGTCCTTATTTCGACTTTTATCTTCTTTGAAATCATCTAAAGGTAAAAAGCCAACTTTTCTCTGCATCAAATCCAGCACTGATTGAAAGTCTAAAGAATCGTCTAAGGCTGTAAAAAGCCAAGGCCCCCACTGTTTGAGTGGGAAGCGATGCAAGTCATCTTCCTTACGAGGGAAACCTTTCGCTTCTTTAAATTCAGGCATATGCTGAAACTCCCCTTTTAGATTGAATCTTCTACCATGGTAAGCACAGGTAATTTGTCTGGTTTTACAAGGGTCATGACAAAGGATATTGCCGCGATGTGTGCATACATTAGAAATACAGGAAAGTTGATTTCCTTCATTTGTAAGTAAAAGAGGTTCTTCTAAGCCAAACTCCAAAAATGAAATTGGTTTGACTTGTTGTGTAAGCCCTACCATGGACTTATCTCCAATAAATTGCCAAGTCTTTGCAAAGACTTTGTCCAATAATGCCTCAAATACTTCCTGCGATCGATAAAATGAGGAAGGAAGTGTTTCTGCGATGGTGATATCAGGGTTAATGGTATAGGATTTCGACATATATTTTTAACTTTCCAATCTGACAAATTAGTTAAATCTCACCAATCCATATTTTTCTTTTGAATAAAACTTCCTCCCCAAGACAACTTGGACTAATCACAGTCATATCCTTAGTCGCCGGTGGAATGATCGGTTCAGGGATTTTCACCCTCCCATCAGCCCTCGCTCAATTTGGAGGAATCAGTATTTTGGGTTGGATTGTGGCGGCTCTCGGGGCGATAGTTCTAGCACACATTATGGGTAGGCTAAGCAAAGTAGTTCCTGAGAGTGGTGGATCCTACGCCTATACAAAAAGGGCATTCGGAGATTTCCCTGCTTTTTTGGTTGCCTGGGGTTTTTGGCTTTCGCTTTGGAGTACCAATGTTGCTATAGCTTTAACTTTCACAGGCTATCTGAGTGTTTTCTTTCCAGTTATAGGTCAATCAGCTTATCTATCACCAATCATTGGTTTGGCTGTGATTTGGTTACTTACAGGTATTAATAGCCAGTCGATACGAACTGGGGGAAATTTACAAGTACTCACTACTGCCTTGAAAATTATCCCTGTTTTGGTTGTTGCAGTTGGTGGGGTTTTCTTTTTCAATCTAGAACATTTCCGACCCTTTAACCTTTCAAGGACATCTTCTGCCCAAGCAGTTTTAGGTGCTTCCGTACTCTGCTTTTATGCTTTTCTCGGTATTGAAGCAGCAACGATCCCAGCAGATAATATTAAAATCCCAGAGAAAAATATCTCCAAAGGCACTATTATCGGAGTTGGATTGGTCGTGTTTCTATACATGTTTAGTTCTATCTCCTTGTTTGGTGTCTTGCCCCCAAATGAAGTAGCTACAAGCCTAGCCCCTCTTAGTGATGCTGCAACCAGAATATTTGGAGGAGGAGCAAAATACTGGGTCGCAGCAGGAGCTTGTATTTCCACCTTTGGTGCTCTAAATGGTTGGATTTTGATCCAAGGACAAATTGCGCAATCAATGGCAAAAGATGGATTACTGCCAAAGGCTCTTGCTTTTAGAAATAAGAATAATTCACCCAGTACAGGAATTATTGTTTCCAGCATTTTTGTAACTATTCTTTTGATCTTAAATATGACTAAGGGATTTGCCAGCCTATATTCTTTTATGATTTTACTTAGCACAATTACTTCCCTGTTTTTCTATTTATCTGCAGCCTTGGTCTACACCTATTTTTCCTACGGAGAAAAACTGGGTTTTACTTGGACCTTCAAAAGCAAAGTCATTTCAGTATTGGGACTAGGATTTAGTATTTGGGTGTTCTTTGGCTCGGGAACTGAAGCGATAGTATGGGGAACTGTCGGAATGCTATTGGGAGTACCAGTTTATATTTACAATAAAAGACAGCAAAAATGAAAACTTGCCACTCTGACTACGGATTGATTAAACAAGTCATCCTCAAACCAGCAGAATCTGCTTTTGAATCAACCGAAAAAATAGCTTCAGAATGGGAAGAGTTGAATTACCTCTCTCCAGTTTCTTTGTCCAAAGCAAAAGAAGAGTATTCTACATTCCAACAATATTTTGAAGATTTAGGGGCTGAAGTTCACTTGCTTCCAGCATCAAAGACGAGTCTGGACTCCATCTATTGCCGAGATGCTGCCCTCGCCACTGACTTTGGAATAATCCTATGTAATATGGGAAAGGTGGCGAGAAGAACAGAACCTTTAGCCATTGAGAGCTATTGCAATAAAAAGGGTATAAGGATTCTAGGTAAAATTGAAGCACCTGGAACGTGCGAAGGAGGAGATATGTGTTGGCTGGATGAGAAAACTCTAGCAGTTGGCCATACCTACCGAACCAATTTGTCAGGAATAAAGCAGCTTCGGAATTTCCTAGAACCAAGAGGAATTGAAGTTATACAAGTTGAACTCCCTCATTACAAGGGACCATCAGACGTCTTTCATTTAATGTCGATAATAAGTCCTTTAGATAAAGATCTGGCAATGGTTTATTCTCCTTTAATGCCCATTTATTTTAGAGAGGAACTTATAAAAAGAGGTTTCACTTTGGTTGAGTGTCTTGAAGATGAATTTGATTCTATGGGTTGCAATGTATTGGCTTTGGCACCAAGAACTTGTCTGATAGTAAAAGGAAACCCTATTAGCGTGGCTCGTTTGAAAGAAGCTGGATGCCAAGTAATTGAATACGAAGGGCATGAAATAAGTCAAAAAGGCTGTGGAGGGCCGACTTGTTTAACTAGACCATTGGAAAGGGAGATTTAAATAAATTTGGAAATATCATCTGATATATGAGAAAAAATAGGCTATTGAATCCTAAATTCAATTTATATAAAAAAACAGCTGGCTTCTAATGAATAAGAAACCAGCTGTTTTTTTTTGATCAAGAGTTTATTTCCTATACGCAGATTGTCTTTCTACCATCCAACCAGGATATTGCATGGGCAATGGACTGATTTCATCTATTTTGGAAAGATCCTCTGAAGTCAAATGAATATCAGTTGAAGCGATATTATCATGTAATTGATCAAGAGTTTTAGCACCAATAATTGTACTGGTAATTCCAGGCTGTTGTCTCACCCAAGCCAAGGCTATTTGAGCTATACTTGCTTTGTGGCTTTTGGCTATTTCTGCCATGACATCTACCAAGTCATAAGCTTTCTCCTTGTCTATTGGAGGAAAATCAAAATTTGCTCTTCTTGAACCTGAATCAGCTCCTTCTCTGGTAAATTTCCCAGTAAGAAATCCACCTGCTAAGGGACTCCAAGGGAAGATCGCCAAGTTATGATCTTGTGCCATGGGAACCAGTTCATGTTCGATATCCCTGCTCACAGCTGCATAGTAATATTGTAAACCGATAAACTTGTGATAGCCATTGAAATGAGCGATTGCTTGAGCTTTGGCGACCATCCATGCAGGCCAATTACAAATGGAGATATAACGAACCTTTCCGGATTCGACAATATCATTTAAAGCACGAACTGTCTCTTCCAGTGAGGTTGCAGGATCCACCCCATGAACGTACAAGATGTCAACATAGTCAAGTTGAAGTCTTTTCAAACTGGCCTCTACTGAATTAAAAATATGGTAACGGGAAAGTCCAGTACTATTAGGCTTTTCATTCATTCTTGCCAAAACCTTGGTAGCAATGATAATTTCCTCTCGCTTTACTTTAAGATCAATCAATCCTTGACCTAAAAGTTGTTCAGATTGGCCAAAGGAATATACATTTGCCGTGTCGATAAAGTTGATTCCTGATTCTATTACAGCAGAAAGCATTTCATTAACTTCCTTTTGCTGAAGCTTTCCGATATTATCCCACATCCCAGCATTTTGCCCTCCAAATGTCATGGTTCCAAAGCAGAGTTCTGAGACCAATAATCCTGTATTTCCTATAAAATTGTATTTCATTTAAATTAAGGTTTGTAGTGAAAAGATGTCCGAAAATTGACAAGAGTACTTTTAATTAGATCTCTTGTTGAACTCAAGAAGTTATTAAATTCTATACGAATTAGAAAGTAAGAATTGATTTCAAAGAGCTTGTTTATTTTTTTTGGTCCAATATCTTTTCAAGATCTTCCCAATCTCCAGCAAGAGCTTTTTTAATCCTCGTTTCCCATTGGGCCTGTTGGACTTTATTCAATCCATGCTGGGTCTGTCCATCATATAATTCTTGAATTTTAGAAAGTTCTCTTAAAGCATCGAGGTATTCCTCATTCAAGGTGGCCTGAAAAAATTCGGGGTCTAATTCTATGTTTTTTAGCCTGTAGATCAATCGATCTACCGCTATCCTCACTGCATCAAAATGTAATTGTTCATGTACAATTCCATAATCACTGGCATGCTTTACCCATGATTGTTTTGGAAGCATGTATACTTTGAAATCCAATCCCTGGACAATGGTACCGTTGTCCATGACTGATGTTCCTGCCATTGAAAAACTTGCGAAGATAGTCGCATTGAATTTACTGGTGACTTGTGGAGAATCTTTAAAATCTCCCCAGTTCAAGGGTCGTCCGGGATCATAAAAAACGGTATCACTTGTACTTTCTCTCCTGATGTCAGTGATTTCCAAGCGAACTGACTTAGCTAAACTTGGGTTTCCAAGGTTTTGGGCGCTAACCCAGGAATCAAAAAATTCCAGGGATTTATGAAAAATCCCATTAACTACATACCTGACCTGATCACTCCGATTAGCTGTTCTCCGATAGTTTAATGAGCCTGAATAATCCACCAAAGCAATTGGGTCTGCCCTACCAATCAAAAAGTAGCTCAATTTCATCTCAATACCTCCTTCATACAGTTTTGTAGCGGAATTAAAATTCTCACTTAATTTTAATTCATCAACATGTACTTGTATCCGGTGTAGCGTATTCGAATTGGATTTTACTTTCTTCTGAAAAAGCTCAAGCATATCTTTTTCCAGAGACCCTTTTAATTTGACTGCTCGGTTTTTCCCTTGAGAGTCAAACATCACTCCTATTTTGGATCGATCTTTTCGTTGATCCACCACTTCAAAGTATTGATAATCTCTTGAGGAAAAGTATTCTCCATTTGGAGTTAAATCATAAAACACCTCTTGCCCAAATGCTTCATTATTTGAAAGCATTAAATAAACAGTCAAAAGGAAAAGGATTCTCATACGACTTATTACAATTATTAAATGAGAAAAGTTTTAATAAGTGAAAATTTCAAACAGGAATTTGCCTTCTAATAATTAAACTAACAATGGAATAGTTGAAGTCTCTAATTCAAACTTAATTAGATTTAAGCTTCATCGATCTGTGACATTTGTAGATCTAACTAGTTAAATTCTGGATTTACCCCCAAAATAGCTCAGCAAAATTTTTCCCAAAATTTCAAATTCCCCTTATTCTCAGATTTTAATAACCTAAAGCTGTTGGGAATTTCTTCATTTTCTCCACAATAAGTGACAATCCGTGTTCCTATGCATTTCTCATGAAACTTTAGTTTGATGACTTGAATGTTTTGCTCTCGAGTATTTTCGTCTAAAACTTGAGACTTGTCAAGTTTATCTTTTGAATTAATTAACTCTTCGAATACATTAAAAAAATAAAATGAATCATAATCATTGAAATTCACATTTAATAAGTCGGCATGAATAAATCTCACATTCTCCAATTGAAGAATATTTGCGATTTTTCGAGATAAATGGACCAAATTTTCTCTTTGTTCCACGCCTACTATTTCAGCATCTGAACTTGCAGAAGCTATTATACAAAATTTACCTGATCCAGAACCCAAGTCCAAAACAGATTTCCTTCCGCCTTCAGTTAAAAATTCAATTGCCTTTTTCGCAATGTCTGCCGGGGTCCAATGCGTATTTGAAAGCTTTCGTATCTTGATGGGATATAAACTTTCAATTTGCCCTTCGCTTATAATTTTTGAGAGCATATTTTTAATTTACAAGAAGTCACTATCAAGTGAAAAATTACTTTTCCCAATGATTTATAATTAACTGATCTCAATCAATAAATTTTGGAGGATGTTTTTCATCGTAATCCGTAGAATCTTGAAATGCTTTTGCCAAAGATAAAATGCTTCCTTCATCATATAGATTTCCGATCAAAGTAAAACTCGTTGGACGATCCTTTTTATCAAAGCCGTTAGGAACACTAATGACGGGATGTCCAGTTAAATTTGTGATCAATAGTTGTCTACTTCTATAACTAGGAGCAATTATTACATCATATTCTTTAAATAGTTTGTTTACTTCTTCTATTAATTGTCTTCGCTGTCTATTTGCTTGCAAATATTCAACAGCTGGGATAAACCTTGATTGTCTAAGTGAGTTTGCTCGAGATCCTTCACTCTGTTCTACCATTAAGTCCACATTTCCAGAACGAACCAACTCGTCAAAAAATGCTCCTGCCTCTGATCTTAAAATAATATCAAAACTGGCATAAGGGAATTCCTTCGGTAATGAGATTGAATCTGGTTCAATCCCCATTTCTTTAAAAATTTGCAAGGAAGCTCTGAGATTATCTCCAGTGATGGTTGTATCAGAATCCAAATCATCTTTTAATAAAGCAACTTTAAATTCCTTTGGACTTCTTGAGACATAGTTAAATGGAACATCATTGGTACTTGGATCTTTGGGATCTTTACCCAAAATAGCTGAAAATATAATTTCGCAATCTTCTGCATTTCTTGCGAGTGGTCCAATTTTGTCCATTGACCAACTTAAACTCATCACACCATAGCGACTTACTCTCCCATAGGTAGGACGAAGTCCCGTAACCCCATTTCTAGTTGCTGGAGAGGTGATGGACCCCAAAGTTTCTGTACCTAAAGCAAAAGGAACTAAGCCAGCTGAAGTGGCCGAGCCAGACCCTGCAGATGATCCACTAGCACCTTGTGAAAGATCCCATGGATTTTTTGTTTTCCCTCCGAACCACACATCTCCTCTGGCTAAAGATCCGGAAACCAATTTTGCAACTAATACAGCACCTTCATCTTCAAGCTTTTTCACTACTGAAGCTGTGTATGCTATTTCTTGATCCTGATAAGGTGCTGCACCCCATGTGGTCAGATACCCCTCAACAGCCATCAAATCTTTTACACCATAGGGAATACCGTGAAGAATCCCCTTGTAATTACCCTCAGCTATTTCAAGATCAGCTTTTCTGGCCTGACTTAAAGCTAAATCTTCGGTTATTGTAATGACGGATTCTAATTTTCCATCGTACTTTTTAATCCTTGAAATGAAAAACTTAGTCAAATCCTCAGAACTTATTTTTTTATACTTTATCAGGGATGCTAATTGGGGAATAGTATAAAAAGCTATCTCTTGAAAATTTTCAGGCAATTCAATTCCTTCAGGAATAGAATAATTTGGAATCTCACCTTTCTCAGGAAACACAAAACCATATGGGTGTGGATCAAACATCATAGCAGGGAAAGTTTCATTAGTAGTTTGAAACTTTCTTAAGCTATCATACCCTGCTTTATTTCTTCCCAAATATCCATACATGGTTTCTATTTCAGGGTTTTTAAAATTTAAACCTATTAGCTTTTGACCACTTTGAATGTCTTTTTTAGTAAATCCATATTCATTTTTTCTACAACCAATAAAAATTAAACTGATGATAAAAAGTAAAATTAGAGGGTAAATTTTCTTCATAAGATTCTAGAATTAAATACTTTAAATCGATTTTTGGTTGACTTTTTTATCAAATACATTTTTAATAAAAGTAATATAATCATTATCAAAGCGAAAAGAACTTACTTCCAAGAACCCCAATAAAGAATACGGAATTTGATGAATGGTTCTTGAAAAGAAACAGGCCATATCAGTATTTTAATCAACTTATTATTCTTTTAATATTTAATTTTTTTATTAGAAAAATAAGTGTTGCAGTACTATATTTTTATTGTACTTTTCATAGACTATTGTACTTTTTCGAAGAATAATAGAAAAATTCACCCAAACTAACCTTCTCATGAAATTGTACTACTGTTTTATGATCTTTTCGATCTGTTATTTTACTTCCTTTTCTGAGTCAAAAGCTCAAGACACAGAAACTAGTTCAGAATTTTATAAAAATTCTTTACAGGGAACATTAGGATTTGCTGGCTTATATGCGGCAGCAACTTCAAACTATGAGAGAATACTTTCTTTTCCTAAAGGTAAATTTGTAACTGCCACTTACCTGAGAGCCGGCCTGGGAGCCTATGGAGTATGGGGAGGAAATGGGAACTATTTTTATGCACAATATGGAATCTTTACTGGAAAAAAAGCTAGCCATTTTGAAATAAGTGCTGGGCCAAATTTCGGCTTTAATGAAAACTCTTCAGAAGTTCCTGTGATTGCTGCATCAGCTGGATATAGATTACAGCGACCAGGAAAACATTTTATGCTCAGAACTGGCTTGGGTTTTCCAGAATCCTTATACTTTGGATTAGGTTGGAGTTTCTAAATCCTATTATTTAGGGATTTACTTTTGATTCAATACCTCAATTTGGTTTTGGTATTTATCTTTGATTAAAATCCAAAACACCAATGAAACATCAATTTCCTTTAATCTTGATATTTACCTTGAGTCTATTTCTGGCTTGTTCTGCAACCATAGATAAACCAAGAAGTAATTATTCAAAATCTATAAGCATTCCCATAGGAGGAAATACTTTTCAGACAAAAGGAGATTATAGAGAAAAAATCGGTGATGAAGGAATCATGTCTTGGGCTGATTCTGATAGTGAATTCAGTATTTATTTCAAATCTGGAACGGCAAAGGATGTTTTATTTTCTCTTGAAATTTTGCCCCAAAAGAATGAAGCAGAAATTTTAATTGAACTCAATCAATCCGAAATATTTAAACTAGATGCTGGACAAACTGGGATTGTTGAAGTAGCAGAATTGAATCTATCCTCCGGCTACAATGAGATAAAACTAAAGGGACTTCAAAAATCAGGAAATGATTTTACTAAGATTAAAAACTTGATTATTTCATTCGATGGAGATCTAGAATTAGACTTTGTAAAAGATAATATAGACAATAGGTTCTATTGGGGGCGAAGAGGACCATCGGTTCACTTAAGTTATTCATTACCAGAGGATAGGAATTTCAAATGGTTTTATAATGAAATGACTATTCCAGAAGGTCAAGATCCAATTGGGTCTTATTTTATGGCTAATGGATTTGGTGAAGGATATTTTGGAATACAGGTAAATTCAGATATTGAAAGAAGGATTTTGTTTTCTGTATGGAGTCCATTTAACACAGATAATCCAGAGGAAATACCTGAAGAAGAAAAGATAAGGTTATTAAAAAAAGGGCATAATGTCTACACAGGAGAGTTTGGAAACGAAGGTTCAGGTGGGCAGAGTTACTTGAAATATTTCTGGAAAGCTGGTCAAACCTATAAATTTCTAAACTCGGTTGAACCGGATGGAAATGGAAATACAATCTATACTGCCTATTTTTTAGATCCTGAGGTTGGGGAATGGATATTGATTGCTAGTTTTTTAAGACCTAAAACTGATACTTGGTACAAACGACCTCACTCCTTTTTAGAAAATTTCAATCCTTCCTATGGGAATATTGGTCGTAGTGTTTTTTATCAAAGTCAATGGGCTAAAAGTTCTCAAGGAGAATGGGTTGAACTAACAGAAGCAAGATTTACTGGTGATGATATTGCGAACCGAGGTTATAGAAAAGATTTTGCCGGTGGAGCTTTAGAAGGGAAATTCTATTTGAGAAACGGCGGCTTTTTTGATACAAATTCGGAATTACAAAGTATGCACCAACGTCCTGCCACCGGAGTAGCTCCAGATATAGACTTTACAAAACTACCATAAAAAAAAGCATCCGGTAAAAACCAATTAGTGATTTTAGCGGATGCTTTTAGAAGTTATTTTTAACTCTAATTATTAAAACTACTCTTTGAAGCTACCATTTCTAAAGTCTAAAGAAGACGCAATATTTGCTGAAACTGCCTCATAAAGTGCTTGATTTCCGTCCAGATTATTTGGGCCAACTTCGATCACTCCGTCTCCATTTTCATTTTTCACCATATCTGGGGTAAGTCCATCAAAGAATCTATCTACATACATGGTAAGGATAAAGTCCTGAGCACCATCAACTTCAATTCCTTTATTAAACATCAAACTAACTTGATCTTCAAGATCTAAATAAAAGATCGCAGGAATACCAGACCATTCGACCTTGGCAATTACAGATAAACCATACATTTCATCATCTTCAGGGACATCTTTTGCCTGAATTAAATCAAAGTCAAGTTTTCCATAAATCCCATCATAAGCCATTACAGTTCCTATAGGAGCCATTAGAGGCTCTCCATCTTTAACCAAATGTAATAATTGAGGGTCTCTCTCTCTAATCTGAACAATACTTGGCTTTTTACTTCCTTCATTTGTTCCTCTTAGTATAAGCTTAACATTATCAATAGAAAGCTTTACATCCTTTACTGCAAAGTTATTCACAACCAAATCAGTTGTTCTAGCATTTGGATCAGGATTGTTAAAGCTAAAGTCAACAGTTGCAAATAAACTTACCTCACTTTGAGAAAACTGAGGACTTTCCTCTTTTTCTTCGCAAGAGAAAAGTATAATAGAAGCTGAAGCTACTAAAAGCAATGCTTTAAAATTTCTTATTCCCATCATAAATTAAATTTTAATTATAGTTGATTTTTCGTATTCGGTTTTAACTAGATGTATTGATTGATTAATACAATACTTATAAAACATTCAATTGTTGAGTAAATCCTCATTTTGTTGAACTCATTACCTCTTTTATTTTACTATTCTAATAATTAAAGGCATAATATATAATTCCAACCCATTTCAAGGATGATTCTTACATATTAGTTCATAAGACATGCCAGTTTAACTGTTTCATACCGAAAATAATGATAGACTAAAGAAAATTCTTTTTAATATTCTTTGCAGATTGATCAATAATAAATCTTGCCTTTAATTATTTTCGTGAATGAAATATTCTTTGCAGTCCAATTCTCTAAGTATTCAAATTACAAAAATCGGAATAGAACTTAGCTCTATTAAATCAAAAAAAACCGGTTTGGAATATATTTGGCAGGCAGATCCAACAATTTGGGCTAGTCATGCTCCGGTTTTATTCCCAATCATTGGCATCTTGAAAGATTGCTATACTTTGATAAACGGAGAAAAATATTTTATTCCAAAGCATGGACTTGTCAGGAATTCTGACAAAATCAATTTGATTCATTCCACGGAAAACACCTTACAATTTCGGTTTTCCTGGGATGAGGAGACTTTTCAAAAATATCCCTTTCAATTTCAATTTGATGTGATTTTTACTTTATCAGACAATTCAATCAAGGTTGAACATATTATCGAAAACCTTGGGGAAGAGACCATGTATTACTCAGTAGGTGGGCATCCAGCTTTTAATTGTCCACTTCACCCAGAAGAAAAATACGAGGATTACTTTTTGTCTTTTCCCGAGAAAGAAACTGATAGCACTTGGTTATTAGATGAAAATGGCTTGGTTAGTGATAAGCAAAAAAAGATTCTTGACAATAGTTCTAAACTAACCCTCAATAAACACTTATTTGATAATGATGCTTTGATTTTCAAGCATTTAAAATCAAAGAAAGTGTCATTGAATCACGTAATAAATGGCCCAATTTTATCTCTGGAATTTAAAGACTTTGAATATCTTGGAATTTGGGCAAAACCCGCAGCACCATTTGTTTGTATTGAACCTTGGCTTGGAATTGCAGACAGTTCACAGAGTAATCACGATTTTAAAAACAAAGAAGGTATACTTCAACTTGCCCCATTAAAACGTGATAGAAAGTCCTTTACTATTACCATAGAATAACTACAAAACACTTTCTTCTTCCAATTTAGTAACATCTACACTTACTTTCATTTCCTGTTCACTTCCACTGTAAACTATGCCTTTTAGAGGGGTGATATCTGCGAAATCACGGCCTATAGCTATTCTCAGATGTTTATCATTTACAAGTAGATTATTTGTGGCATCAAATTCTACCCAACCATGGTCAGGTATATAAATTGCAATCCAGGCATGGGATGCATCTGAACCGATTAATTTTGGTTTACCTGGAGGAGGCAAAGTTTCTATATATCCACTGACATATCTGGCTGCTAAACCCAAAACTCTCAAACAAGCCAATGAAAAATGTGCAAAATCCTGACAAACGCCTTTTTTGTGGTCAAAGACTTTTTGCAATGGAGTACTGATATCAGTAAAACCTGGAGTAAATGCAAAATCATGGAAGATTCTACTATTTAAGTCTTGCATTGCCTCCATAATTGGTCGCCCAGGCTTGAATGATTTTAAAGCATACTCCTTGATCCCGTCAATAAATGTCACATGGTTCGATTCCAAATAGTATTGACGTACCTCATTAGGCGCATTTGTACTGTGCAACCAATTTACCACTTGCTCCCAAGGTTTGGTTAATTTTGGATTGACTTTCATCCATGAAGGGGATCGCAGTTCCAAAATGCTCTGAGAAGTCACTGTCAACTTTTTATGAGACCTTTCAACAGAGAAATACAAATACTTATTTCCAAAGAAATCAATTCTCTCTACTTCCGAACTTGGTTTTGGACTTATTTCACAAAGATATTTCTCAACATTTTGAAATTCTGAATCTTGTGGAATCTGAAACATCAAATTATGACAAAGCCTCGCCGGAAACTTGTAGATATAATCTGTAATATGAATAATCTGATATTTCATATTTCTGGAATTACTGAAGTTTGAATCATGCTGTACTCCGATCCAGTATGACTAAAATATTTTTCATAAATCAAATCTGATGTATCATGCAAGAGCTCAATTATTTGGTCCAATAAAGCTATGAGATTATCAAATTCTTGTGTTAAAGGGTTTGGCACTGAAAGTTGGTCGATATCACAAAGTCTTATTTTTGTAATTGCCTCTAACAGCTTTTTCCTTTCGAAACCAAACATTTCATGATCATCTTTTATTGGTAAAGCTTTCAAATGATGGTCAATTTCCAATAGTTGGAAAATCAAGGATCTTGGATTGTCTTCATGTAAAATCAACAGGCTGAGCACTCCAGGCATTTCCAAATTAGATCTATATCGATATCGGTATGTAACCAGACTTTCATTACATCGTAATGTGTCTTCCATCAGCTCCTTATTAGATTCCGAGTCAAAAGATTGACTTAACATGCCTCTCAGTATCGTACAATTATTCGCAGCAGACTCAATAAACCTTCCAATATTTAATAAATGCCAGGTAGGTTCCCGAGTCATGTTATCTATATTCAAACCATAAAATGCCATTAATTTTACCACCATATTATCCAGACTATGGTAAGCTTTTGTTAAGGAGGTATTCGATTGACGCATGTTTGTCAACTCTTCAGTAATATTATCTAGAATCCTCCACGTATCTAAACTCAGACGATCTCTGACTGCATAGGCATTGGTTAAAAAAGATTGAATCGAATAAGCAATACTTCCCGGTTTTTCCACATTGTGAACAAGGTCTAATAGCTCAGGTTCCGGGTTCATCAGATGGCCCTTTTCCATAAATCCTGGTAAAGTCCCTGTCATTTTGGTAAGTGTTTTTAATAAAGAACTTAAAACTGGGGACTCGTGCACATGGATATCCTCATCTGCTTCATTGTAAGAAAGAAGCGTCATCCGCATCAATCGAACCGCATAAGCAGACCTTTCTAAATATCTACCAAGCCAAAATAACCTTTCACCTGTCCGACTTGGCAAAACATTTCGAACTAAAGGCTGAACTTTCACTGGTTTGGTAAAAGTTGAAACAATCTCTTTTGACTTTCCTAAAACCCAAGTGTCTTTACTAATTCCTCCAGATTGATTGGATACTAAAAACGCTCCTTTTTCCGGAGAACTCCTTGCAAGCCCTCCAGGCATTACTTTATAGCTTTTATGCTCTGAATCTGCTACTACATAACTTCTAAACACAGCATTTCTAGCTTCCAGTTTATTATTAATCCAAGAAGGAGAAGTGGAAAAATCAACCATCTCCTGACCAACAAACATTGATGGGTTACGCTGAATCTCTTTTTTAAGGGCTTTAATTTTCTCTTTCGATAAATCACCCCCGAATAGTGATTTATGATTTGTACCTCTATATATATTTCGGATAACCAGAGACTCAATGTTATCAAAGACATAAGTCAATTCCTTTGGCTGCCCACACCACCAAGTTGCAACAGATGGCAATTTTAGTTCCTCACCAAGCAAGTGTCTTGAGATTTTAGGTAAAAACGCCATGATGCCGGGATTCTCAAGAATTCTACACCCTAGGGGATTGATCACTAAAACTTTTTTCTGTCTAACCGCTTCCATTAATCCAACAACACCTAAATGGGAATTACTTTTAAATTCAAGTGGATCACAGAAGACATCATCCACACGGCGGATAATTACATCTACTTTTTCAAGACCCTTAATGGTTTTTAGCCAAACATATCCTTCACTGACCGTTAAATCTTCCCCAAAAGCCAGCGTAAAACCCATAAATGAAGATATATAGGCATGCTCAAAAAAAGTTTCATTAGTCGGCCCTGGAGAGAGCAATACTACTCTTGGATTTTCCTTATTATTAGTTAGGCTTGTTAAAGTGTTTTTAAAAGTCTGATAATAAGAGGTGATTTTACGAACATGATTTTCTCGAATCAATTCAGGAAAAACCCGAGTCATCGCAGCTCTATTCTCAAAAGTATAACCTGAGCCAGAAGGTGCATCAGTACGATCATGCAAAACCCACATCTTTCCATTAGGGCCTCTCGCTAAATCAGAGGAATATTGGATCAATTGCTGATCACCCTCCAACTTAATATCTTGTGCCTGTCTTAGAAATCCCCGGTGATTATATATCAATTCAAAAGGTAATAAACCTTCTTTAATCAAAGTTTGGGAACCATATAAGTCATTCAATATCAGGTTTAAAAGTTCCGTCCTTTGAATTAAACCTTTTTCTATACCTTCCCATTCCTGAGTATCAAAAATCAGTGGAACTGGATCCAAAATCCAGGGGCGGTTCATTCCGTCAGGATCACCATAAACATTATATGTTACTCCATTTTCACGGAGTTGTCGGCTAACTTCTTCCTGAAATTGCCTCATTTTCTCCGCACCTATCTGCTCGTAATATTTAGCTATTCTTTCCCAATGCGGTTGGATTTTGCCTTGATCGGTGGCCATTTCATCTAGAAATGGCGCATTATTGAACATCCTTTCTGTAAGATATGATTCAATCATTTGTCCTAATTGAACTAGTTCCAATTCTTTATATTAAAATCCCTTTTTCTTGTAGCGACGCAGATCCATTGTATAAGGAAATTCGGGATTAACTATTTCTGTTTCCACATCATAATAAGCCTTACTTTCAACTTTTGTAATATATCTACCAGTATTCTGGTCGTCTTTAATAGTCAAATTAACAGGATTATCAGTGGTAATTGTATGCCCAAAGTCGAAAAATCTTGAAATTCTTCTTGCTTCCGCTTCATTACTATTGATTGGGAAAGAATCATAACTTCTGCCACCGGGGTGCACTACATGATATTGACACGCAGCAACAGACTTTTTGGTCCAAGAATCATATAAGTCAATCACTAATGGTGTATCTATACCAATAGTGGGATGCAGAGCTGAAAAAGGTTGCCAAGCTCTATAACGGATACCTGCAACATACTCACCCTGAACTCCTGTGTTTTTAAGCGGAATCTTAAAGCCATTACACAGTAAATAATACCTTGAATCTGTTAAACCTGAAATTTTAACTTGTAAGCGTTCAAGCGAAGAATCAACATAACGGGCTGTACCTGAACTTGAAATTTCCTCACCTAATACGTGCCAAGGTTCTATTGCCATTCTTAGCTCTATATGAATTTCATCTGACTGCAATTCTCCGATTAACGGGAATCTAAAGCTGAAGAATGGGTCAAACCAGGAAATATCAAAATCATAACCAGCTCTTTTAAGATCATTTACCACTTCCTTCATGTCCTTTTGACAATAGTGTGGAAGTAAGAATTTATCATGAAGTGAAGTACCCCATCTGACCAATTTATGATTATAAGGCTCTCTCCAAAACCAACTCATTAAGGCTCTGATCAATAATAATTGAACCATACTCATTCGATAATGAGGAGGCATATCAAATCCCCTGAATTCCAGAATCCCTAGTCTACCGCTACTCGAGTCAGGTGAATACAATTTATCGATGCAAAATTCTGCACGATGTGTATTCCCAGTAATATCCACTAAAAGGTTCCTAAATATTCGATCAACCATCCAAAATGGAATTTCGTTTTCTTTTCCATTAGGCACTTGCTGAAAAGCCAATTCTAACTCATAGAGCATATCATCCCTTCCCTCATCAACTCGTGGAGCTTGGCTTGTCGGCCCAATAAATTGCGTAGAAAATAAATAGGATAATGCTGGATGATGTTGCCAATAAGTGATAAAACTACGTAATACATCAGGACGACGGAGCAAGGGACTATTTTCTGGTGTTGTTCCTCCAAGTGTAATATGATTTCCCCCCCCTGTTCCTGTATGCTTCCCATCCACATTAAATTTTTCGCTGATTAGGCGGGATTCACGGGCTTTTTCATACAAAACCCCGTAATTATTCAATACTTCCTTCCAAGTTTTAGCAGGCTGAATATTTACTTCAATCACTCCAGGGTCAGGAGTAATCATCATTTTTTCAATTCTAGTATCAGAGGGGGGATCATAGCCTTCAATCAGAATCGGTATTTTCAACTTTTTAGCAGTTCTTTCTACCGCACTTACTAAATCAAGATAATGTTCCATCTGCTTAGTAGGTGGGAAGAAAACAAAAAGCTTTCCTTCCCTGATTTCCACCACCAAGGTGGTTTTAAAAATTCGTTTGGAATTGATTGGAGGTTTCTTAGCTCTTAATTTTTTAGAAGATTTTGGTAATTTCTTAACCGGAGAAAACAAATCATTTTCTGGGATAACGAGCTCATCCTTGGGATCTGTATATTCTATGGAATCCAACGGAAGTCTCAATCCAGCAGGTGAATTTCCAGGAACTAAATACAAATCATCTCTTCTGAACTTCCATTTACAACTTTGCCATCTTTCTTCACTGAACTCCCATTCCAATGGAATCGAAAAACCAACTGGTTTTCCGAGGCCCTTATTTAAAAGTTCGGCAAGCTTCTGTCTTTCTAATGAGGACTTTAAATTAAATTTTTTCGGATTGATATTAACCGGTACGCGACCTTCCTGCCAAATGAAATAAAATGGATCTTCATAGAGTGGCGAAATATTGTTTTTATCAACATTGAGCTGCTTTACCAAATTAGTAATAAAGCTTTTGGCATGTCTATTATTTAGTTTATAGTCTTTTGATAAATCAGCCAACAGTGAATCGTCGTGCCAAATAGGTTTCCCGTCTTTTCTCCAAAAACAAGCTAATTTCCATCTTGGAAGGGGCTCTCCAGGATACCATTTCCCTTGTCCATATTGCATCAGGGCACCGTGACCAAATTGATCTTTGAGTTTATGAAATAAGATATTTGAAAGCTTTCTTTTATGCTCTCCATCGGCATCTGTATTCCATTCCGGCGCATCCTGATTGTCGATAGACACAAAGGTTGGCTCCCCTCCCATGGTCAATCTAACATCATTTGCTTCTAAATCTTCATCAACTTTATCCCCTACTAATTGGATCTTTTCCCAAACTTCCTCAGAATATGGTTTCGTAACTCTTGGTGTTTCTTCAATTCTTGTCACTTCATTTACAAAGTGAAGAGTTGTATCCGCAGGTTCTGCCATCCCTGAAATTGGGGCCGCATCCTGTGGGCTAGGAGTGCATGCTAATGGAATATGGCCTTCCCCAGCGAATAATCCAGAAGTTGAATCCAAACCAATCCAACCTGCACCAGGAATAAAAACTTCTGTCCACGCATGTAAATCTGTAAAATCCTCCTCTGGCCCTGATGGGCCATCTAAAGATTTTTCATCAGATTTTAATTGAATTAAATAACCGGAAGCGAATCTTGAAGCAAGCCCCAGATGTCTCAAAACAAGAACCATTAACCAGGCAAAATCCCGACAAGAACCGGATCCTAAGGTGAGTGTTACTTCACAAGATTGAACCCCTGGCTCCATCCTGACATGGTATTTCAATTCTTGATGGATTAATTGGTTGATAGCAACCAAATAATCTACAGTAATCATCTCTTTTTTTAATAATGCTTTTGCTCTTCTCACCAAATCCATCAATAAAGCTCCTTCTTCCTTTATCTCTAAATATGGAACAAGCTGACCATATAAACCTTCCTCATATTTGAAAGGAAACTCATGAGCATAATCTTCTACAAAAAAATCGAATGGATTAATTACTACCATATCGGCGATAACTTCAACATCAATTTCAAAAAACTTTACTTTTTCAGGAAAAACAATTCTAGCCAGATAGTTCCCAAAAGGGTCTTGCTGCCAGTTAATAAAATGGTTATCTGGCCTTACATTTAAAGAATAGCCTTTTATATAAGTTCTTGAATGAGGGGCGGGACGGAGTCGGATGACTTGTGGTCCTAAAGTAATAGGACTATCGTAATCGTATCGTGTATAATGCCTTACGGCAACCTTAATAGACATAGCATAGGATTAATTCTGAAACAAAGATAATAGCGTCAGAATCATATAAATTTGACTTTTTTTTCATCGATTTTGGCAAGATGAGAGATTGTTGTTAAAGTAATTTAAAATAAGGATAAGACTTTAAAAAAATTAGAAAATTACATGTGGATCACTACTTAATTTAAATATTGATAGCATTTCAAATCAAAAAAAAGCACTAACTCATGTCAGCGCTTTTTAATTGTAAATAAGATTTTTAATGAGATTAATTGGTCTTCCAACTATCATAAAGTTGGTTGATTTCCATTGGGCTAAGTTCCTTTCCAGAAATAATATCTACTTTAAATTTAAATGTCATTGACTGCCCGTCTTCCAATTTATAATTCAATTCTTCTTTTCCTTCACTCATTGCTTTTTGACCTAATGGATTTGCAGCGAATAATCCATAACCCCGTGCATGCCAATAAGTAGGATAGCCTACATTTCCCGGATGATCATATATAATGACAGAAATTGGTTCCTGACCTATTTTTCCGGCCAGTTCCACCCAATCTCCACGGGTACCCCAAACATCATCACCTTTATTTCCATTACTGCTCGTATACATCCCAGTAATACCTTCATTATTCATGGTGGGAACATCAGTGACTTTTCCTGAGGCATCAGTGAAAAGTTCTGGTTTTGTAGATGGGTGTTCCAGTTCTCTGGCAACCCTGATTGCAAGCATTCCCTCTTTATTATCTGTAAATGATACAGGCCCATTTATAGCGGTTAAAATGGAAATTCTTTCTATAGAGCGGTCCGATCCATCAGCAGTGAATATAAATGTGGTATTTTCCTCTAATAGGGTTTCCCCTGCCTCATTTTTCCATTCCTGAGTTACTTCAAGTTGCCCTCTTGATCCTGAGGAAGAAATTGAATTTATTTTACTCAGTACAATATGCCCATAATTAGATTTCTTATCTGCTGGGATTGCATAGGAATTATTCCAAAAGTCTAATCCATTGACATCTCCATAATTAAACCAAAGTCCAATATGATGTGGGTGATCAAATCTTTCTCCAGGCCTTGGAGCGAGTGGCCACCCTCTTGTTATTGTGGTTCCTTCGGAGGTATTAATAGGAAACAAAACAGGTTTGTCTAAAGTATCAGGATAGATAAATGAAGTAAATAATTTCCCATCCACTAAAACATCTATTTTCTTTTCCGCTTCATTTTGAATCAGTTCAAGTTTAGGTGATTGATTCTCCATTTCTTCAGAATTTTCAGTAGAATTAGTTGTTCCTGAGCTACAGGCTACCATAAAAGTCAAGGCAGTTATACCAAGAAATAACTTTTTTGTTAGGTTCAATTGCATGGGTTTATAGTTGATAATACGTTGATTAATTTATTAAAAGTTAAACAATCCCCAAGGCTGTTGCCTTTAAGGAATTAAACAATGCAAGTTGTTCTTTTAGAGCTGCAATTCTATCTGCAGGTTCTGTTCTTGCCTCCATTAAAATCCAACCATCATAATTCATTTTTGCAAAAAGTTTGAATAATTCTGGATATGGATAATCTCCCTCGTTGAATTCACGCACATGAACAGTATCTCCAAACCACTTTTTAACCGAGTTAAAATTTGCTTCTAACCCTGGTTCCAATAAATCCTCAGGATTGCAATTCCAGCAAATTTTCACATTAGGATCAGTCACTTGATCAAAAATTGCTTTCATGTTTGGTAATTCCTGAGTCAAGTGACCATGAACTTCCACTCTGACTAATTGACCATAATCACCCGCATATTTACCAATTTCATTGAATGACCTTGCAATCTGAGCAATAGTCTTTTCCTTGGGAACTTCTGAGGGAAGATTATTAGGTTTTACTTTTATCCCAGTTGCTCCTATGTCTTTACATAATTTGATGTATTCTTTGGTTTGGGAAATGTTATCCTGAAGAACTTTAGGGTCCGGACTATGATATTCAAAATTACTTCCATACCCTAAGCAGGTTACTGGGCTATCTTCAAATCGTTTTTTTACATTTTCCCTTTGCTGCGCGTTAAGTGAGGTTTCTACGCCATGAGCATGCTGAGTTCGGAGCTCTAGCCCCAATACCCCTGTTTTCTCACAATTACTGATCAAAGTAGGAAGATCCCAGTCTCTACCCCATTGGTAAGTGACCAAACCAAATTGCATTCCTTTCGCTTGTGATTTAGCAAAAGAATTAAGTGGCAAATTTCCGACACTTAAAGCGAATCCAGCTGCCATGCTTTTTAGAAGAAATTCTCTTCTTGAATTAGATTCATTCATAGTTTTTCTTTTTATAAGAAATCAAACTTGGTTAGGTACTTCAAAATTTTTGCGATAATCTCTTTTCAATAGTTTATCTGCAGCTTTGTCTTTGACAAATTTTTCAGTTTTCCCATCAAAATGTAACTGTTTTCCAGTCAAGTATGAAATATTGGCAATCAAAGGAAGAACTGATGACTTATGCCCTTCTTCAATATCACAATGAAGAATTGAATCACTTTCTCCCCGAATTGCATCAAGAAAGTTGGCATAATGCTCGGCACCACCTGGGGCTGCCAAAACCTGATTATTGGAAGCAACCTCCTCTCTTTTCTTGCTCATTGCAAATGGTTCTTTTTCATTTAATTTAAATGCTTTCCAAGTACCACCATTTAATTCCAAATACCCTTCCGTGCCATAAAACATATTTCCTATTTTAATACCTAGACTTGACTCCCCATTGGTGTACCTTCCCCTAGTTTCAAATTCAAGCGTTTTACCATCTGCATATTTAAAAACTGAAGTTTGGGTATTCGGAGTTTCTTGAGAACATTCTTCAGGAGAGATTCCATATATAGCTCCTGATGAATACACTGAATCTGGATGTTCATTTTTATTCAACCCCCATCTTGCTACGTCAAATTGGTGCGGTCCCTGATTACCCGTATCCCCATTTCCTGTAGCCCAGTGCCAATGCCAATTATAATGGACCTTCTTTTCATTATATGGCTGATAGGGCGCCGGACCTAACCATTGATCATAGTGCAAAGAAGCAGGAGGAGTACTGTCTGCAGCAATCCCAAATGAATTTCTTGGTTTATAACAAAGACCTCTCGCCATATACACATCTCCTATTCCACCCTCATGGAGGAATTTCATTGCTTCCATAACGTTAAGAATAGATCTATTTTGGAAACCAACCTGTACCCTCCTATTATATTTCCGAGCGGCTTCCACCATTTTTCTTCCTTCAAAAACATTATGGCTTGCCGGCTTCTCCACATAAACATGTTTTCCTGCCTGACATGCCCATATAGTGCCCAAAGCATGCCAGTGATTTGGTACTGCAAATGAAACAGCATCAATTTCCTGATCGTCAAAAACCCTTCGCATATCCCATTCTGTCAATGGAGTCACTCCCGTTTTTTCAATAACAATTTTCAATTTTTCAGGATAATATTGCTCATCTACATCACAAAGAGTCTTTAAACGAACATTACGATTTTCTTTAAGTGCACACCATTGGTTGATGTGATTTGTGCCTTGCCCTCGAATTCCAATTACTGCTAAATTAATCCTTTCATTGGCTCCAATTATTGATCCATAAGACTTCGCAGACATGGACATTCCAGTCATTGCTATTCCGGCCGTTCCTAATACGGATTTCTTTATAAACTCTCTCCTTTTGGTCATAATAGTGCAGTATTTTGGGTTAAATCTTAATTTTATAAATTTTTAATGGACCTGCTATTAAAAAAATTATCTTATTAATTATTCACAGTTCCATTCATTCAATCTAAAGATTATCCACATAGCATTCAATATGATTTATTTAGACAGAAATAAAAGATGCGGAAACGATTTCGAACTATCCTTAAGCCAAAACATCCTAAGCGAAAACACATGTAGAAATAAATATCTGACTCTAAAAGCAATTTAGACTTTGATATTTCAAGAAATCGTTGGATTTTCGGTTTAATGACCCAATCTAATGAACTGGATTCAATCCAGCTAAATTTCTCACCAGGAGACCTCATTTTACTCAATCTTGCCTTAGCATTAATCATGTATGGCGTGGCATTGGATTTAAGATTCAAGGATTTCAACTACCTGGTAAAGAATCCAAAAGGTTTTTTTTTAGGAGTTTTTTCACAATTTATCTTACTTCCTTTTTTGACCTGGGGATTGATAAACATCATAAACCCTCCACCAAGTGTAGCACTAGGGATGTTTCTTGTCGCAGCCTGCCCAGGAGGAAATGTATCAAATTTTCTCACCAATTTTGCAAAAGGGAATACTGCTTTATCCATCAGTTTAACGGGATTCTCAAGTTTAGCGTCAATTATTACGACACCCTTGAATTTTGCTTTATGGGCTAGTTTATATTCACCTACATCTATCCTATTAAAGGATATTGAATTGGATTATTTAGATGCTTTTCTCACTGTTTCTATGATTTTAGGAATTCCTCTTATTTTGGGAATCATAACGCATCAAAAAGCTCCAATTCTTGCAGAAAAAGCATCCAAAATTCTAAAACCCGTTAGTCTTTTAATCTTCTCTGCATTCATTATTTTAGCTTTTATGGGAAACTTAGATCTATTCTTAAAGTATATTTCTGTCATTTTTTTATGGGTTTTAGCACACAATTGTATTGCTTTGGGGGCTGGTTTTAGCATCGGAAAGATTTTTGGATTACCCTTAGCCGATGTGAAAACATTAACCATTGAAACAGGGATTCAAAATTCCGGTTTGGGATTGGTTTTGATCTTTACTTATTTTAATGGTTTAGGAGGGATGGCTATAATTACCGCTTTTTGGGGAATTTGGCATTTAATCTCTGGAATGACCATCGCCGCGCTATGGAAAAATAAAGAATGAAAGACATAATAAATTATTTGCTTCGCCTTTTAGTGAAAGCTTGCCTTCATCTCTATTTCAAGAAAATTAATGTTCAGGGCAAAACCAATATTCCTAAAAATAGACCTGTGATTTTGGTGGCAAATCACCAAAATGCATTAATTGATCCCTTACTATTAGCAACCCACACAAAGCTTAACCCCTATTTCCTTACTAGGGCCTCCGTATTTAAGAATCCTATAGCAGCTAAACTTTTGGATTTTATAAGAATGCTTCCCGTTTACAGGGTTCGTGATGGATTTTCCACCATTCAGCAAAACCAATTGATTTTTGATAAAACGTACGAGATTCTCAAGAAAAATGGAACTGTCATAATTTTTGCTGAAGGAAGTCATAGCGATATCAGAAATTTAAGGCCTCTCAGTAAAGGATTTACCAGGATGGCATTTGGTCTCAAGGAAAAATACCCTGATGCTAAACCTGTTATTTTGCCAGTTGGAATTAATTTTTCTGCGCATAAAAGATCTGGGAGTAGAGTCAGTATGGTTTTTGGTACCCCGATAGAAGTTAATATGCCCAATTCCCAATCCGGGAAGCTGACGAAATCTGTCGAGAAGGCATTGCATCATTTGGTAGTTGAGATTCCTGAAGAAAATTATGAGGAAAACCTAAAAAATCTAATAGATAATGGTGTTGACTTAACTGATAAACAAGCTGTAGACGAGTTTTTAGATACAGGAAAAGTTGAAAACCCAATTCAACCAAATTCTGGGTTGAATAATAAGCTAATGAAAATATTCCATTTTCCGCTTTATTGGGTTTGGCTTTGGAGATCACCCAAGATCAAGGATAAAGTATTTAACTCAACAATAAAATTCCTGATTGGATTTACAATGGGACCTATTTATTATTTGGGATTAATTTTATTAGCGCTAGGATCTAGCTTTGGTACATGGGCTTTGGCATTTCTGATTATGGCAGTCATTACACTTTGGGGAAATAAAAATCCTCAAGAATAAGTTTACTTTAGCCAAATATTCTTTTGTTTATTTTTTAACTTTGACTAACGATTAAAACCCAAAAATAACTTGACTATGTCTAATGATTTCTTACCTATAAACGGGACAGATTATGTGGAGCTTTATGTTGGCAATGCCAAACAATCTTCATTATTTTATCAATATGCATTTGGCTTTAAATTAATAGCATATGCGGGTCCAGAAACAGGCTTGAAAGACAGAGCATCTTACGTGCTGAAGCAAGATAAAATTCGATTAGTTCTTACTTCTCCTTTATCCCCTGATGGTCCAATTTCTGAGCATATAACCAAACATGGAGATGGTGTTAAAGTATTAGCTCTATGGGTTGATGATGCAGAGAAATCCTGGTATGAAACTACTACTCGGGGAGCTGAGTCAGCAGAGGAACCTGCAATTATTTCTGATGAATTTGGAGAAGTAAAAACTGCATCGATTAAAACCTATGGAGATACGATCCATACGTTTGTAGAAAGAAAGAATTACACTGGAATATTTCTTCCTGGATATGTTAAGAAAACAAGCAAATACAAAGCAAAATCCATTGGTTTGAAATATATAGATCATTGTGTTGGAAATGTGGAGCTTGGTGAAATGAACCGTTGGGTCAATTTTTATGAGGAAGTGATGGGATTCAAATTATTGATCACTTTCGATGATCAAGATATTTCAACAGAATATTCAGCATTGATGTCCAAAGTAGTATCTAATGGAAATGGTTATATCAAATTCCCTATAAACGAGCCCGCTGAAGGAAAGAAAAAATCACAAATTGAAGAGTATCTTGATTTCTATCATGGACCTGGAGTGCAGCATATGGCTATAGCTACAGATGATATCATTCACACCGTATCAGAATTAAGGCAAAGAGGGGTTGAATTTTTGGAAGTTCCTCAATCTTATTACGACGATTTACTCGACCGCGTAGGTAAAATAGATGAGGACCTCCAACCTTTGAAAGATTTAAATATTTTAGTGGATAGAGATGAAGAAGGATACCTACTTCAAATTTTCACTAAACCAGTTCAGGATAGACCAACGTTATTCTTTGAGATTATCCAGAGAAAAGGAGCTAAATCCTTTGGAAAGGGTAATTTTAAAGCACTTTTTGAGGCAATAGAACGAGAGCAGGAATTGAGAGGGAATCTATAAAAAGAGTCGGCATAAGCCGACTCTTTTTATTTCTATCCTTTTTCAAGTTTTTTTAATGACTGAAAAGCTGTAAATTTTTTAATAATTCAAATTGCCATGAAAAAAGTATTAGGTATCATTTCTCAAACCGTCAAGGGAGGTATCTTTTTTTTAATCCCTATCATTTTAGCAATAATCTTATTAGAAAAGGCTTTGATGATATTGAAACCAATAACAACTTTTTTAAGTAAAAAATTTGGTGATGAGATTTGGCTATTCGATACTCCTTATTTTTTAGCGATCCTAGTTTTGATTATTTTCTGTTTCCTAGCTGGGTATATCGCGAACCAAGGATTGGGAAAGAAAATGGTTCTTTGGATTGAAAAAAATATCCTGACTCTTTTTCCCGGATATCAGTTAATGAAAAATACTTTTGAAAATACGGCAGGAATAGATACAGAAATAAGTTTTCCTGTTGTTTTAGTACCCATTGATGGTTGGATGTTGGCATTTCTCGTTGATGAATTGGAGTCAGGGAAGCAAGTGGTATTCGTTCCCTCCGCTCCAAATACCTGGGAAGGGAATGTGATTATTTTTGAAAAAGAAAAAATAAAATCCACCAATCTTTCTCAGGCAGATGTACAGAAAATTATGAGGCAATTAGGGTTAAATTCAAAAAGTATTTTAGACAATATTCAGATAAAATCACCTTAAGAACGAACGACACATTTTTATTTCCTCTACGGAATAAATTCCCCAAAACGGGAAAAAATATTTTTAAGCTGAAGCAAACATTATTTGACACGCTTTTAATTAGAAAAAGAAATCTTGCCAAATTAATTCATAAATGATTCTAAATCAGTCTATTGATCTATAATTCAATCTTGTTTAAACTTAAAGTTTCGAATTAAGAAAGTAAGCAAAACATAATAATTTTAATTCTCTATCATGGCATGATCATTTCTCTTAATTCAAAAGAATAAAAATTGGATCATGGAATTAGCGGAAATATTTGGGTACAATACCCAACAAGTATTTGAGAAAATTAAAGAAAAGTTACAGTCTTGGGGTGAAGCAGCAATAACCAGTTTACCAAATTTGGTTCTTGCTATATTAATTATAACTCTTTCAGTTTTTTTAGCGAGGAAGCTAAAATTATACTCCAACAGATATTTGAATAAATTTCATATTAATCCTACCATTAGTAGGTTTTTGAGCCAAATAATTTTTATGGCTATTCTGATTTTGGGAGTTATGCTCTCACTTTCAGCGCTGGAACTCACTAAAACTGTTTCTTCTATTTTGGCAGGTTTGGGAATTATAGGACTAGCCTTAGGTTTTGCATTTCAAGACACTGCAGCAAATTTTATGTCTGGTGTCTTTATAACGTTTAATCAGCCATATAAAATAGGAGATATAATTCAGACCAAAGATGGTCACGAAGGGAAAGTCATCGATGTTAATTTAAGAGTGACCAAAATCAGGACTTACAATGGGCCGATTGTTCATGTCCCAAATAGAATGCTTTTTCAGGAATACTTTATTAATTACACGGAAGAAGGGAAAAGAAGAATCCAAATAGAATGTGGAATAAGTTATGGTGAAGATTTAGAAACGGTTCAAAAAATTGCTTTGGAAGCTATGGATGGGTTACCTAGCAGATTAAAATCGGAAGATCCATCCATCTTCTGGACTGGTTTCGGAGATAGTTCTATTAATTTTATTTTAAATATCTGGGTGAAATTTTCTACTACTGAAGTGAATTTTATTCCTGCTAGGAATGAAGCCATTATTGCTTTAAAGAAAGCATTTGATAAAGAAGGAATAACTATTCCATTCCCAATAAGAACTTTAGATTTTGGAATAAAAGGAGGAGTAAGAATGAATGAGGAGCTCAAAGAGTTGAAAATCGCCGAACTAAACGGGAATTCAAATTAATCATGGAGGCACATCCAAAGGAGGATTTACTTTCTCCGAGTAAATTCAAAATTAAGCATCTGCCACAATTAATTGTTTTAGCCTTCAAAAGATGGAATGCTTCTGACCCTGCCAGGCTGAGTGCTGTCGTTGCATATTATGCTGTACTTTCTTTACCCGCTCTACTTGTAATAGTGGTAAATTCAGTGGGTGCGATATGGGGAAATGATATTGTTGCTGGAAGATTATCTTCACAATTTCAGGAAATATTAGGAGCTGATACCGCAAATATTATTGAAGAGATGATTATAAGTACCCAGTTTAGTGGCAAGTCCACTCTTGCCACTATTGTGGGTTTGGGTACTCTCCTTTTTGGAGCCACAGGGGTTTTTTACCATTTAAAAGTTTCTCTAAATCAGATCTGGGAATTAAAGCTTACCGAGAAAATATCATGGTATAGGCTAGCAAAGGATCGGTTAATCAGTTTTGGCTTTGTATTAGTTTTAGGATTTCTCCTCCTGATAAGTTTTATTTTAACTGCTACAATTTCCATTCTGAAGGACTATATTTCTACCAAACTACCCGAATTCGTTGTTTATGTAGCATTTATAATGGACTGGATCCTGTCATTGGCCATAATTACCCTATTATTTGGGTTGATTTTTAAATATTTACCTGATGCCAAAATACGTTGGAAGACTGTTTGGGTTGGCGCTTTTCTAACAGCTACTTTATTTGTGTTAGGTGAAGTCCTACTTAGCTTATATTTTGGCGCCACAAATCCAGGTTCAACTTATGGTGCAGCAGGTTCACTAATTTTAATTTTGCTATGGGTTTCTTATTCCTGTTTGATTTTCTTTTTTGGTGCGGAATTCACCAAAGTGTTTTCAATTAAATACGGATATGGAATCATCCCTTATCATCATTTTTCAAGAGTTAAAAAAAAAGAAGTTATAATTGATAAGAATTCCAATTTCGATGAATTTTCCGATTCTTGAAGTAATTCAAAATTAGCAAGTATAAATACGAAGTTTATCTCCTGAAAAGAGTATAAATCAATATGCATATCCTTTTGGTATTGGGGTAAGAAAGTACTTTAGCCCAGTAAATCAACAGATCCTCCTTTCTTTCTACCGTTTTTTTAAATTTCTTAAAATCATTTAGAGATTGAGAATGGCTTTAATTCACATTTTCTATATCTTAGAATTCAAAGAAATTTTTAACATATGAGCACGATAGACCCCACCATCCTTTCCAAAGCCCAGAGTTGGCTTAATGGAAATATTGATGAAGAAACTAAAACAAAAATCAAAAATCTGATCGATGAAAATCCAACTGAATTAGTCGATTCTTTTTATCAGGATTTAGAATTCGGAACAGGTGGACTTAGAGGTCTTATGGGAGTAGGAACCAACCGAATGAATATTTATACCATCGGAATGGCTACGCAAGGGCTTGCAAATTACCTTTTAAAGTGTTTCCGAGGAGAAGATATTAAAGTTGCTATTACCCATGATAGCAGAATCAATAACACTCTATTTGCTACTACAACTGCGAATGTTCTAACTGCAAATGGGATCAAAGTCCTTTACTTCAAGGAAATGAGGCCTACCCCTATGCTTTCTTTCGCTGTAAGACATTATGGATGTAAAAGCGGTGTGATGATTACAGCATCTCATAATCCAAAGGAGTATAATGGTTATAAAGCATATTGGGATGATGGTGCTCAAGTGGTAGCTCCCCATGATACCAATATTATTAATGAAGTAAAAAAGATCACTTCTTTTGATCAGGTAAATTGGAATAAGCAGGATAACCTTTTTAGCTATATAGAGGAAGATTTCGACGCCATTTACTTAGAAAAGGTAAAAGGCCTAAGCTTGGCACCAGAGGAAATTCAAAGCCAAAAAGACTTACCTATAGTATTTTCTCCAATTCACGGAGCCTCAGGTAAAATGGTTCCAGCAGCAATCAAAGCTTTTGGATTTGAAAACATTCATATTGTTAAAGAACAGGCTGAGCCAGATGGAACATTCCCGACAGTAATTTATCCTAATCCTGAAGAAGCAGAAGCTTTAACACTTTCTTTAAAATTAGGTAAAGAAGTTGGAGCAGAATTAATATTGGCCTGTGATCCTGATGGCGATAGATATGCAGCAGCTGTACCAAATGAAAAAGGTGATTTTGAGTTACTTAATGGTAATCAAACTGGGTCGCTATTAACTTATTATTTGCTGAGTAGATGGAAAGAAGCTGGGAAATTGGATGGAAACCAATTTATGGTTAATACAATTGTGACTACGGAATTAATAGATAGAATTTGTGAAGGCTTTGGTGTTACTTGTTTTTCGGTTTTAACTGGCTTCAAAAATATAGCCGCAATAATCAGAGATCTCGAAGGAAAACAAACTTTCATTGGAGGAGGTGAAGAATCTTATGGCTATTTAGTGGGAGATTTTGTGAGAGATAAAGATGGAGTAAGTGCTTGCGCTATGGTTGCAGAGGTCGTTGCTTACTATAAATCAAAAGGTAAGACTGTTTTTGATGTGTTGGGCGAGATTTATGAAAAATTTGGATTCTATAAGGAAGCTCTAATTTCAGTAACCAAGAAAGGAAAAGATGGAGCAGAACAAATTCAGGCTTTAATGACTGATTTTAGACATCATCCACCAAAGGAGATGAATGGTCAAAAAGTAGAGAAAATTGTCGATGTGAAAGCTAGTACAGTTACTCAGGTGGATTCAGGAAAAATAGAAAAACTGGATATGGATAAGTCTAACGTCATGCAATTCTATTTAGCAGATGGGAGCAAAATTTCAGCAAGACCATCAGGTACTGAACCAAAGATCAAGTATTATTTCTCTGTTAATAAAGCACTTCCTAATACAAAGAACTACCGTTCAATCGAAAATGAATTATCTGAAAGATTGGAGGGACTAAAGCAATATTTTAGTTAACAAACAGATTTCAATAGTAAAAAGCACCAGAATTTAAACTGGTGCTTTTTTATATCCTTCTCCAGAGTACGTCTGCAAAATAATTTGCATCATCAGTAAAGTTTTCAATTGTTTTGAAACCGCCTTTTTGAGCAAGTTGCTCAATCTCTGAAAGACTATATTTTTTGCTTATCTCTGTAAAAATCGGTTCAAATGCCTCAAAATGGAAAGATTGATCCAAAACTTTAAGATTGACAGTTTGCTCCTTCATAGAGATCAAATGACTTCTACATTCGCCTGAAAGTGGGTCATAACTCGGCCAATGCATAAAAGTATCCAGATCAAAATCTCCATTTAATTCTCGATTGATCCTTTCCAAAAGATTCAGGTTAAAATTCCTTGTAATTCCTTTAGGATCGTTATAAGCATTTAAAATTGTTTGAGGATTCTTTTTTAGATCAATACCTAACAAAACAAAATCACCATGCGAAGCCCCAATTTTTAAATGATCTAGAATATCCAAAGCCTCTTCTAAACTAAAATTGCCTAGATTAGAACCAAGAAATAGAATTAAGCAAGGTTTTCCATTATCCCAAGAGCGCCGCAACAAAGAGCCTCTATACGTGTCTTCGATACAAGTTACTTTTAATTCCGGGAACACAGAGGATATAGAATCTTTCAATTCATCCAGAACTGATCCCGAAAAATCGATTGGGAAATATTCGAAATCAGCTTTTTTATTAATAAGGTGACTTAATAAAATCTTTGTCTTTAGCCCGTCTCCTGCTCCCAGTTCTACCAAATTAAATGATTGACTTAGGTTCAGAATTGGTTGTAAGATGTCCTCAAACTGTTTTTCAAAGATTTCAAATTCTTTTCTAGTCAAATAATAATCAGGTAGTTCCATTATTTTTTGGAAAAGCTTATCGCCTTTTGTATCGTAAAAATATTTGGAGGGTAAAGTCTTTGGGTTAGAACTTAAGCCTATCATAACATCTTGGGCAAAAGTTCCAAAATCTAAATTTTTTGAACTCATATTAAATTGATTCAGCTAATCGGATCCCCATAAATTGCCACCTAAAATGAGGATGAAAAAAGTTTCTATATGTTGGTCTTGAATGATTTTCTGGGGTCGCCACAGATGATCCTCTTAAAACCATTTGGTTTACCATAAATTTCCCATTGTATTCTCCCAATGCTCCAGGTGCAATTTTAAATCCAGGATAAGGCAGATAAGCAGAATTACACCATTCCCATCTACTCCCCCAGTGAAAATCCTTCTGGGCAACTTCCCATTCAAATTCTGTAGGAAGCCTTTTGCCTTTCCAGTTTGCAAAAGCAGCAGCCTCATAAAAATTTACATGCGAAACCGGTGCTTCCCACACTATATCTTTTCTTCCGAATAAGGTATAATAGGACCAATTTCCTTCTTTATATTCCCAATATAAAGGAGATTTAGCCTGATGGCTTTTAACCCAGGACCAGCCTTCATCATGCCAATAAACTGGGTTTTCATACCCTCCTGCTTCCATAAATTGCAGAAATTCCAAATTACTAACCAGAGCTCCTGATATTTTATATGGATTGAGATAGACCTTGTGCAGGTTTAATTCATTGTCAAAACAAAATCCATTTCCTTGATATCCTATCTCATAAACTCCTTCCTCAATTTCTATCCAGGGAGAAGGATTTATTTCCAAATATTCACCAATATCCATAACACTTGGATCTAGAGGATTATGCCATAAGCTGAATTTTAAATCAGTCACCAATAGTTCCTGATGTTGTTGTTCATGATTTAGTCCCAAAATAACCAGATCCAAAACCTTAGAATCTCCATTCGAAATCAAGGTTTCCATTGCTTCATTAACATATTCTCTGTAGTCCATCACTTCGGAAACTGATGGTCTGGTCATTAATCCTCTTTGGTTTCTTGCAGTTCTATTTCCAAGCGAATTATAATAAGAGTTAAAGAGGAAGTTGAATTGTGGATGCTTGACATGATAATCTTTCAAGTGAGGAATAAGTATAAATTGCTCAAAAAACCAAGTTGTATGAGCTAAGTGCCACTTAGGAGGACTTACCTCTTCGGAAGCCTGAAGGCTAAAATCTTCTGTAATTAAGTTTCTGCAAAGAAATAGCGAATGGTTTCTTACATGCTTAAAGTGATCATCAATACTCATAAAAAGTGTTATTTATAAATTTATAGAGGAATCATTCCTTTCCTACATGAATTAAAGCATCTCCAACATTTATGACTGGCATATTATTTATTCCAATAATAAAACCATTTGAGGGTGCTTTCACAGGGATTTTTACTTGTCCATAAGGATCTGATATTTTCGCTAAGATTTGTCCTTTTTTCACTGCTTCACCCAATTTAACATTTGAATTAAATATTCCCGAAGCTTTTGCCCTTATCCAATCACTTTCCTTCAAAAGTATAGTCGGTTGCTTTAATATAGACTCATCAATCATACCTAGGCCATTTAAAAAACGTTTAGTCCCAAGAACTCCTTCATCTATTGCAAAATCATCAAGCCTCATTGATTCTCCTCCCTCAAAAACTAAAATATGCTTGTTGAGCTTAAATGCTGACTTCCGGAATGATTTTTCAATATATTTTGAATTAACAACAAAATGAGTCCCAAAAGATTTTGCACATTCTAGTGCTACTTTATCATTAAAATCTATTCTTATCTGAGGATGATTTGTCAGCATGCGTCCACCAGTATGGAAATCAATCCCATAGTCTATCTGCGGGATAATTTCATTACTCAATATGTAAGCAATTCTTGAAGCTAAAGAACCTCTCTTGTTCCCAGGAAAACTACGGTTTAAATCCCGCCCATCTGGAAAAGTTCTACTATTGGAAAGAAACCCGTAAATATTTACTAAAGGGATAATAATTAAAGTTCCTTTGAGGATTTCCAAGTTTTCATCTACCTCTTCCAAGATTTTTTTGGCTGTAGCAATACCATTTATCTCATCTCCATGAACTCCTCCAGAAATCAATACCACTGGACCTGGTTCCTTTGATGACCTGATGAAAATAGGTAAATCAATTAAGGTATGCGTTGGGAGTTTTGCGATAGCCAACTCGATATTCAAAGTTTGACCAGGACGGATTCTAATTCCGTTTATTACTAATTCTTTCATGAAATATGGCAGAGGAATATAAAAATCATTTCTTATCTAGTCAAAACTTGTTTATTTCGCAATTCAAGATTTTCTCATGAATATACAAGAAAACATTTCCCTTAAACCTTTCAATACTTTTAGTCTGGACAAAAAAGCCAGATTTTTTACAAGCGTCAATTCTAGAGAACAATTAATTGAAGCATTAATATGGGCTAGGAACTTAGGGATTGAAGTTTTTATTCTTGGTGGCGGCAGTAATATCCTATTAACACAGGATATCAATTCGCTTGTAATAAAAATCGAGATTTCAGGAATAGATGTAGTTAAGGAAAATTCGGAGTTTATTTGGGTCAAAGTTGGGGCCGGGGAGAATTGGCACAACTTCGTGCTTCATGCGATTGAAAATAATTGGGCTGGTGTAGAAAATCTATCGCTTATTCCTGGAACTGTGGGAGCTTCTCCCATGCAAAATATAGGGGCATATGGGATTGAGGTAAAGGATGTTTTCCACAGTCTACGGGCATTAAACAGAGCCTCTCTAGAACAAAAAGAATTCAATTCCGAAGAATGCAAATTCGGTTATAGAGAGAGTGTTTTTAAAAATGAATTAAAAGGAAAATTTATTATTACTTCAGTAACATTCAAACTTAAAAAGAAGCCTAATTTTAATTTAGATTATGGAGCAATTAAGGAAGTATTAGCTGTTGAGGCTGATTCAGAGCTTACTCTAAGAGCTGTTAGTGATGCGGTAATCAAAATCAGGCAATCTAAATTACCGGATCCTAAAGAAATTGGGAATGCAGGTTCATTTTTTAAAAACCCCACAATTTCCAAAGATTCATGGTTGAAATTGCAGCAAACCTACCCTAAAATCCCAGGATATGATCTACCAGAGGGAATGAAAGTTCCTGCGGCATGGCTAATAGATCAATGTGGATGGAAAGGAAAGCGATTTGGGGAAATAGGAGTTCACGAGAACCAACCATTGGTTCTTGTCAATTTTGGACAAGGGGATGGTTTAGAAGTCAAATTATTATCAGAAAAAATCCAACAGTCAGTAAATGAAAAGTTTGGAATTGATTTAATTCCGGAAGTAAATTTTATTTAAATCAAGCCATCTTGTATCATTAATTCCCCTGAATATTTTTCAACCAAAACTCCGAATTTTCGGAGGAAATCAACCCCTTCATCCGAACCAATTCCTTTATATTCAGCATAGGAAAAGAGATAGACTACTTTGGAAATCCCCATTGAAAAAATAATTCTAGAGCAAGCTAAACACGGAGATAACGTAACATAAAGAGTTGAGCCTTCCACAGATGTATTGTTCTTCACCGCATAAAGGATAGCATTCTGTTCTGCATGTAATGCTAGTGAACAGCTTCCTTTACTATCTCTAGCGCATCCCTTTCCAGGAAATTCCACATCACAGTTATGTGTTCCTGCAGGAGGTCCATTATAGCCTATAGATATTATCCTAGTTTCTTTAGTCAACACAGCTCCTACATGTTTTTTTATACAGTGTGATCTCTTGGCTAAATTGACAGCCAATTCCATAAAAATATCGTCAAATTCAGGTTTTTCCATTTTGAATAATTTGCCCAAAAATAGTAATGATTCTGAGGTCAGTCTAAGTTTGTGGAATATTCCTTTCAATTTCATCGTTTAAAAAGTAAAATTTAACTTTCAAAAGTTTCATTCGTAACAAAGTGAAAAAATATTTAGTCAATATGTATGCATTTAAGAAACTTGCGTTAATTGGAATTGTATTACTAATATGTTTATCGTGTAGTTCAATTGATATATTTAAAGAGAATACAGAAATTCCAATTTCTAAACCCTACCAAAGTTTTGTTATAATAAACCAAGAAGTCGGAATGCCAGGATTCTCGTCGCAGTTTATTGATCAGCAAGTTCAAATTCATTTACAAGAAGCTTTGGAGGAATATGGCTTAGTGTATGAAAGGGAGCAGCCTGATTTAGTTATAAGGTATACTTCAAATGAAGATCCAAGAAAGAGAACTTCTACAAATTATTCGACTCCTTATCCTTATTGGGGGTATCGAGTTTGGGACCCTTGGGCAGCCTCTAGATATATGAATCCAAACTATGGTACCAAAACAACAAACTATGAATTGGTTCAAGTTATTGTAGATTTTATAGACCCAAAAGAGGATAAATTTTTGATGACTTTGACTGGAGTTACGGAAGTTTCAAGTCCAAAAACTAAGGATAATAAAGTGTTAAAGACTGTAGATCGAATAATAGAAGAATTTATTTTTGAGGTTTCAAAAAATTAAAATCATTTTTTTTTAATAGTAGAGTTTTCGAATCAATTGGATAACAATTGTAAGTATTCTATTTTTTTATAATTAATTACTTCAGTTGAAATAATAACATGTATTTAAAAGATAGGTACTGAAAATAATTAGTTTTCATTTATTTTTAATTGGCAAATTGTTTGTTAATTGATACTTAAAGATTACTTTTGTCTTATATTTTATGTTGTTCAGTTACAATTTTATGTATTTTGATGTTAATAATTGCTCTAATAGATGATGACCCTATCAGTACTTTTGTAACTGAAAAATTGATTTCTAAAAACGTAAATGAGCCTTGTCAATTTTATAAATATCAAAATGCAGAAGATGCATTAAAAGATATTTATAATGTAAAACCTAATTATTTATTTTTAGATTTAAATATGCCTGATATGTCGGGCTGGGATTTCTTGGAGAGATTAGACATAACAAAAAATCAATCAGAAATCTATATTTTAAGTAGTTCTGTTGATGAAAGAGATATTCGTAAAGCTAAAAAATATGATTTTGTTAAAGCCTTTTTCTCGAAACCTTTGATAAAGAAGTATATTAAATCAATATTTTCATAAGTTTGAAAAAATTAAATCATAACCCTTTAATTACCAATGATTTAAATATTTTTTTTTATTAACATTCAATTAGAAAAAAATTCTTAAACTTCATATAATTTATCCCCTGTCAAAACGACTTGGAGTGATTTGAGATCAATTAGCATTTAAAAAAAATGCAACTTTTTTAATAAAAAAACCTAAATCAAAAATCTTAAAAAAAAATTAATTGATTGGGCATTTGCAGTAATTGAAATTTTAATTTAATTCGCACCATTAATTTATTTAGCAAACCTTTTAATTTATTGATATGGAGGAGTTTGAAGACGATTTCGAAGAATTTGATGACTTCGATGATACTGATGATTTCGAAAATGAATTCGAAGATGAATATGATCTGGATGAAGACAATGAATTTCTAGCTGATAACATCGTTGACTTCGAAGATGATGACGATTTCGATGAGGACTTTGATGATCTAGATGACGAGCAGGATTAATTCAACACTTTAAACATGTTCTCTTTTGGTAATTTCAAGGATTGAAATTATCTTCGAGCATTATTGACCTCAATAAATAAAAATTATGATTTTACTTGATGTATTCAGTTCGCCTATCGCTTTTGGAGCACAAATTTTCATACTTATTGTATGTGTGTTGATTGGTTTAGGCGCAGGACTTTCAGCAATTGATGTGAGAAGTACTTTTTCAAAAAAGAAGTAATTCTAACTTTTAATAAATCAGTAAAGGAGGCTTAAAGCCTCCTTTTTTATTTTAATTCTATCTGACTTGATAATTCCTTAAGATTTTTCTTAGCTTTTTCTTTAAAATCATCTAGAAGGAAATTTAATTTTGGCAAGTAAAATACTTTATCAAATCCGTGCTTGGAAAGTCCTTCTCCCGATGTAATTAAAAATATTATCTTTTCATTTTGCTTTGCCATTTGAAGTATTTCAAAGCAGGCTTTTCCAGATTCTGATTGATTATCATATTTCCCCTCCCCCGTGATAATCAAATCCGAGGTAACAAGTTTTTCTTTAAGCCCAGTTTTTTTAAAGAAATACGAAGAACCTATTTCTATCTTAGTTTTAAAAAATGCAGATAAACCAGCTGCAATCCCCCCAGCTGCCCCGAACCCTTGCTTATCTACAAAGGTTAAGTTATTTTTTTTATACAAGAGATCTAAAAGAAAGTGTGTTTGAGCCTCAAATTCTGGAAAATCAACAGATTTTAAACCTTTTTGAGGCCCAAAAACTGGAATAGCACCTTCATCACCTCCAAATTTATTTCTTACGTCACAAACACAGGTAAAATCGATTTTTGGGAAATTGATAGGTTTTTGAATGTGTTTAATTTTAAAAAGCATATCATAAGAAAAAGGAGTAAGTTCGCGACCATTTTCATCCAAAAACAAAAGGCCTAAAGCTTGCAATATCCCAATACCCAAATCAACTGTAGCACTTCCTCCGAGTCCTAATATTATTTCAGATGCTCCATTTTCTATCGCATGTTTGATCAAAAGACCTGTTCCAAAAGTTGAAGAAACTCTAATTTCGAGTTCATCTGGATTTAAATATCCAATACCTGATACATTGGAAACATCAATATAGGCTTTAGATCCATCATAAAAATATGTTCCGATTTTAGGTTTTCCTTTTATATCTAAACTCCAAATTTGCCTTGATGAGAGTTTAAGCGAATACCCCAATAACTCACAAGTTCCATCTCCACCATCTGCAATGGGATGTATTTCTATTTTAGATTGGGGGTATTTATGTTTAAGTTCTGACGCTAAAATTTTTCCCGCTTCAAGTGCAGTAAGTGTTCCTTTGAAAGCATTGGGAGAAATTAAAATTTTCAATTCTTAAACGTTTTTCATTCTTTTAAAATAATCTTTTGAGGCTTCCTTTACTTTGGGGGCCAAGTATAGCGTAGAAATCATTGTTGGAATTGCCATAATGGCATACATCCCATCTACAAGACTGATAACTACATCAAGAGAAGCAACCGCTCCCAGTACTATGGTCGCCAAATAAAAATAGTTATAATAATCTGCTTTTTCGGCTCCAAATAAATAGTTGAAACACTTATGTCCATAATAAGAGTAAGTAAACATTGTAGAAAGCGCAAAAACTAAAACTGCAATCATAAGTAAATATTTACCGAAACTAGGCAGAGCGAGCTCAAAAGCATTTAAAGTCAATCTCACTCCATCAGATTCTGTAGTATGCCAAACTCCTGTAAGGAGAATCACTAAAGCTGTAAGTGTACAAACAACAATGGTATCTATAAAAGGCCCTAACATCGCTATTAATCCTTCTCGAATAGGTTCATTGTTTTTTGAAGCTCCGTGGACCATTGGGGCAGTTCCAATTCCAGCTTCATTAGAAAAAGCAGCCCTTCTTGCTCCAGTAATAATAACAGCACCCACAGCACCCCCCGCAATAGCTTTACCTGTAAAAGCATCTTCAACGATCAACCATAACATTGAAGGGACTTCACCCAGATAATTAAATACAATAAGGAGAACAGATAAAAAATATAATATAACCATAAAAGGAACCATCCTTGAAGCAACTGCAGCTATTCTTTTGATTCCTCCCAAAATTACTATTGCTACCAAGACCATCATAGAACCGCCAAGTATCCATCTTGTCGATTGACCAAGATCTATCCCTGCAATAACAAATCGTGATGTTTCTCCCCCATCGAGACCTGCTGGGATAAATATTACAGCCCTAAGGACTGCAGTTAACTGATTTGCTTGAAAAATTGCCAGGAGACCAAGAATTCCTGCTGTGCAAAATATAACTGACAAAAACTTCCATTTTTTACCCATTCCTTCCTCGATAACGTACATGGGACCACCCTGTACTTCTCCTGCTGAATCCTTTCCTCTGAACATGATCGCAAGACTACAGGTATAATATTTGGTTGCCATACCCACAAATGCAGAAACCCACATCCAAAAAATAGCACCTGGACCACCCATATTTATTGCTATGGCTACCCCACTTATATTTCCCAAACCAACAGTTGCAGCAATTGCCGAGGACAAAGCCTGAAAGGAAGTAATTTGCCCTGGAGCTAAATCATTATCATATTTACCACTTAAAACCCTTACAGCATGTCCAATTTTACGAAAAGGGATAAACCCAGAATGAAAGAACAGGATCACTCCTCCCCCCATCAACATGATCAACATTGGAGTTCCCCAAATCCAGTTGCTGAAGGAAATAATTAGATCACCCATAAAATAATATTTTGTGGTTTGTAGAGTTTAAATAAATAATTAAAGGTCGATAATAGCCCCAATTTGAGCAACATCAAAGGTTTTTGGAGGATATAGTAAATAAAAAAAACCCGAACTCTGATAATTGATGTCCGGGTTTTTCGCAGTAATATCTTACCAGTTTACTTTAGGAGATTTATAGAATTGAATACCGTTGATATCCCATCTTTTTCCTTGAACTGCAATTCTTCTTTGGAAATCAGTCCATTCCCTTTTTGAAGTGGGTGTCCAAGCAATCTCAGCAATAGCGGCTAGCCTAGGGAAAACCATATATTCTATATCAGCTCTACTTGTAATTGTTTCTGTCCAAAGAGGAGCTTCTACTCCCAAAATATCTGATTTTGAAATTCCATCAGCATAATTTGCAGGATCCCACATATAAGCAGAGTCAAGCTCTATATAGGCAGCCCAATGAAGCCCTAATCTTGACGTGGAATCATATTGCATATCGAGATAAGCCCTTTTAGCTGGTGACATTAAAATTTGATTCCCTTGATCCTTCGCAAGTTTTGCATTTTCCTCCAAAGCCCAGAATTGAGCGATATTCCCTTTTGCTAACTTTGTTGTAGCTATTTCATCCCAACCAATACTTATCTTACCGTATTTAGCAGTGATTTCCTGTACCTTTTCAACAAAATAGATATAGTCATCTTTTTCGGTAACATGGGACTCATCTCCACCTATATGAAAATAAGGACCAGGTGTAATCTCTGAAATCTCACGAATTACATCGTCAATAAATTCGTATGTGATTTCTTTATTGGTTGCAAGAGTACTAAAACCAACTTCAATTCCTGTATACAATTCTGCAGGCTGAGGATTCTTATCCAAGAGATCGAAATCAATCTTACCCTCTTTCATAGTCGCAAAATCGCCATCTGGTAAATTTACCCCTGGATTTAGTTCACCATAAGATGCTAAAGCGGCATTGGTGTGTCCAGGCATATCTATTTCTGGAACAATTGTTATGTAGTTTTTCGCGGCATAATCAACGATATCTTTATACTGCTCTTGCGTAAAAAAGCCACCTTCTCCTCCTCCAACTTCTGTTTGGGCTCCTATTGAAGTAAGGTTTGGCCACGATTTGATTTCAATTCTCCAACCTTGATCATCTGTGAGATGAAGATGCAGGTAATTAAGCTTCAATTCAGCCATTTGATCAATATAATGCTTGACATCTTCAACTCCGAAAAAATGTCTTGCAACATCAAGCATAGAGCCTCTGTAAGAGTAATCGGGCTTATCCTCAATCTTACCAGTTGGTATTTTCCATGATTCTTCAACCACTGTTGAACTTTCAATTTGCACAGGAAAAAGTTGAACTAGTGTTTGAATTCCATAGAAAAGACCCGCCTCGGAACTAGCTGTAATTACAACATTCGACTTTTGTATATCAATTGAATAACTTTCAGAATTATCATTCCCACTAAGGACAAGTTGGATATCACCTTCTTCAGTTCCTACAGCTAACTCAAAGCCTGTTGCAGGCTTTAATTTAGAAGCTAAAACTTCCCCTAAATATGAAAGATTAGGTGAACTCCCAACAAATTGAATACTAGAGGAGGCATTCAACTCAAAAGCTCCATTACCTGCTTGAATAGAGGTGGGCAGTGGGATAATTGAAGCTTCTTCCAAACCATTTATAGGTTCATTGCAGCTAATTAAAATTGAAGTGGAAAATAAGAGAAAGCCAATTATATATTTTTTCATTCGTCAAAATTTTATGTAAACTTACCTTAAAATTTTAAAAATCTTAAGATGATTTTATAAATTTATTCAATTAAGAAGTTTGATATTATAGATCATACAAGTAAAATTGAGGCACTTACTTTTATTTAGAAAAGAACCTAAATGCAGAAACTTTTATTAAAATCAAAAAGCATTTTCTAATTTAAGGTTCCTTACAAATAACCTGAAATAAAATGAAAAAATCAGATCCCAACTCCACCAATTCCCGAAGAGATTTTATAAAAACTTCTACCACTGCCTTAGCGGGTTTTTATATTGTTCCTAGACATGTCTTGGGAGGTACAGGTTTTATTGCTCCTAGTGATAAGTTAAGAGTTGCTAGTGTAGGTGTCGGCGGAATGGGGAGCGGTGACGTCAGAGGTATTTTTTCTACAGGGAAAGTAGATATGATTGCACTTTGTGATGTAGATGACACTAGAGCGAAGCAAAGTCGGGATGCGCATCCAAAAGCAGCTTATTACAAGGATTATAGGGAAATGCTTGAAAAGGAAGAGGGCAATATAGATGCTGTCTCTGTTTCAACACCTGATCATATGCATGCAGTGATTGCAATGATGGCTATGAAAATGGGAAAACATGTTTATGTCCAAAAGCCTTTATCTCATGATATTTACGAAGCAAGAATGCTAACTAAAGCTGCTGAGAAATATAAAGTAGTAACCCAAATGGGAAATCAAGGATCCTCTGGAGACGGAGTCAGAAAAATGGTAGAGTGGTACAATGCAGGACTGATTGGAGAGGCAACTAAAGTATATACTTGGACAAACAGACCTGTTTGGCCTCAAGGAATTCAATGGCCTACGGTGCCAATTGAGCCTCCAGCAGATCTCGATTGGAATCTTTGGTTAGGTACTGCACCTTACAAAGATTATGTCGGTAATTTGGTTCCATTTAACTGGCGAGGTTGGTGGGATTATGGAACAGGCGCATTAGGTGATATGGCATGTCATATTATGGAGCCACCTTTTAGAGTGCTTGGGTTAGGATATCCAAAATCCGCCGAAGCTTCTGTTGGTTCAGTTTATGTTGGGGAATTTGAAAGAGGTTATTTTCCTGAAAGCTGTCCTCCCTCATCCCATATTACGCTACGATTCGATAGACCCGGAGAAAAAGATTTGGAATTTCATTGGATGGATGGTGGAATCCAACCAACAAGACCCGAGGAACTTGAGGCAAATGAACAAATGGGTGATGGCGGAAATGGGGTTATTATAGAAGGTACTGAAGGGAAAATGATGTGTTCTACTTATGGCATAAATCCTCAACTTCTTCCTACAAGTAAAACAAAAGAAATAAATGTACCAGAAACATTATATAGGGTTCCGGGTGGAGATAGAGGCCATTATGCAAATTGGGTTGAAGCTTGTATAGCTGGTCATGGATCTAAAGAATTTGATCAATTGAGCTCTCCTTTCTCTGTTGCTGGTCCACTAACAGAATCTGTTTTAATGGGGAATTTAGCGATTAGAAGTTATGATTATCGAATAGCAAGAGAAGGGGAAGAAAGTCAATACGATTATCCGGGAAGAGGAATAAAGCTACTTTGGGATGGTGAAAATATGAAGATAACTAACTTTGAGCCAGCCAATTCATTTGTAAAAAGGGTTTACAGAGAAGGATATTCTCTTTGAATAAGAGTCAGAATGAAAAATAGCCCCATTAAGCATTTGACTTAATGGGGCTATTTTATGATTGCCCTAGTTTATTTATTGAATAACTTCTAATTCTACTCTTCGATTTTTTGATCTTCCTACCTCGGTGGCATTTGAAGCTATTGGTCTAGAGCCTCCCCAGCCGGATATTCTTAAGTTTTCAAATTCAACTCCTTTACTTACCAGAAAATCCCTTACGCTTCCTGCCCTTTCTAAAGATAGTCCCTTATTTAAACCGGGATCACCAACATTATCAGTATGCCCATTTATCCTAATTTTTACATCTGGATTATTAATTAGAAACCTAGCTATTCCAATTAGAGATTCTTCGGTATCCAGGCCTTCTAACTCTGAGGTACCTCTTTTAAAATTGACATTTTCTAAAACTAGAATACTTCCTGGTTCTAATTTTGTCAACAAAACCACGGTCTTATCACCAATTTTTAATTCGTTTATATTCAAATCTTTAGGAAAGAAACCTTCAGAACTTACTTTCACTTCATTAACTCCAATTGCTTTCAAATCTGATACGGATATAGAATCCTTATTTGGTAAGCTAACAACTTCTGAATTTTTATAAAACTCAAGATCAAAATCCAATTGTTTTTTATTTTTCGTATCGATCACCAACCAAGAAACAATAGGTTCTAAACCATCATCAACCTTATTAGAATTTTGATTCTCTAATTGGCTCAATTGAATTTCTGCTTTACCAATAGCAGTATTTGGAAATATGGGAGTAATGGATTTATTATCCCCTTTTGGCATCCCTTCCTGTATACTAGCTTTTGGAGGAAGAATGGCAGGAGGAGCCGATGAAAATTCAGTTGGAATTTCTAAGGGTACTATTGTTTCAAAGGTCATTAAATCTGCAAAGCCATCACTGTTCATGGTGCTGGACCAGACAATTTCATTTTCACTGATAAAGGTGACTGAAACTTCCGATCCTCTTGAACTAATCTGCTCCCACTTCACTGGTTTACTCCAGTCCTTCCATGATTCTCCTATTTTCTTAGCAATGAAAATGTCTTTCCCTTCAGCACCCTGATGCATATTTGAAGCGAAATAAAGAATTTGAGTTGATGGATTATAATAAGGGCTCATTTCTTGCCCCTTTGTATTGATAGCGGAGCCTAAATTAACAGGTTCTGACCAATCAATAATACCCGTTTTTTCGCTTATATATATATCTTCATTTCCATAGGATTCAGGGCCTATTCCTGATAAAAAAATTAGTTTACCACCATTTGCAACTCTTCCCAATAGTTGTCCCTGAAGATCTTCTAACCCGGAAAAGTTTACTTGTCTTAAAAAATTCCAGTCTTTTCCGAATTTTGAATATTGATACATTCCATTTCTTCCAGAGCCCTTGTGATAGACCAACAAGGTTAAAACATCTTCTAAGCCTAAGGCAAAATCATAGCCGTCTGTACTTAAATCTGCACGATGAATTGCTTCTTCCCAAATTCCCTCCTCATTCTTTTTGGTCATCCAAATATCTCCTGGATCTGTTACACCACCCAAATTATTAGGGTGAAATGCTCTTGTAAAAAGCAAAACATTATCTCCTACCCAAACAGGGTTTTGATCATCTTGTGGGCTATTCGCACCAGAAAGAGATTTTAACTCTTGCGCTTTAAGATTAATAGAAAAGGAAAAAGCAAGCAGAATTACGCCACTTGCTATCAGATATGTAGAAAATTTTATATTCATTTTTACTGACCCAATACGATAGCAAATATCAACGGGGCCACAATTGTTGCATCAGATTCAATAATATATTTTGGAGTATCTATACCCAATTTTCCCCAAGTGATTTTTTCATTTGGAACGGCACCTGAATAGGATCCATAGGAAGTTGTGGAATCTGAAATTTGGCAGAAATAACCCCAAAGCGGTACATTATCACTTTGTAAATCCTGATGAAGCATTGGAACAACGCAGATAGGAAAATCTCCCGCAATTCCTCCGCCAATTTGGAAAAATCCCACAGTACTTTCATCTGTAGCATTTTTTGTATACCAATCAGCCAAGAAGATCATGTATTGAATTCCAGTTTTAACAGTATGCACATTTTTAACATCTTGAGTAATCACATGCCCTGCAAACATATTTCCTAATGTAGAATCCTCCCAACCAGGTACGATAATTGGCAAATTCTTTTTAGCAGCCTCAAGCAACCAGCTGTCTTTCGGGTCAATTTGATAAAATTGCTCTAATTTCCCAGAGAGCAAGATCTTATAGAAAAACTCATGGGGAAAATAAGATTCACCCGCCTGATCAGCTTTTACCCATTCTTCTAAAATGACATTTTCGATTCTCCTCATTGCCTCCATTTCAGGAATACAAGTATCAGTCACTCTATTCATATGACGCTCGACTAGGTCTTGTTCCTGTGCTGGAGTCAATTCACGATAATTAGGGATTCTCTCGTAATAATTATGAGCTACAAGATTAAATACATCTTCTTCAAGATTGGCACCTGTACAAGTGATTATTTGAACCTTGTCTTGACGGATCATTTCTGCGAGTGAAATGCCTAATTCGGCAGTTGACATAGCACCAGCAAGTGTTACCATCATTTTTCCACCATTATCAAGATGAGATTTATAGCCATCAGCCGCATCTATCAAAGAAGCTGCATTGAAATGACGGTAGTTGTGTTTTAAAAATTCCGTAATTGTCATTCGATTATTATTTCATTGTGCTTCAAAATTACCCAAAATTTCAGCACAAAAAAACCCGGTTTAAACCGGGTTTCAATCTATTCTTCAGCAATTATTTATTTTACCGAATCAGTTGGGTTACTGTTATAATTTTTATTTAATCCTTCGATAACTTCATTTGTCAGATCCATGGCATCAGAAGCGTACCAAACTGCACCACCTCTTGTATAAGATAAAATCACATCCAAAGATTTTTCCTCTGCGTAATTTTTTAGGAAATCCTGAACTTGAGTATACACTTCATTGTAAAGATTTGCTTCATCAACAGAAAGTTCTTGCATTAAATTGTCTCTGTAAGTCATTAAGTTCTGTTGCTTTTTTCCCAATTCATCTTGCTTAGCTAAAGCTTGGTTTTGCGTCATAGTGTTAGCTGACTGCTGAAAATTCGCAACTTCTCTTTCAAAACCTTGAGCACGACTTTGAAGTTCGCCTTCAAATTTTTTGCCCTTTTCTGTAATTTCTTCTGACTTTTTTACAAAATAATCATACTTATTAATTACAGAATCAGTGTAAACAAATGCTACTTTCAATTCTCCAGCAGCTCCTTTTGCTGCAGTAGTTTCTCCTTCTGTAGATGTGGTCGCAGGTTGATTACATCCATAAAATAGCATTGTAGCCAATCCTAGAATACCGAACAGTTTTAATCCTTTTTTCACTTTGTTTTCATTATAGTTTACAAGGGCGCAAATATAAAGAAACTATTGATTTTGCAAGGGGCGCTTGTATTATCAAGGGTTAAAATCGGTTAAAGAATCTAAAAAAATATTTCTTGTGCTAAACGGAAAACCTGAGAATGGGCATCTATAATTTCTTTTAACTGAGGAGAATATCCACCGCCCATACAACACATGATCGGTATATTACTGGATTTTGCAAAATCCAAAACAATTTTATCTCTTTGCTTTATTCCATCTATGCTTAAGCCTAATCTTCCCAACTTATCTGTTTTCAAAACATCAACTCCAGATTGATAGAGAATGAAATCAGCAGTGAACCTTTTGACAATTTCGTTTAAGTGAAAATTCAGCAGACTTAAATATTGTTCATCTTCAATCTTATCATGAAGTCCGACATCTAAATCTGATTTCTCTTTGTGCATAGGATAATTTGACTGACCATGCATACTAAATGTGAAGACTTCTTTTTTGTTCTGAAAAATTTCTGCAGTCCCATTTCCTTGGTGAACATCAAGATCAATTATCAAGACATTGGAAGCAATTTTTTTCTCCAATAAATAATTTGCCGTAACTCCAAGATCATTTAATAAACAGAATCCCTCTCCTTTATTTGTAAATGCATGATGCGTGCCTCCTGCTATATTCATTCCAATACCAAACTCCTTTGCAAATAATGCTGCCTGAACTGAACCTGAAAGAATATTGACCTCTCTATCAATTAAACTTTTACTAAGTGGAAAGCCAGTTTTTCTTATTTCTGATTTTGAAAGCTTTAAGCTCTTAAGCTTATCCCAATATTCTTTATCATGTGTATTTATTATGTAGGATTCATCCAAATCAACTGGTTCGAAAAAATTCTCTTTTGAAGCGGTACCTTCATATTTTAATTGCTCCGGTAAAAGCAAATATTTATCCATAGGGAATCGATGGCCTTCTGGCAATGGGTGAGGATACAATGGTGACCAGGCAATCTTAAGCATAAAAAAAGCGCTTGATTTGTAACAAGCGCAAATAATTAAATGTTTTCTTAAAGTTAATTTTTCGCTACCTCAAACATCCTCCTCTTCTGACTGAAACGCATACATAGTTTCGTCAAGTTCTAAAGTATCATCATTAAATTCAGTGATAAATTTAGATATTACCTGATCATCAATAAATTCCACATTTAATGAAGCGTCCAAGCCAATTCCATAATCATGGAAGGTATCTATGTCAACAAACTCCTGAACTTTCACGGTTTCTTCCTCTTCCATCTCCATTATCATTTCAGTAATAAACCACCCAACCTCTTCTTGTTCACTTGTCAATGGTAGCATGTTTCCATTTTCATCCTCTTCATAAGAAATCCCATTAAAGTTTGGGAATTTTTTTGCAGCCTCATGTTCAGCAATTTCATAAACCTCACTAGCATGGTGTAATCTTAAAGTATACAAAGCGGCATCGTAAATGACCTCTTTCCCCTCATACATTCCTATGAAATAAAAGTTTACAAATTCATCTGAATTTTCTTCATCTGGGATGATTTTAAAAGATTTCCCTGATTTTTTCAATTCAGATCTGAGCTTCTCTATATTTTCAGGATTAAATCCCTCATTTGTAATCGACATTGGTAAAAATTTTAAAGCTTGGAAGGTGTTTTCATTGATAAACTCGTTATAATAAATAGAATATTAATATACATTCAAAATGTAACCGAATAAAATTAAATCCACAACATTGTGCAAGTTTTTATGAAAAAACTCAAGTAATCCAAAAAAATCGTAATCAAGAAAGTTAGATTTCATAATAATATCTGTGAACGGCTTTTTTAAAACTTATTAAAAAGTTGTTTTTTTCAAAAGGTTAGGAAAAGCTAGGCTGATCAATGTTATATTTATCAAGGCTAGTTCAATTCAAAAAGGGGGTTAAAACTTAAAAAAAACTTTGTTCCTCAATTATCAGAATCGAGACTATTTCCAAAAAGAGAGTTTATAATACTTAATACAACCGCAAATAAAAGAGCCCACCAAAAACCATCAATCTCGAAACCCGGAATAATTTCAGCAGCCAAAAGCAAAACAACTGCATTAATTACTAATAAAAATAATCCTAGAGTTAAGATTGTAATGGGAAGGGTCAAGAGAATTAGAATAGGTTTGATCGTTATATTTATCAAAATAACCACAGCAGCAAGCAAAAATCCTGTCATAAAAGAATCAATATGAATTCCTGGTAGTAGGAACTCAGCAATGAGAACTGAAATACCTCCAATAAGAATCTTGGTCAAAAAATTACCTGCTTTAGATGAGCTTTTCATATTACAATTTTTTAAGAACTCTAATCAATTATCTTGAAAACTGATTTTTATCATATCATGATATTAAAGTCTAGGTTTAAAAATAAACTTTTTTAGACTGGAGTGACTTATATTTGTGCATTCAATTTAAATATTCAACTAGTGATAATTATAATCTTCTTCCTTTTACATTGGTATTTCTCTTTATTTTGCCAGAGTTTTTTCCTGCATAGATATGCTGCTCATCAAATGTTTGTGATGAATAAATATTGGGAACGTTTCTTTTATATTTTTACTTGGATGTGGCAGGGCAGTTCATATTTGTCTCCTAGAGCCTATGCGATTTTGCACAGAATGCATCACGCCTATTCTGATACTCCTAAAGATCCCCATAGTCCACACCATACAGAAAATCTATTTACTATGATGTGGAAGACTAAGAACATATACAATGAATATTTTAGTTTTAGATTAACGCCAGAAGAGAGATTTTCAAAAGATATCCCTGATTGGAATAGGTTTGATAAGTTTGCAGACACCATGTATATCCGAGTGGCATGGGGGCTTTTATATGTATTGATTTATGTACTTTGTATTTCTGTATTCGATATGCCAGGAACGCATTGGTGGATGTATTTCTTGCTTCCTATACATTTTTTAATGGGACCTGTACATGGGGCGATTGTAAATTGGAGCGGCCATAAATATGGATATTCTAATTTTGACAACAATGATAAATCGAAAAATAGCCTGCTTTTGGACGTTTTAATGTTAGGTGAGTTATTCCAGAATAATCATCACAAGCTCCCAAACAGGCCTAATTTTGCAGTAAAGTGGTATGAATTTGATCCAACATATCCCATCGTGAAACTCCTTCACGCAACGAAAGTCATAAAATTAAAAACATCTTAAATCAGAAAAAGTCTAAATAAGTAGCTTTTTTTGTATTATTCTAGGTGATTTTTTTGTACTAAATAAATTTATCTTGTAGGAAAAGTAGAATTTAACTAAAGTTTCTTTGTTTTTGTGAAACTAAACGAATAATTTTCCTTCGATTTAAAACTTAACGCCTAAAATATTATGAAACCATTAACCAGAGCCGAGGAGGAGATTATGCAAATCCTTTGGGAAATCGAAAGAGGATTTGTAAAAGATATTCTTTCATCAATGACAGAACCAAAACCAGCCTACAATACTGTTTCGACTATTGTAAGAATCTTAGAGAGAAAAGGATTTGTAAGTCATAAATCTTATGGAAAAAGCCATGAATATTTTCCAATCGTTTCAAAAGATGAATATAGAACTTTCACAATCAAAAAGTTGCTCGACGGGTATTTTGACAACTCCTTTGGAAAACTTACTGAATTCTTTAAAAATGATGAGACTTTAAACACGAAAGATTATCAATAATTTAATGAATTCGATTCAAAAAAACCTAGCAATCTTTTGCTAGGTTTTTTTATTTCAAACAGCTGAAAAGCTCTTTTTAATTTACATCTTTTAGTAATTCCTCGACAGCTTTCACCAATTGCTCATCGATGCCTTGATCAATTTTTCCGGGCATATTCTTTATTTCAAACTGAGGTCTAGTTTCATTATTTTCCATCCATTCTCCCGCTTTGTTTTTAGCAGAAATCGGTACAGCTCCCCATCTGGCTCCATCAGGTAAACCTTCCCATCCTGCGAAGGAACAAGTACCGGGAGTTGGCATACCGACGGTCTTTCCTATTTCCAAATCTGTATATCCAGATGCAAAACAATGACCGTCAGAATAATTAGCTTCATTAAACATCGCTAAAGTAGGTTTTGTCCATCTTGCAGTCGGTTCATAGCCAACTTCTTTTGAGGCTGTAGCGTACGTGATAAATTTTTCTCCAGTAAAGAACATGGCCAAATCGGCTACTAAATCTCCTCCACTATTAAAACGAGTATCAACAATGACCCCTTCTTTATCATGGTATTTCCCCATCATTTCCTCATAAACATTTCGGTATGGACCGTCGCTCATTCCAGGAATATGGACATACCCTAACTTCCCATCGCTTAGGCTTTCTACTTCCTTCTGATTGTTTCTAACCCATCTTTTATAGAGTAATTGATTCTCCTCCCTAAGAGATATTGGTTTCATAGTTAATTGCTTGGAATTCCCTGAATTGGGATCAACTATTTCAAGCAAAGTAAATTCATCAACTTTTCTATTCAGAAATTTCGCAAAGTCCTGATCAGCTGATATAGTCACACCATCTATTTTTCTGATTATCATTCCTGGTTTAATTTCAAAGTCGGCTTTGTCAAGTGGTCCACCAGAGATTATTTCTTCAATTTTGATTCCATCTTCTTTATAATCATAATCCCAGAAAACCCCTAAAGATGCAGTTTGGTCTGCCATTGGAATACTTCTTGAATATCTCGCTCCAGCATGAGAGACATTTAATTCTCCAATCATTTCTGAAATCATTTCTGCAAATTCATAACTATTTCCAATGCTAGGAAGATATTTCTCATAAGCTACTTTAGCGGCTTCCCAATCCACTCCATGCATGTCTGGAGTATAAAAAATACCTTTTGTACGCAACCAAATATGTTCAAACATGTATTCTCTTTCAGCCTTTGAATCATAAGTCATTTCACCGGAAATTTTCACATTCTCTTTTTTCATTGATTCAGGGTTAATCTTGGAAATACTCCCATTTGATAATAAAAACAGATTTTTCTGGTCTTTATCCCACATCAAACTTCCGTAATTCGCATCCAAGGCAATTTCCTGTTTCGTCTCTTTGGTTCTAAGATTCGTGCTCCAAAGATTCATACCCTTTTCAAAACTCGTTAAATAATATAATTTTTCTCCGTCCTTGGAAAGTACAGCGTCTCCAAGGTTGGATGAATGTATCGTTAATCTGGCTTTTCTATCTTCAATACCATCCCAGTCAAATACGATCTTCTCAACTGTTTTATCATCTTTTTTATCAGTTTTTCCTTTTTCTTCTTCTGTATCTTTCTTCTGGGTTTTTTCAATTTCTTTCATTAAATCAAAATCCTCTTTTGACATGCTGAATTTATCCCATGCTTCTTTCTCAAAAAACAATGTGTAAACATCGTCTTGCGTACGCCCACTAGTCGCATAACTTCTCATGCCATCCTTATTGGAAAACCATAACATTTGCTTTCCATCATTAACCCATATAGCCTGGTTGTCTCCATATCCGCTATTAGTAAGGTTTCTCATTTCTTGCTTTCCAGTTGCATCAAGAAGAACCACCTCTGAATTAACCATGGTAGGTCTATAAGTAGCCAATAACCAATTACTATCCGGAGACCATGTAAAATATTGATCTCCATCTCTCATATGAAAAAGCTGCTCAGGAGTCATTAATGTCACAGTCTCTTGAGTTGATAGATCTTTCACCTTCAACGTCCTCCTACCCTCAACATAAGCGAATTTTTTTCCATCCGGAGAAAATTTTCCTACATAAGTATCTTGATCTAAAGAGATTAATGGACTTTCTTCCAAAAGGGTTGATGCAAAGAAAAATGGTTCTTCCTCCCTTACCTTCTTTGTTTGATATATACTCCATTTTCCATTTCTTTCACTTGAATAAACTACTGACTTACCATCTGGAGAAAACTCGAGGAAACTTTCTTGTTCTGGTGTGTTTGTTATTCTTTTAGTTAATGATCCATCAACTGAAGTAACAAAGACTTCGCCCCTAGCAATAAATGCGATTTCTTTTCCATTTGGAGATACAACCATTTCTCTTACTCCTCCATTGATAGAAATAAAATTATCTGAATTACTAATCGCCTGAGTTTGAATGTTGACCTCAAGCTTTTTAGGAGACTCTCCCTTCTTCATGGTATATAACTCACCATCGAAGCCAAAACTCATGAGACCAGAATTAGAAATTGTCAAAAAGCGAACTGGAAACCCATCAAAATTAGTAAGTGCTGTTGATTGAGAAGGATTGGAAACAGGCATTGAAAAGACATTAAAGCTTCCATTTTTCTCGCTCAAGTAATAGATTTCATTTTCATCGGGTGAAAATACGGGGTTTCTATCTTCACCATAAAACGAGGTAAGCATACTGTGTTTATTTGTGCTTCCATCATACATCCAGATGTCTCGCGCAATTCCTGATTGATGATGCTTTCTCCATTCATTCTCTCCCCCCTTTTTATCATGGTAGATTAACTTAGACCCATCTTTGCTGGTCTGAACGTATTCTGCGGGGATTGTCCAAACTTGGTCTACTCTTCCTGCTTTTCTTGGCACTTGATATAACTCAGGTTGCGATCCAGTGGGATATTGCCTATGCTCAGCAATATCCATCCTGGTAGCTCCAAATAGGATTTGTTGATCATCCGCACTAAAATCAAAAGGCTGCTCATCATTGGAATGAAAGGTAAGTCTAGTAGCAGGGCCTCCAACAGCGTCCATTAAAAAAATATCAAAATTCCCATATCGATCAGATGCAAATGCTATTTGCTTACCATCTTTACTCCAAACAGGCTTGTAGTCATGGGCCTCGTGAAAAGTAATCTGCTGCGCTTTTCCTCCAGCACTTGGAACCAAATAAAGATCACCTTTAAAGGTGAAAGCTATTTGAGAGCCATCAGGAGAAATTGCAGGGTATCGCATCCATTGCGGTGTGTTTTGGGCAAAAACTTGATTTCCAATTAGAATACAAAGGAATGTTGCAAGAGAGTAAATTATTGATTTCATAAATAATGAATTGTTTCCCTGAAAGTAAATAAAAAAACTTGCTCCATTTCGAAGGATAATTTGAACGGATCAAGATTTATTTAATAACTGCCTACTATTTTTTAAAAATTGCTGAAACAAATAGGTATTTTTTCCCTGCTTAAATCAGGAGCACTATATTTGCGACTTTAAAAAATCATAAGATCTAAATGAATTCATTTATAGAAGAATTGAGGTGGAGAGGGATGCTTCAGGATATGACTCCCGAAATCGAAGAACATTTGACCAAAGGAATGGCTTCAGCTTACCTTGGTTTTGATCCGACAGCAGATTCTTTGCACATCGGCCATCTTGTAGGCGTCATGACTCTTTTGCACTTTCAAAGAGCGGGGCATAAACCCTTTGCTTTAGTAGGAGGAGCAACAGGAATGATAGGAGACCCATCATTTAAATCAGCTGAAAGAAACCTGTTAAACAAGGAAACTCTTGATTACAATGTTTCTTGCATACAGTCACAGCTATCCAAATTTCTAGACTTTTCAGCCGAGACAAGCAATAAGGCGGAAATGGTAAATAATTATGACTGGATGTCTCAATTCAGCTTTTTAGAATTCATCCGTGACGTTGGCAAGCATATAACGGTGAATTATATGATGTCCAAAGATTCTGTTAAAAGAAGATTAGAGGACGGAAATGGGCTATCCTTTACTGAGTTCAGCTATCAACTAATTCAAGGTTATGATTTTTACCATTTATGGAAAAATGAGAATTGTTCGATCCAATTAGGAGGTTCAGATCAATGGGGGAATATAGTTACTGGTACTGAATTAATCAGAAGAATGGGTGGAGGTAGTGCATACGCATTGACAGTACCGCTTATTACAAAAGCTGATGGCACAAAATTCGGTAAAACTGAAGGAGGTTCAGTTTGGTTGGATTCAGAAAAAACTTCTCCTTATGCATTCTATCAGTTTTGGTTGAATGTATCAGATGAAGACGCCTCTAAATATATTAGAATCTTTACTACTTTGGATAAAGAAACTATCGAAGAACTTGAATCTCAGCATGCTGAAGCACCCCACTTGCGAACCCTTCAAAAAGAGATTGCAAAAAATGTCACAATCATGGTGCATAGCGAAGATGATTATAACATGGCAGTAAAAGCTTCCTCAATCTTATTTGGTAAGTCCTCAACAGAAGACCTAGCAGCATTAGATGAAAGAACTTTCCTTCAAGTTTTTGAAGGAGTTCCTCAGGTTCAAATTGGTAAAAAAGAATTTGAGGGTTTTGAAACTGTTCTTGATCTCTTTGGAGAAGCTTCTCAAGGAGTGATCTTTAGCTCGAAAGGCGAAGCAAGAAAAATGATCCAAGGTGGAGGTGTCAGTATAAATAAAGAAAAGATTTCAAACCCAACGAATAAAATTTCAACTGAACTTTTGCAGGACAAGTATTTATTGGTTCAGAAAGGAAAGAAAAATTATTATATCGTAGAAATCAAATAATTGAACTGTATTCAATTACTTAAAGGCCTTAAAATAATTTTTAAGGCCTTTTTTATTCTTTCTTGAAATAAAAGAAAAATCAAACACTTTTTTTTGACCCAAGTTTAATACCTTTGGTATGTCTTCCATAATTCTATTAAATACCCATGCCTAGAGAAAAAAACAATAAGGAAAAGCTAATTTTAGATTCTGCAGTCGCACTATTTACCACTAAAGGATTTCAAGCAACTCGCATGGAAGATATTGCAAGAAATTCGGGGATCAGCAAAGGGCTTACTTATTTTTATTATAAAAATAAAGAAGACCTTTTTATGGCATTAACTAAAAAAGCTTTCGATCAATTCAAAGATGAGTTTCGGGAAGTTTATAGAGCAAAGGGAAAAAATGGCCTAGAAATGCTTAGTGAATTAGCAATTCGTATCCCTGAGTTTGCAAGAAAGAACCAAGTTTATTACGATTCTATTTTGAACTTTCTGGATTTAATGAAAAAATATAATAATCCAGATACTAGATCAGAGATAAACCCACTAATTCTTAATTCCTCACATTTTGAAAAGTTATTAGAAATCCATCATGAACCTGCTAAGATTGGTGTTATGATGGTTAGCCAAGGGATTAAAGATGGTAGTATTCGTCCAGAATTACAGCCTGAAATAACTTTCTACACCGTTTGGAGTATGATTATCGGTTATGAAAAAATGCTGGGACCAATTGAGTATGAAGGAAAGGAAATAAAAATTAGTCCTTCTAATTGGCAGCCAGGATTCCAAAAACTTCTTCAAGACATGTTGAAAGGAACCATACAGGCCGTTAAACCGGTAACAGTTCAAGGCTCTCTATTCTAAATCATGAAATTTTATTTCGGAGGATTTAGTGAGTAATTTTTAAAATATTAATGTAGAGTGGTTTTTTGTCGGTTAAGATCCGTTATAAAAAAGATGGGATAGCTTGTTAGCTATCCCATCTTTTTTTAATTCCTTTATCAATGAACCTCCCCCATCATCTTTCTTATTACTGGCTTTAGTAAGAATAACAAGACAGCAGATCCAACAACTGTATAAACGATTAACATATACTGATCAGGCATCTGGGCCAAGGCCTCTTCAGAACCACCGCTTGCTTCTCCTGCAATCAATCCTGCAAAAAGATTTCCTAGAGCAACAGAAAGGAACCAAATTCCCATCATTTGTCCTCCATATCCCTTTGGTGCCAGTTTGGTTACCAGACTCAGGCCTACAGGAGATAAGCTCAGTTCTCCAAAAGTATGGAGCATGTAAGTCATAATTAGCCAAGTTGGAGCTGCAAGGTCTCCAGATGCAGCAATTTTAGCTGCGAAATACATCACGAAGAATCCAAGTCCTAAAAGCAACAATCCAAAGGTAAATTTCAAAGGTGAGCTAGGTTCTAAATTCCTTCTACCCAACCAAACCCATAGTGCTCCAAAGAATGGCGCAAAAATGATAATGAATAAGGAATTTACTGATTGGAAATAACTTGCTGGAATTTCCCACCCTAGGACTACTCGATCAGTAAAGCGTTCACCGAATAGATTTAAAGTGGACCCTGCTTGCTCAAAACCTGACCAAAACATGGCAGAGAAAAGGAATAGAATAGCAATCACCCCTACTTTATTTTTATCAGACTTATCCAATCCACCGAATGCAATCACATAACCCAAATATCCAAAAGCCACTAAGGCTATGACCGTACCGGAAGCTCCTGCAATAGCAGAAACATTAATAGGAATAAGCCCCATAAAAAGCACGACTAAAACTGCCACTAGTCCAGCTCCCATCCAGGTAAGAGATGATTTTAATTTTTTTTGCTTTTCAATTTCAGTGGGTGTTTCAACGATTGGAGGTTCACCATACTCTGCAATATTCTTAGCTGTTAGTTTGTATTGGATTAAGCCTAAAAGCATTCCGAAACCTGCAAGTCCAAACCCCAAATGCATATCGTAAGTGGCTAAAGTACCGCAAGCAATAGGTGCTATAAACCCTCCTAAATTTATCCCCATGTAAAAAATTGAAAAACCTGCATCTCTTTTTGAACTCCCTTTTGGATATAATTGACCGACAATCGAGCTGATATTTGGTTTTAGTAACCCAGTGCCTAGAACAATTAAAATTAGACCTAGAAAAAAAGTAGAGGTGTCAACCGTTGAAAGTTCAGTTTTTGGCCCATGATTACCCTCTATCAGTGCTACAACCCCTGGTACCGCCATCATAAAATGTCCAAGGGCAATAATTATTCCCCCGTACCAGACTGATTTTTTCAATCCGAAAAGCCTATCAGCTAACCATCCTCCAGGTAAAGCTAATAAGTATACTCCCATGGTATATAATCCATAGATAGCTCCAGAAGTCGTATCGTCAAAACCTAAGCCCCCATCTGCAATCGTTTTAGTCATAAAAAGAATGAGTAGCGCTCGCATTCCATAATAGCTAAATCGTTCCCACATTTCTGTAAAAAATAAGGTCATTAAACCTTTAGGATGACCAAAAATTGTAGGCCCATCAAATTCAGGAGTAAGTTGTTTTTCCAAGGATTTATTATTTGGGTGAATATTTAATTTACAATGATAACCGTTTTTGTGACTTTTTACCAAGAATCTTTATATAAGAGAGGGCTATAATTTGGAGTACTAATGAAAACTGCAAAGGATTTTAATGATCTAAATCACAAAAAAAATCGGACACCAAATATTTTTCTGATTTTTTTTCGTAATCGATTGAAAAGCCAAATTTCAACGATTTCTTTGGTTTTTTATAAAGGCTTTTTCTTAATTTTGACCTGACTTATTTCAGTTTGTAAACCCAACTTTATATGCAGAACACAGTTCTGGAAAAACTCAATAATCAGAGTACCCTTATGGAAATAAGAACCTCTGGAAATGTTTATTTAAATCTTCCTCCGGCGGCTTTAGTAGAGCATTCTTTAGCAAGAGGTGAAGGACTTCTCACTTCTACTGGTGCCTTAATGGCTGATACAGGGAAATTTACAGGTAGATCCCCAAAAGACCGATTTATCGTTTTGGATGAGAAAACGAAAGAAAGTGTCTGGTGGGGTGACATTAATATTCCTTTCGACTCAAAAAAGTTTGATCTGCTCGAGGAAAAAATGAAATATTTCCTGAGTCAAAAAGATCTTTTTGTGAGGGATGCCTATGCCGGAGCAGATGAAAATCACAGGTTAAAACTTCGTGTATTTAATACGCTTGCTTGGCATAATTTATTCTGTCATAATATGTTTTTAAGGCCCGAAAAGGAGGAATTAGAGTTTTTTGAGCCCGACTTTACTATTATTTGTGCACCAGATTTTGAAGCTAATCCTGAAATTGACGGAACAACAAACCCCAATTTTGCGATTTTGAACCTCCCTAAAAGAATGATTTTAATTGGGGGAACTGCCTATGCTGGTGAAATGAAGAAAGGTGTTTTTTCGGTATTAAACTTTATTCTTCCTCACGAAAAAGGTATTCTTTCCATGCATTGCTCGGCAAATATTGGTAAGAAGGGAGATACGGCTATATTCTTTGGACTTTCCGGAACTGGTAAAACAACACTTTCTACAGATCCCAATCGAAATTTAATTGGCGATGATGAACATGGATGGACGGATTCGAGTGTTTTCAATTTTGAGGGTGGATGCTATGCAAAAGTTGTAGACTTGACAAGGGAGAAAGAACCTGAAATATGGGATGCAATTAAATTTGGTGCTATTGTAGAAAACACAAGATTTAAACCTGGGAACAGAGAAGTGGATTATAGTAACACCCAGGTAACTCAAAATACTCGAACTGCCTACCCTATCCATTATATTCCAAATTCAAAAATCCCTTCAGTTGGAGATATTCCAAAGAATATATTCTTTTTAACTGCTGACGCTTTTGGGGTAATACCTCCTATTTCCCGATTAAATAAAAGTCAGGCAATGTATCACTTCATCTCTGGATATACTGCAAAAGTAGCTGGCACTGAAATGGGAGTTACAGAACCAAAACTTACATTTTCCGCATGTTTTGGTGCTGCATTTCTTCCTCTCCCACCAACCGAATACGCAACGCTTTTCGGTGAAAAGATGGAGAAATATGAAGTCAACGTCTGGTTAATCAATACCGGATGGACTGGTGGACCATATGGCATTGGATCGAGGATGAAGTTGTCTTATACCAGAGCAATGATTACAGCTGCGCTAAATGGTAATTTAATTGACGTAGCATACAAGAAACATCCTGTTTTTGGATTTGAAGTTCCTCAAGAATGCGATAATGTTCCTTCTGCAGTTTTAAATCCAAGATATACTTGGTCAGATCAAATTGCTTATGATGTCCAGGCCAAAAAACTTGCTGAAGCTTTCATTTCTAATTTCAAGCAATTTGAAGACTTTGCGACATCAGACATTATGGAAGGTTCTCCAAGCGTAAGATAATTTAATAGGGAGTATTACTAACTCCCTATTTTTTTCAATTATTCTACAATTAATCTTCTATTTTTACTTACCAAATTGAATCAATAAAAGGTTTACCCCTTTATCTTAAAAAATGAGAACAGCTGAAATAATTACAGAAAAAGGAACCATGAAGGTAGAATTCTATGAAAAGGATGCTCCTATCGCGGTTCAAAATTTTATCGATTTATCAAATAAAGGTTTTTATGATGGACTTACATTCCACAGAGTGATTCCAAACTTTGTAATCCAGGGAGGTTGTCCAAATGGAAATGGTACCGGGGGACCAGGTTACAAAATTAAGTGCGAATTAGATGGAGAAAATCAGTACCATGACAGAGGAGTCTTATCGATGGCCCATGCTGGAAGGAATACAGGAGGATCTCAGTTCTTCATTTGTCATAGCAGAGATAATACGGCTCATTTAGACAGAAATCATACCTGCTTTGGTAAAGTGGTGGAAGGTTTAGAAGTCATCGATGCGATACGAGCTGGAGACAAAATTGAAAAGATTACGATTTCGGAATAAGCAATAACTTAATAAATTAAATGCCCCTGCTTTTTTAATTAATCAGGGGCATTTTCATTTAAGTTCGTCCAAAATTTTCAGAACAGAACTATGGATTACAGGTGCAGTTTCTGGTCCTAAAGAATTAACTTCTCCATAAGGTCTATTTTTATTTAAATAGGTAAAAGGTGGATCAACATCCCATTGGCTTTTTGGAATTATATAACCAACCATATCGTTTGACATTCCTGCAAAGAATTTGAAGCGTCCAGGAATTTTTGTTTGAATTAAAGGAACTTCTACTGGATCAATTCCAAAATCTCCACCATCTGGACTTTCTATGCCACCATGGAGAATTTCTGGATATAATTCACCCGGTACGTGTACAAAGGTGGCTGGTCCAAGTCTCCATGCAGAAACTTCGGATCGAATATGCTTCCATTTGGTAAAGCCACGATCAAAAATCCCTAAAAATGCAGCTAAGTGAAAAAGTTTATTATCCATTTTCAATTCGATGGTTTCTGCCCGAACGGATAAATTAGCTTTAACTACCTCTTGATAAGAGGTGTCGCGAAGTGTTTCCAAAGTAACCTTGGCTAATGCCCTACCCTGAGCCAATATCTTTTCAGGTGTTTGCTCCAAAAAAATTTGTTTGGAATATGGATCCTCAATTTCCATCGAAGGATGGGTAGTCATTAAACCACCAATTGCACCATTTAGCCAAATAGCAACACCACCAATACCTTCCATTAAGATGCTGTCTTTTTCAGTAATTCCATTCTCAACCATCTCTCTCCAAGGATGTGCAAAATCTGAACTGACCTGTATATTTTCTGCCCACAGCGTTTCTGGATGGTTACCCCAATTCATTATTGTACCAAGTGTTTGGTTTGTTTCTTGATCCATCACTTGCATAATTTTTAAACCAGCATCGAAGACTTTTGGATCTCTAGTATCTCCTACCAAAGGTTTCAACTTTTCATTTTCTTCTGAAAACCGAAAAATTGCAGGTCTCAATTTGCCCATGGCTTCACTGACTGCATCTCTTATTCCTTCTTGAACTTTAATTAGATATAAAGGGTCTACTCCCCTTTTGAATTGGGATTCTCCCCACATCCCCATCAGATCCGGAGAAGAATGTACATGTGTACTGGAAATAATCACATAATCCAGCCAAGGATTTGATTCAAGGATCATTTTCCGAGTAGTTATAACCTCATCATTTCCAAATCCAATCATATCAATTACCACCAAAGCCATTTTCACATCACCGGCATCCAAGACCATTGCTCTCGCCCAAAGTGGATCGTGGATTCCCTGCGCAGCTCTTCCAGTATGAAATCCTGCTAACCAAATCCCATCAAACCTTCCATTTCCATTCTTATCAACATAAGTATCTCCATCTTCAGGATTATATCGAGCATCTCCATTTACATCTTCCCAAGTATCAGGAATTTCAGGATTGATATCTACTTTGGCAAAACCAGCCATGATCTCATTTTGAGCAGACTGAAGATTGAGATCGATCCAATATCCCTTATGTCTATCTCTAAATTGATAATTCGAATAAAGCCATAGTCCTAGAAAAAGGATAGAAATCAAACCAAATAGGACGTAAAAGAATCTTTTCATAAGTATGCATGTCAAAATCAATCCATAACAAAACACTTACTAATAGCTAGTAATTTATCTTTAAATCTGTATTAAAAAACCAATTAAATAGTATTACAAATTGTTTGGAATAGTTCTTGTAAAATGGGAAGGACAAATTTCCTATCATGACAAAATACAGCTTTTTACTTTTATTCATTTTTTTTTCGATCAATCAATTGGCAAATGCTCAGCGCTATGGAAATGCCGTTGGAATTCGATTGGGCAATAATAATATAAGCAGACAAGTAGGAATTACTTTTCAACAAAGAGTTATGGAGCGAACTAGTTTAGAAGCTATACTTCAAACGGATTTTTCAAGAAACTCAAGCCTTAGTCTTCTGCTCGAAAAACACAGACCTATTATCTCAAAAAGGTTTAATTACTATTTAGGGGCAGGAGTTTCATTCGGTAATGAGGAAAGTTTCAAGAAGAATGAAATCGATAAAGAAATTATTCAAACTTATGGTAATTCTACTGTAGGCATTGAAGGAATCGCTGGTTTGGAATTCACCATTGCTAAAACAGTCCTATCCGTTGATTATAAACCTAATTTCAACCTTTCTGGAAGAGAAGAATTTTACAGAGGGCAAGTTGGATTTTCTGTCAGAACAGTACTCACTAAAAGTAAAGAACAAAAAAAGAGGCAAAGACAACGACAAAGGGCAAAAAAAAGAAATGAAGTTGAACCTTTTGGTGAAAAAGTAAAGTCTATTTTCTCCAATAAATAATAGTATTTAACCCTCTAAAGACTCCAAAAACACTCTTTCATGAATCTCTGAGTTTTTCACTATAGATCTATACCATTTCAATTTAAGTTCTGATTTTTCTTGATCTGAAAGATAAAAACCTTTAACGTTTTCTTTATTCACGTTTTGTGTTAAATGGTGTAAAAACAAGGATGCGGCAACTGAAATATTAAAGCTTTCTGTAAAACCTAGCATGGGGACATGTGCCAATCCGTCTGCATTTTTTATTACATCCTTACTTACCCCTTCATGTTCATTTCCAAAAACAAGCGCAATTTTTTCATTCGGATTAAGTTTTTCTAAAGGAATTGAGGATGAACTGGGACTCGTGGCCAAAACCTTATATCCTTTACTTCTGAGATTGGAAAAACAATCTGTTAATCCGTAACCGTCGGCATTGTTATATTTATATAAATCAACCCATTGAGATGCACCTCGTGTTACAAATGGATTAACCTTATATTCTTTAGCCTTTTCAATTACATGCACATCTTGAATACCAAAACAGTCACAGCTTCGAAGAACTGCGCTTGCGTTATGAGGCTTAAAAATATCTTCTAATACAACTGTAAAAAAACGGGTTCTTTGAATAAGCACCTTTTCTATTACAGATTTCTTATGATCTGTAATGTACTTACCCAAATATTCTAATAACCTTTCATCTATATTTCCAGCTGACTCCTTTCCCATCCAAATTTTTATTAGAACAGGCCTAGTTGCTCTTCATCATCCTTTTTTACAGAAAGATCAATAGTCTTTCCAACTTCTATCTGCTCATCCTCATCAACTTCACTCTTTACTTTAGATGGTCCTTCTGGGTTAGCTTTTTTTGACTCAATAAGCTTGATGTCTTTGATTGTATAAGAACTCAATTTATTTCCAATTGCTTTCCAACCCTTCACATCAATCAACATGTCCAGGTCATATTCCATCACTTCTTCATCTTTTCCCTTCATAAAAACTACTGAAGCTTGTGGTTGCTTTTCAGTGGACACAACTTTTAAATAAGACTGTTTATGATCTGTAATAAAGTTGAATTTCTTGTTTAATGTCGTGGTCTCTATCTGAAATCTTTTCACGTAAAAAGTCTTTGACCCACCATCATAATAAATTGCAGAAATAATCTTATCCTGATCAAATTTTTCTATTAAAATTACATTGGCCGGATCGTATCGGTTAGTTAACTCAAAGGAAGTGAGTTCATAATCTCCGGTTTTATAAACAACCAGAATTTTATCATCACCCAAGAAATTACCAATAAGATCTCCCCTTTCATCTGTATTTAATCTTCCTACAATCGGATCGTAGTAAATATCTAATCCACCCAAAGTGGAAACACCCTCCATCTTCAACTGAATTTTTCGCACAGGATATTTAGTAAGTATATTTCCTCCTGCCCCTCTTCCTTTAATATCAATTGTTGAAAAATCAAAATCAAACACTTTAACTCTTGCTTTTGCACCTTGAGTTAAATAAACGGTTACAATTTCAGCTTCACCATTAGCATTTGCGGTCAAATACAAAGCTTTAGAACCTTTAGTCCCTTTAGTGAGATCGTATTCTTTATCCCTTGTTACAGCTAATACTTGGAATCTTTTCACCATGGCTCTCCCGGATGCACCATCTAGGTAAATAAGGTTATAAACCATCCGTTCATCACCTTTTCTAAACACAGCAACATGAAGAATGTCTTTACCCATGAAATTTTTATCCTGGATCTTAGAAACCATGCATTTACCATCCTTACGAATTACTATGATATCATCAAGGTCTGAACAATCGCAAACAAACTCATCCTTTTTCAAGCCAGAGCCAACAAATCCATCCGTTCTATTGACATATAACTTTGCATTATTTGCGGCCACAACGGTAGCTTCAATGGTATCAAATGTCCTTATTTCAGTCTTGCGTTCTCTTCCTTTACCATATTTGGTCAAAAGATTTTCATAATACTTAATGGCATAATCCGTCAAATGACGAAGATTATAATTGACTTCCTTCAATTCACCTTGAAGTTTTTTCATCAATTCATCTGCCTTGAACGTATCAAATTTGGAAATTCTTTTAATCCTGATTTCGGTCAATTTTAGAAGATCATCCTGAACAATTTCCCTGTAAAAATCAGGTTTATATGGTTCCAATCCCTTATCAATAGCTTCTAATACTGCTTCCCATGTAGTACATTCCTCAATATCCCGGTATATTCTATTTTCAATAAAAATCTTTTCAAGAGATGAAAAAAGTAACTTTTCCATCAACTCTGCTTTCCTGATCTCTAACTCCCTTTTAAGAAGGGCTTTTGTTTGCTTGGTGTTGTAGGCCAGAATTTCATTTACATTCAGGAATACTGGCTTATCTTCAATAATCACACATGCATTTGGTGAAATAGAAACTTCACAATCAGTAAATGCATATAAAGCATCAATCGTTACATCAGGAGAAACACCGGACGCCAACTGGATAGCTATTTCAACATCCTTCGCAGTGTTATCCACTACTTTTTTGATCTTTATCTTCCCTTTATCATTAGCTTTTAAGATTGAATCAATCAATGAATCTGTGGTAGTTCCATAAGGTATCTCTTTGATTAATATAGTTTTACTATCTTCTTCCTCAATCTTTGCTCTAACTTTAACTTTCCCTCCTCTTTGACCCCCATTATATTCTGAGAAGTCAGCTAATCCACCAGTAATAAAATCGGGAAGAACATTTGTGGGATTTCCTTTCAGGATTTCAATTGAGCCAGCTATTAATTCACAAAAGTTGTGAGGAAGAATTTTTGTAGAGAGTCCCACTGCGATTCCTTCTACACCTTGAGCTAAAAGCAAAGGGAATTTTACAGGAAGCGTTACAGGTTCTCTTTTTCTTCCATCATAAGATAATTGCCATTCAGTGGTTTGAGGGTTAAAAACTACATCTAAGGCAAATTTAGATAGTCTAGCTTCAATATATCGGGCAGCTGCAGCTCTATCTCCGGTCCTCACATCTCCCCAATTACCCTGTGTTTCTATTAGCAGTTCTTTTTGTCCGATATTGACAATAGCATCTCCTATGGAAGCGTCCCCATGTGGGTGATATTGCATGGATTGACCGATGATATTGGCTACTTTATTAAACCTACCATCATCCATCTCCTTCATCGCATGAAGAATTCTGCGTTGAACAGGTTTAAGACCATCTTCAATAGCAGGAACTGCACGCTCAAGAATTACATAAGAAGCATAATCTAAAAACCATTCCTTGTACATTCCTGTCACTGGGACGGAATCATGAAGGCTTTCTTCTTTTGACAAATCGTTTTCTTCACTCATGAAATAATTCCAGTTTTTAAGTAAAATTTAAGACGTTTAGGTACAGGTAAATTCTACTTGATTTCTCTTCAGAAAATAATTAAATAAAATTCTAATTAGGGATTTTAAGCCGCTTCTTCCTCTTTCACATCTTCTGTTTTGGGATCTTCCAAAGCTAAATCCTTCTCGATTTTCAAATTATCAATAATAAATGTTTGACGGGTAGGCGTATTCTTGCCCATATAAAAGCTAAGCAAATCTGCGATTTTGGTTTCTTTATTCAAGATGATGGGCTCAAGCCTAATATCTTCTCCGATAAATGTCCCAAACTCCTCCGGAGAAATCTCTCCCAAACCTTTAAATCTTGTGATTTCCGGCTTTGAACCAAGCTTATGAATTGCCTTTTGCCTTTCCTCATCAGTATAGCAATAGATGGTTTCCTTTTTATTTCTAACCCTAAACAAGGGGGTATCTAGAATAAATAAGTGACCATTCTTTACCAGATCTGGAAAAAACTGCAGAAAGTAGGTCATGATCAAAAGTCTGATGTGCATTCCATCAACATCTGCATCTGTTGCAATCACGATTTTTCTATATCGGAGATTTTCAATCCCATCTTCAATGTTCAGTGCATGCTGAAGCAAATTAAATTCCTCATTTTCATAAACCACTTTTTTGGTCATCCCATAGCAATTCAGTGGCTTTCCACGGAGTGAAAAAACTGCTTGCGTCTGCACATTTCTTGATTTGGTGATGGATCCTGATGCAGAGTCACCCTCAGTTATAAATAACATGGTGTTATTTTTCAGTTCTTCATCTGCTTTATTATCATCGTAATGCACGCGACAGTCACGAAGTTTTTTATTATGAAGATTGGCTTTTTTAGCTCTTTCATTCGCAAGCTTTTTAATGCCTGAGATCTCTTTTCTTTCTCTTTCGGATTGAAGAATCCTTTTTAGTAAAGCATCGGCAACAGCTGGATTTTTATGTAAATAATTATCAAGTTCTGTTTTGATGAAATCATTCACAAAAGTCCGAAGTGTTGGCCCATCAGGCCCAACTGATTGAGACCCTAATTTAGTTTTAGTCTGAGATTCAAAAACCGGCTCCTGAACCCTTACCGCAATTGCTGCTACCACGCTTTGTCTAATATCTGAGGCATCATAATCCTTCTTATAAAACTCGCGGACAGTCTTGACAATTGCTTCCCTAAATGCAGATAGGTGAGTTCCTCCTTGAGTCGTATATTGACCATTCACGAAGGAATAATATTCCTCTCCATATTGACCCGTATGTGTTATAGCTACCTCAATATCATTTCCTTTCAAATGAATGATAGGATAACGGATACTTTCCTCGTCTACTTTATTTGAAAGAAGATCATACAACCCTTTATCTGAGAAAAACTTTTTCCCATTAAAATTAATTGTTAATCCAGCATTTAAGTAGGCATAATTCCAAATCTGATTTTCCAGATACTCTGGTATGAAATGGTAATTTTTAAATATGCTCGCATCGGGAGAAAAAATAACCTTAGTACCATTTCTATCAGAAGATTTACCAATTGGCTGATCATTGGTCAGAATACCTTTTTCAAACTCTGCGACTTTGGTCTCCCCATCCCGATAAGCTTGTACTTTAAAGAAATCCGAAAGAGCATTGACCGCTTTGGTACCCACTCCATTCAATCCAACTGATTTTTGAAAAGCTCCGGAATCATATTTTCCACCAGTATTGATTTTAGAAACGCAATCAATCACTTTTCCCAAAGGAATTCCTCTGCCGTAATCCCTTATTTCAACTTTGTGCTCGGTAATCTTTACATCAATGGTTCTTCCATACCCCATCATATGCTCATCTATGGAGTTATCCAGAACTTCTTTTACCAATACATAAATCCCATCATCTTGAGCGCTTCCATCTCCCAGTTTCCCGATGTACATACCTGGACGTAAACGAATATGCTCCCTCCAATCAAGAGATTTAATACTATCTTCTGTATATTTTACTGGTTCTGCCATAATTTAATTTGTGATAAAACCGCTTATAATTTTTTTTGAACTTGTTTGAACTTACCCACCATAATAGCAAACAACCCAATAACCCAAATAACAAATAGTGTTGGAATTATGTAAAATAAGAAATCAAACTGCTGAGGAGCTGCATCATCCTGATTATTTACCGCGTGGGTATAAAATATCAATAGGGCAAGGCTAACATTTAATATCCCTCCAAAAGAATAGAACCAACCTAAGTAATAATCTCTAAACTTATCTCCTACCGGAAACAAGCGGACTAATCCCCGGTGATTCTTCGTTTCAAGTAATTTTGGTGGAAGCAAAATAATAGCATTGAAGAGCACGAAAACTGCAATCATCCCGTAGAAAAACATTCCTCTACTTATTTTTTCAATCATTTCTCCTGATTGACTTTGGCTAAAGCTAATTTGATCAGGCATTGCCGAATAGAAATACAGGAGATAGAAAATAAAGAAAAGGATACTGAGGAAATAAAAGGCCTTGCCAAAGCGATAGTACATATTTTGAGTAATTGAATGTGCTAATATAAAGGATTTGATGAAACAGAATTGACCTAATTCATGTTCCTTTTATGTTTATATTTGACAACTACAGTCTCAATTACACTCAAATAAATGAACCTCAGTCCAGTAGTCATCGCTATTCCAATGTATTTCATTTTGATGGCGCTTGAAATGTTAGTGCTTCGATTTCAAAAACATCCTGGTTATAGGTTAAATGATGCCATAACAAACATCAACTGTGGAGTAATGTCTCAAGTAACCGGTGTGTTTTTCAAAATACTTTCAATTGGAATCTATACCGTGATTTTCGAAAAATTCGCTGTTTTTGAAATACCAAATAATATTTGGACTTTCCTTTTGCTGTTTTTCTTATACGACCTCTGCTACTATTGGGCTCATCGAATGAGCCATGAAATTAATTTGTTTTGGGGAGGTCATGTTGTTCACCACTCAAGTGAAGAATATAATTTATCTGTAGCGCTTCGCCAAAGTAGTACTCAAACATTTTGGACTTTCTTCTTTTATTTTCCTTTAGCAATTCTAGGGTTTAATCCTGTTATGTTGATTTTAGCATCAGGACTCAATTTGTTATATCAGTTTTGGATTCACACAGAAGTGATAGGTAAAATGGGTTTTCTTGAATCATTCATGAACACACCTTCCCATCATAGAGTACATCATGGCAGAAACCCAAAATATATAGATAAAAACCATGGAGGTACTTTCATTATTTTCGATAAATGGTTTGGAACCTTTCAGGAGGAAGAAGAAACCCCTACGTATGGTATTACTACTCCAGTTAATAGTTGGAATCCTTTTTGGGTAAATGTGGCTCATTATGCCACGATGAAAGATGAAATCAAGCAAATCAAAAACTTTAAAGATAAAATACGATACCTATTCAATAAACCTGGATGGTTTCCATCCTATTTAGGAGGATACCGAGCTCCAAAAGATATAGAACCTAATTTCCATAAATTTGATACCGTAGTCCCTCCTTCAATCAATTGGTACATTTTTACCCAGTATGTCTTATTGCTTGTATTGACAGGGTATTTTCTATTTCAAGTAGATTCGTTTAGTTGGATGCCAAAAATTGGTGTTAGCCTACTAATCATCTGGACAACTATTAGTTTTTCAGGAATTTTTGAAAAAAGAAGTTGGTATTTTCCTCAGGAATACGTTCGGGTATTATGTTTCTCAATTGCTATTTTCTTTTTATTTGGAAGTATTATCCCTCAGCTTGTTCTGCTTTCTATTTTAGGAGTTTATACATTTACGTCCTTCTTCTGGTTATTCAAAAACCGTAAGCTTTCTTCAAAAATTTCTTCAGCTTCTCTCTGATTCATGGTAAAAGCAATAAAATCAATCCTGATATTATCCTTATTCTTAGTAACATCCTGTGGCGGAAAGCTTGATGCTGGGAATATAAACCTTGATAATTGGAAGTCTGACCGATATGGATGTAAGGGATTAAGAATGAATGACCTTGATGAGTTGGAAAAAATCAAAAATTCATTCCTTGGGGCTAATAATCAATCCATAATTAAGACTTTTGGAAGGCCAGACCGCGTCGAGTTGGTTGACAAAAGCCAAAGCTTTTTCTTTTATTTTTTGGAACCTAGTGACAATTGTGATGGCATAAAACCAGAAAAAGAACCCCTAAGAGTTCTTTTTCGAATGAATGCAGTGAGTAAAGTTTCTGAAGTAACCATTACAACCCTGAACCCATAAAACAAAGAGCTGCAGCTCCTAATGTCCCAGCATCATTCTCCAATGTTGCTTTCTTAAGCTTCAAATCTTTTACATAATAATGGGTTAAATATTGTCGTATTGTATGATCCAAGGCGGGCATCATAAATTCCAGTCCCGCTGATATTCCACCTCCAAAATAAACCTCTGTAACATCGAGTATCCGAATAGTTGAAACAATTGCTTCACCTAGAATAGTACCTACTTCTTTAAAAACCATCAGTGAAACTTCATTTCCAGATTTAGCAGTGTCAACAAGCAAATGTGTTCCTAATTCTTTTCCCTCTAACCCTTTTGCTTTTTCAGGATAAGCCGCGATCATTCTTTCAAATATTTTCAAAATTCCATCTCTGCCAATAAGGGTCTCAAGTCTGGCATTTCCCTTTGATAGCATATGGCCCATTTCCATAGCATTTCCTCGTGAACCTTTGAAGACTTCACCTTCCAAGACTAAAGCACTACCTATCCCAGTTCCCATTGTCACAAAAAGAAAATTTGCACTGGGATCATCCTTTCCAAAATAAAACTCTCCTATTGCTGCGGCGGCGGCATCATTTTCAAGAAAAAATTCATAGCCAGGATACTTTTTTTCCAAGCCACCTTTCAAATTGAAATTATTCAGGCTAGCAATGGCAGGGATTTCCAATGTAGTGTTTCGATCTTTAGAAATGAGTCCGGGTAAGCCTATACCGACTTTTCGAACTTGTGGGTATTTCTCCAAATATTTTCCAATCCCTTTTATAAAACAAGGCCCAAATCCTTCAGAATCATCACGAAAAGGGGTAGTATCTACTTTTTGAAAGTCAACAATTTCGCCTTGTTTATCTACAAGTCCGATTTTTAAATGAGTTCCTCCCACGTCAACTCCCAAAAAGTGTGTATCCTGATTTTGCATATTAATTATTCTAGGTTTATCTCTCAAAAAAGCAAAAGAATTGGATTACTTCCTATATTCTTTGCCAATCTCAAGGAAAATTTTGAAAACTGCTGGGCAAATAAGTGTGTTTTTTAAACTTAAATTTAAAATTCCATGCATATTTTTTCTGTTCGTATGAGGATATTCTCTACAAGCTTTAGGTCTTGAATCATAGACTAAACATTTATTATCTTGATTTAAAAAAGGACATGGAGATGATTTCAAAACAAAATCTCCATCCTCATCCCTAAACAAATATTCCTCAATAAACTGGCTGCTTTTCATCCTAAAAACCTTTGCTAGTCGATCAATATCAGTTTGAATGAAAATTGGGCTTGTTGTTTTACAGCAATTTGCACATTCAAGGCAATCAATTTCCTCAAAGGCGGCATGATGATTCACTTCAAATTTTTGATCCAATTCCTTTGACTTCACTTTCCGAAGTCTCTCCTTTAATTTCTTATTGGAAGCATATTCAGAATTACTCTCTATTTCAAAACGCTTCAAATCAAGCATCACAATACTATTTTATTCGCTACAGATTTTCGAAAAAAAATTTCCATAACCATTACATTATCAGTATATTATATTGTAAATAAATTCAAATCTATATGAAAACGCATCCTACTGAACTCTACTTTTATCACAGTCCCGAACAGGTAATTGACAAACAAACTTTAGCTTATGCACATTCCATCGCCAGATTCATCAATCAAATTGACGTAGTAAAGGAAAGAATTACCACGACACAGTGGAATTCTATGTTATTAAAGCTTAACCTAAGGGCGAAAGACCTTTTAAACAAAGCTCATCCAGATTACCAATCAAAAATAGCAGGCAAAAATTGGGATGAGGAAAGTTGGCTTAATATTTTGGTCAGAAACCCCCATTTAATTAAATCTCCAATTGCAGTTTTAAGGAATAAAGCAATATTATGTAAGACACCCAGTGATATACTAAAACTCAATTAGAGGAATTGATGGCTATCCCGTTTTCCAAAATCTTGATTTTACCAGCCTTATATAACTGACCTATACACTGCTTAAAGTGTTTTTTACTCATCCCAAGTTCTCTTTGAATCTCTTCAGGAGCTGATTTATCGTGTAATGGTAAAAAGTTTTTCTCTTCCAAAAGGGATAAAATCAATTCAGCTCCTTCTTCATATTTAACTCTTCCGGGAGGCAGCAACTGCAAATCTACTTTTCCATCATCTCTTCTTTTTTTCACGAAAAACTTCCTCAAATCTCCAACTTCAATCGGCATAAATACCTCATTTGAAAATACTAGACCTTCGTATTTATCCTCGATAAGTACCTTATAACCAAGGTCGGTTTTGTCGAATATCAATCCAGAAACCTCAGTTCCTTGCACATAATCTTCGGGTGCCTCCGATATAAAATCACGATATTTATTAACCCCAATAAGTCTGTTAGTCTGAAAATCAACACAGATTTTAACCAAATATTTTTTACCTGGGACCATATTTTGCCCCATTTCAGCTTTTGGGACTAAGAGATCCTTTGGCAAACCCCAGTCCATAAACACGCCAAAAGGAGCTACTTCTTTAGCTTCGAGAACAGCAAACTCATCTAATAATGCTTTAGGACTTTCAGTTACAGCAACTGGTCTATCTTCGCTATCAGTATAAACAAAAACAGCAATCTCTTCCCCTTCTTTTTCATCCCCTAATAAATATCCCTGAGGAAGGAGAACTTCTTCCCCTGAGCTAAGTGCCAAATAAGCTCCATAGTCCGTGAAACGATTTATAGGAAGCGTACTAATCAAACCAAGTTCTTTCATGTTACAAAGGTAGACATAATTCTATTTTGAACTTTAAGAATTACTGACATTCAAAGTCGGATAAGCCTCATCCAAAAATTGGATTTCGTAGCGGATCAAACTAGCTTTGAATAATCAATTGAATATGTAATTATTGAATTGGCCCAAATATTAAAACCAAACATTTTTGATCGATGAAAAAAATATCAGTATTAGGCTCTGGCACAATGGGGAATGGAATAGCACATGTTTTTGCCCAGCATGGATTTGAAGTTTCATTAATCGATTTAAAACAAGATTTTCTGGACAAGGCATTAACCACTATTTCCAAAAACCTAGATAGACAAGTAACAAAAGGTATAATTTCAGAATCAGAAAAAACATCCGCCCTTGCCAACATCAGGACTTATACGGAATTATCCGCAGGTGTAAAATCAGCTGATCTTGTGATAGAGGCAGCTACCGAAAATATAGATATTAAATTGAATCTTTTCAGACAATTGGATAAATTAAGCCCTGCTGAGGCTATTCTTGCCACAAATACCTCATCCATTTCTATTACCAAAATTGCCTCAGTCACAAATAGAGCTTCTCAGGTTATAGGCATGCATTTTATGAACCCTGTGCCAGTAATGAAATTAGTTGAAGTGATCAGGGGTTATGCCACATCAGATGAGATTACAAAACAAATAATGGCTCTTGCCTCCAATCTTTCTAAAGATCCTGTTGAAGTCAATGATTATCCAGGGTTTATAGCAAATAGGATTTTAATGCCCATGATCAATGAAGCGATCTACAGCTTTTATGAGGGAGTAGCAGGTATCCAAGAAATTGATACGGTAATGAAACTGGGAATGGCTCATCCAATGGGACCGCTTCAACTGGCTGATTTCATTGGTTTGGATGTTTGCTTATCCATTTTGAGAGTTTTGCACGAAGGCTTTGGAAATCCAAAATATGCTCCTTGTCCTTTGTTGGTAAATATGGTAGAGGCTGGATTTAAAGGAGTAAAATCCGGTGAGGGTTTTTATAAGTATACTAAAGGCAGTAAAGAGTTAGTGGTATCTCCAAGGTTTTCCAAGTAATCCGATTAAAGACATAAAATGCATATTGCTGTATCTGGAAATATTGGGAGTGGAAAAACCACGTTGACCGAAAAACTTGCCAAACATTATGGTTGGAAAGCTGAATTTGAATCAGTTGATAATAACCCCTATTTACCTGATTTTTATGAAGATATGAAGCGATGGGCTTTTCATCTTCAGGTCTATTTTCTGAATTCAAGATTTAATCAAATTAAGAAAATTCAGGAAAATGAATATGATTTCATACAGGACCGGACTATTTATGAGGATGCTTATATTTTCGCCGCAAACTTACATAAGAGTGGTTTAATGACTGAAAGGGATTATGAAAACTATCGAAGTTTATTTGATAGTATGATTAATCATGTCAAAGCTCCTGATCTTCTTATTTATTTAAAAGCTGATATTCCAAAATTAGTTGGGCAAATTGAAAAACGAGGAAGGACTTATGAAACAACGATGCGGATAGATTATTTGAAAAATCTAAATCAGCATTATGAACAATGGATTGAAAATTACAAAGAGGGAAAGCTTCTAGTCATAGATGTTAATCATCTTGATTTTGTTCAAAATCAAGATGATTTCTCCTATGTGGTTGAGAAAGTGGACAGGGAAATATTTGGTCTCTTTAGCTAACAGCTATTCCAGCTTTCGCAAGATCCAATTGACAAGCATTTTTCGCTGTTCTTCTTTTGGGTTCATTAAAAGATAATCAAGCCTTTTTAAAGATCCCCCAGTCATCAAGGTTTCAAAAGGATTTAAACGAATTAACCTATACCCATGAATCCTTGACTGCATATCTATTTGAGCATCATTGTATGCTAAAAGTTTCCAACCAGTAGCTCCAGTTCCTGAAAAATCACCAATCTCATTTGGCTCTCCAAAACTATGCTTACCAATTGGCGGACCATTCCAAAGTCTTTCTTGCAGTCCAACTTTCAAGCAATCCTTCTCATAGGTTCTACAAAGTCTTTTATAAGCTTCATAAAAAGAGAAATTAAACTCTTTATAAAAATCAGATCTTAAGGAAATTAACCTATATCTATTAAAGTGAATTTCATCATCATATAAAATCAGATTTCTTTTGATTTTAAAATCAAAATTCAACTTGTTTAATAGTGGAATATCCCCTATTCCACCCAGGTCTTCATAGATTTCTTTCAACCAATCGATTCCTTTTTTATCTAAAAAATTTGGATTTACGTCAATTTTAAAATCCCTTTCAAACTCAACTTCACCTTCTATTAAAATCAATTGAAGTTGACGAGTAATAAGGTTATCCATACTACTATTGGTTTTCTCTGATTATTTCCCAAGTGTGGTCAGCTAATAATTTAACTTCCGCCAAAAAAACATGCTCTCGTTTTTTCCTACCCCATTCATCTGGAGAAATCATACTTAAAAAATCAGTCCCTTCTTCTTTTTGATATAAATAATAATGATGATTGATCAAAGGTTCAAAAGAGACCTGGGCATTATAAATTCTCTCTGAATACTCAACCCTCGCCTGAATATTTTTTGCCTGCTCAGCTAACAATTGCATTTGCTTATAAATCTGAGACATTTGCATGTCTGTTTGACTTTGCATCGCTGCAATTGCCCTTCCGGTAATTTTTCCTAAATCTTCTGGCTTTACGATCGCACTTCCAGAATGATGAGCATAAGGAAGCATACTTGGATTATGAGCGATTTTATCTCTCATTTCATCAAGATCCAGTTTGTCAACATCAATTTTATTTCCTGCCATATTTATTTAGTTTCCTCCCCAGAGGTAATTCTTTCTTTAAGGTTTCCTTTCGATCCAGGAAAGGTTGTCCTTGTAGATATATCATAACCAATCCATACCATAATCAACATGAAAATCACAAACAGAATCAAAAAGATTTTTTTATTACGCTTCATACTTGAAATCTCTTTATTACCGACGCAAAATTATGAAATGTAGTTTAAGAATACACTTCAAAAAGAAGTTCTATTCAAAGTACTTAATCAAATAAAAACACAATTGTTCTAAACAAAAATTAGAAATAACTAGTAAATCAGGCCTTTTTGAATCTTACAAATTGAAAAATGTTTATAATTTTAAACTAGTATACCAAACAAAGCTTTTTGATATTTTGCCCTTTTAATACCTACTATGTATCAGATTATTAGTGAACAGTCTATTTATCAGTATTTTGGAGATGATGATCCAGAGATGACCAGGGATATGCTTCGAATTATTCTTGATACAAATATTCGTGAATTGAAAGAATTAGATAAATTTTATGCTTCCAAGGATTTTGAAACGATAAAAAAAAGATGCCATAAAGCAAAACCAACTATGAGTTATATTGGGGCAATGAGCAGCAGGAAAATTCTTGAAGAAATAGAAAAAAATTTAGAATCCTCAGAAGAGCTTTACAGTTCCCTTCAAGAACAGTTAGATTTGATCACTTTGGAACTCAAAAAGTTCATAGAAACTATTAAATAGAATCAATAACCAATCTATAAATTAATATGCAGCGAAAACTCTTTTTTCTGCCCTTCTTAGTTATTGCCTTAACAGAAATCCAGGCGCAAAGCAGTTTGTCTGTTGAGTATATCATGCGAGATCCTAAATGGATGGGAACTTTTCCATCATCTGTTAGATGGAGTGATGATAGTCAGCAAATTTATTTTAAATACAATCTTGAAAATGACCCAGCAGATTCACTCTATAAAATAAACCCCAACGATCCCAAGATTACAAAGGTTCACTGGCCTGAGGAGAAAACACTTCGCAAAAATTACTCTTCAAATAATTCAGACAAATCATTACGTGTTTACCTTGAAGACAGAAAAATAATTGTTGAAAATTTAGCGAAAAACAGTTCTTCTGTAGCTTTAGATTGGTTTCAAAATATTTCAAACCCCAACTTTCTGGCTGATGAAAACCTCATTGCATTCAACTCAGATGGAAACATTTTTATCCTGAACAGAGCAACAGGGACTGTTGAAAAAGTTACGAATATCAATACAGGATCTAAGCCATCTAAAAGGAAATCAAATGAAAAAGAAGGGGACCTGGACTTTCTGGAAAAAGACAACCTTGATCTTCTTAAAATAGTCAAAGAAAGAAAAGATTCCCAGAAAGCAAGAAGGGAATATCGTGAAGCAATTTCAGAAGATTCTGAAGAAGAATTCACTTATTATACAGAAGGAAAAAACCCTGTAAATCTAACCTTATCTCCTGATGGTAATTATGCTACTTTTTCGTACTACAATCGTGGTTCGAGCAAAAATACAAAAGTGCCTGACTATGTTGATGCTTCCGGTTATACGACGGAATTGAATGCAAGATCAAAAGTTGGAACTGAACCAACTACCGTACAAATCGGCATCTATGACCTAACTAGAGATACGGTTTATTTCATCAGTACATCAGACCTGCCAGGAATCAAAGATCTACCAGATTATGTAAAAGATTATCCTGAAAAAACCTGGGAAGAAAAAGAAAGAACGGTGATATTATCACAACCTTATTTTTCAAACGATGGAAAAAAAGCAATCATCAATATCCGATCCAGTGATAATAAAGACCGTTGGATTTCTTTGATTGATTTGAATAGTGGGGCTTTAAAAACACTAGATAGACAAAGAGATGAAGCGTGGATTGCAGGTCCAGGGATTGGTTGGTCATTTTCTGGGGGAACGCTAGGATGGCTTCCAGATAATAAGCATATCTATTTCCAATCTGAGGAATCTGGCTACTCCCATTTATACATTTTAGATGTGGAATCTGGTGAAAAAACAGCTTTAACTTCAGGTTCTTATGAAGTGTTTGATCCATTTATTTCCAAGGATCAAAAATCTTGGTATTTAACCACTTCTGAGGTTGATCCAGGTGAAAGGCATTTCTATAAAATGCCTCTCATGGGTGGAAAAATGGAGAAACTGACCACTATGACCGGGAATAATGATGTCACCCTCTCTCCAGATGAAGAGAAACTTGCCATTCTTTATTCTTACAGCAATAAGCCTATCGAACTATTTGTTCAGGATAATAAAGTTGGAGCAAAGCCAATCCAGCTAACTTCAGGTCAATCTGAAGAATTTAAATCCTATAATTGGAGAGACCCTCAAATTGTAAAATTCACTGCAGAAGATGGGGCTCAAGTACCTGCAAGATTATATACTCCTGATCCAGCAAAAAAGAATGGAGCAGCAGTAATATTCGTTCATGGCGCCGGTTATCTCCAAAATGTTCATAAATGGTGGAGTAGTTATTTTAGAGAATATATGTTCCACAATCTGCTAACGGATCTTGGATACACAGTTCTAGATATTGATTATAGAGCGAGTGCTGGCTACGGTAGAGATTGGAGGACAGGAATTTATCGCCATATGGGAGGCAAGGATCTTTCTGATCAGGTAGACGGAGCAAAATATTTAGTAGCTTCTCATGGAGTGGATGCTGATAGAATCGGAATATACGGTGGAAGTTATGGTGGATTTATCACTTTAATGGCTTTGTTTAATGCACCTGAAGTATTCAAGTCAGGTGCCGCTTTAAGATCTGTTACAGATTGGGCACATTACAATCATGGCTACACATCAAATATTCTTAACACTCCTGAAGAAGACCCAATATCCTATAGAAGATCAGGCCCTATCTATTTCGCTGAAGGGCTAAAAGGTAATTTATTGATGGCACATGGTATGGTGGATGTCAATGTTCATTTTCAGGATGTGGTAAGACTATCACAACGCCTTATAGAATTAGGAAAGAATAATTGGGAAATGGCTATTTACCCAGTGGAAGATCACGGATTTGTAGAGCCAAGTTCGTGGACAGATGAATACAAACGCATTTTAAAATTATTCAACACTACCCTACTTGAAGAATAATGAATAAATTATTTCGAGTGGTATCAGCCTTTATAGCTGGTACCACTTTTTTTATTTCAACTTTCTCCTGCCAAGAAAAAAAGGAACTTCCATCTAAAAAAACAGGCACAATTGCAGAGAATGCGATGGTTGTTTCTGCCCGTGAAGAAGCTTCCCAAATCGGCTTGAACATCATCAAAAAAGGAGGAAATGCATTTGATGCCATGATGGCTACAGAAATGGCGCTTGCAGTGATTTATCCTTTTGCTGGAAATCTAGGAGGAGGAGGGTTTATGGTATATCGGATGGCAGATGGGGAAACCGGATCCTTAGATTATCGTGAAAAAGCACCTGCTGCGGCATTTGCTGATATGTATCTGGATGAAAATGGAGATGTAATCCCTGGGCTTAGTACAAAAGGTGCATTGGCTTCTGGAGTTCCAGGGACCATTGCTGGGATTTTTACAGCTCAAATGAAATTTGGGAAATTAAATCCAGAAGAAGTTTTGGCTCCGGTAATTGAACTTGCTGAAAAAGGATATGTCACTACTTCCAATCAAGCAAATAGACTCCAAAGGTTAAGGGAAACTTTTATTGAGGTCAATGGACCCGATACTTACTTTGCCAAAGAAGTAAATGAAGGTGATACTTTGAAATTTCCTGTTCTGGCAAAGACTTTAAAACGGATTGCTAAAGGAGGAATGGATGAATTTTATAAGGGAGAAACGGCAAAAATTCTTTCGAAGCATATTCAGGATATGGGAGGAATTATTACCGAAGAGGATTTAGAAAGCTATCAGGCCGCATGGAGAGATCCGATTATCTTCAATTATAAAGATCTGAAAATCATATCTATGGCTCCACCTAGCTCAGGAGGAATTACCTTGGCTCAGATTTTCGGAATGATTGAACCGTACCCCCTGAATGAGTTTGGACATCATAGTGCGGAGCATATCCAGCTTTTAGTGGAAGCAGAAAGAAGAGCCTATGCTGATCGCAATTATTTTTTGGGTGACCCTGATTTCGTTGATATTCCAAAAGCTGAATTAATGGATCTATCCTATTTAAAATCCAGAATGGAATCTTTTTCTTTTGATCAGGCAACTAAATCCGAGGACATAGCCGAAGGTAAAATCGAGTTTTCCGAAAGCATGGAAACTACTCATTATTCTATAGTCGATGCCGAAGGCAATGCAGTTTCAGTTACCACTACACTAAATGGTGCGTACGGTTCAAAAGTCTACATCGACGAGCTTGGCTTTTTCATGAATAATGAAATGGACGATTTCAGCTCCAAACCAGGCGTTCCGAACATGTTTGGCTTAATCGGTGCGGAAGCAAATAGCATTCAGGCAGGAAAGAGAATGTTGAGTAGCATGACTCCAACCTTGGTAGAAAGAAATGGCAAACTTTGGATGGTTGTAGGAACACCTGGAGGTTCTACCATTATTACATCTGTTTTACAGACTATTCTTAATGTTTATGAATTTGATATGGGAATGCAAGAAGCTGTGGAATCTGCTCGTTTTCACCATCAATGGCTTCCGGATGTAGTTAGTTTCGAACCGAATTCTTTTGACACCACCTTATTGAATAATCTGAAATCTAAGGGATATATCATTTTAGAAAACAATAATCCTATCATAGGAAAAGTCGATGCGATTCTGGTTTTACCTGACGGCAAACTAGAAGGTGGAGCGGATCCAAGAGGAGACGATAAAGCGGTGGGATTTTAAAAGCTAAAAATTCAAGACTAAAAGGGAAAATGGAATCTTGTAGAACAAGAAAACATTTTCCCCTTTTCATTTTCCTATTCCTTAACTTTGTCGGAAGAGAACCAATTTGTTTCAATTGAAGTTTTCTAATCATCTGTAACCTAATGGACCTTGAATCCATTAATTATTACAACTCATGAAGAAAAAACCTAGAGTAGTTGTCGGTCTCTCCGGAGGAGTCGACAGTTCCGTAGCAGCTCATCTCCTACTCGACCAAGGCTATGAAGTCATCGGGATGTTTATGAAAAACTGGCACGATGAATCTGTAACCATTTCCAATGAATGCCCTTGGATGGAAGATTCCACGGATGCCATGCTAGTAGCAGAAAAATTAGGGATCCCATTCCAAGCAATCGACCTTAGCGAAGAATATAGAGAAAGAATTGTCGACTATATGTTTGGAGAATATAAAGTAGGAAGAACCCCTAATCCTGATATTCTATGTAATAGGGAAATCAAGTTTGATATTTTCCTAAAGGCAGCTCAAAAACTAAAAGCAGATTTTGTCGCAACGGGACATTACTGTCAAAAAGGTGAAATAGAAATTGACGGTAAACCTGTTTATCAGTTGCTGGCTGGGGCTGATTCAAACAAGGATCAAAGCTATTTTCTGTGTCAGCTCAACCAAGAACAACTTAGTAAAGCCTTATTTCCAATTGGTCATTTACAAAAGCCTGAAGTAAGAAGAATTGCCAAAGAATTAGATTTGATTACAGCCGATAAAAAGGATTCTCAGGGACTATGCTTTATAGGAAAAGTACGACTACCTGAATTTTTGCAGCAACAATTGAAACCTAAAAAAGGGAGGATAATACAAATTCCTGATAATCTGCCGGTTTTTGAAGGTCAAAGAATCCCTGCCGGAATTCCACCTGAAGACTGGGATCAGGAAACCTTGGATAAAATTTCTCTACCACTTCATTTTGCACAACATCAAGGCAAAGTTTTGGGAGAGCATAATGGAGCACATTATTTTACTGTTGGCCAAAGAAAAGGATTACATATTGGAGGTACTGGCAAACCACTATTTGTGATTGCAACTGATACTAAAGAGAACGTGATTTATACAGGTTTAGGAGAAACTCATCCTGGATTATTAAAGAATGGTTTATTTGTAGAAAATGATGAAATCCATTGGATCAGGGAGGATTTAGCACTAAGTGTTGGTGAAAGTGCCAGGTATAAAACTAGAATTCGCTACAGACAACCTTTAACTTGGGCTACCTTAATAAAAAAGGTAAATGGACTCTATGTTATTTTTGATGAACCTCAAAAAGGTGTTGCTTCTGGCCAGTTTGTAGCTTGGTATAATGAGGAGGAATCTATAGGTTCCGGTACTATATTTTAAATAATTATCAGATTGAAAGCCAATGATAACATTGGCTTTCTTTTTCCACCATGGAATTAGAAATCCTTTTTGAAGATGAAAATCTAATCGCAATAAACAAGCCTTCTGGCCTTCTTGTGCACAGAACCTCTATTGCTGCAGATGAAACTGTTTTTGCCTTGCAGTTGCTCCGTAATCAAATAGGTCAGCATGTTTCACCTGTTCATCGCTTAGATCGACCAACAAGCGGGGTTTTATTATTTTCAAAAAATGAAGAGATTCTTCCTAGTATCAAGGCACAATTTGCTGATCGATCAATCGAAAAAACTTATTTAGCGATTGTAAGAGGAATTCCATCCATAAAATCAGATATCATTGATTATCCATTGAAAAGTGAACGCTCTGGAAAGATGCAAGAAGCACAAACCTCCTATCAAGTTCTTCTTGAAGCTGAACTCCCATACGATACCACGGGAAGATATCCGACAAGTCGCTATAGTCTATTAGAAGTAAAGCCAAGGACTGGTCGGACACATCAAATCCGAAGGCATTTGGCACATTTACGACATTATATTTTAGGAGATAAAAAACATGGCGATAATAAACAAAACCAGTTTTTCGAGAAGCAATTTGGAATGTGTAATTTGCTTTTGCATGCAAGAAAACTTGAATTTAATCATCCCATTTCGAGGAAATCTCTCTGCTTAATAGCTCCTCTACCTCTACATTTTCAAAAGACTATATTGGATCTAGGTTGGTAAGGACGTCTTTTAATAGATTAAAAGCTTCCATTTCCCAAAATTGAATTACTTTAGAAAACACATTTTATTAACCGTATGAAAAAATCACTTTTAGGCCTAGGCCTTATATTAACTGTGACATTTGTCGCTGAGGCGCAAAAGAAGAAGATCAACAAAAAGTTTGATGAAAAATCAGCAATTTCTGAATTGACTTACTTGGCTTCAGATGAGCTGAAAGGCAGAGACCCTGCTGCCCCAGAAATGGCTTTAGCTTATGATTTTATTGCAAAACAATTGGAATCTGCAGGTGCAAAACCAGTACCTGGAGCTGATGGGTATTTTCAGAATATTCCGTTTCGTTTATCTTCTCCTCCTTCTAAAGGAACCATCACTATGGGAGACTCTTCATATAACCAAGGTATCAACCTTTTGGTAATAAATGGAGAATCTCTTAGCGGAACATTTGAATTAGTTGATGTAGGTTTCGGCTTACCAGCTGATTTTGAAGGTAAAGACTTGACTGGGAAAATAGCGGTAAGCAGTGTTGGAGCTCCAAATAAATTGAGTCCAAATGACCTTTTCAGCTTAGGAAGTGAAAAAACTGAAAATGCAAAAAAACAAGGAGCGGTAGCTTTGATTGAACGCTATAATATCCCATCAGTTCCATGGCAATTGATTGCCAATTACCTCAATCGCTCTCAAATGATGATTGATAATGGTGAATCAAGCAAATTACCTTATATCTGGGTGAAGGACTTATCGAACGTGCTTCCCAAAGAAATTTCTACAGGAAGTACTAAATCTGCGGAAGTTCAAATCGAGGGTAAAATAAATAAGCCCATAGAAGGGAAAAATGTAGTTGCTTGGATTGAAGGAACAGACAAGAATTTAAAAAATGAATTTGTCATGCTTTCTGCACATTATGACCATGTTGGAATTGGACGTCCAGATGAGAATGGAGATTCTATTTATAATGGTACAAGAGATAATGCCATAGGAACGGTAGCTGTTATGAATGCGGCTAAGTACTTTGCTAAAAATCCTCCTAAAAGATCTATCCTACTTGCACTTTGGACGGCTGAAGAAAAAGGGCTTCTGGGAAGTAGATACTTTGCCGAGAATCCATTGATTCCACTTGATCAGATCATTTACAACTTAAATATAGATGGAGCTGGTTATAATGACACTTCAATCATTACAGTGATTGGTCTCGGTAGAACTACCGGAGATGATATGATTATCGAGGCAGTGGAAGATTTTGGATTAAAGGCATTAGCTGATCCAGCACCTGAACAAGGTCTTTATGATCGATCAGATAATGTGAATTTTGCAATTAAAGGAATTCCAGCACCAACTTTCAGTCTTGGGTTCACAGCATTTGATGATGAGATCAACAAGTATTATCACAAAGCTGGCGATCAAGTAGATTCAGTTGATTTGGATTATGTTACACTTTATTGGAAAGCATATATCCTTGCAGCTCAGAAAATCGCAAACTTAAGTTACCAACCTGCATGGATTGCTGGCGATAAATACGAGGAAGCAGGGAAGGCACTTTACGGAGAAAAATAAAAAGTATTTTTTATTCAAAACAAAAGGTCGGAAATAAGATTGATAAGAATCTTATTTCCGACCTTTTTCAGTTTAAAGCACTCAAACTTTAGTAGAAAATGTTTGATTTCAGGATTTTATAAATGATTCAAAAGTTAATGATCAACCAAACAACATACCTGCGATGGTGGCAGTCATCAAACAGGCAAGGGAAGCTGCCAAAAGAGACCTAAGCCCTAATCGACTCAAGTTCCCCTGTTGATTTGGAGCGATAATACTGATTCCTCCTAATTGAATTGCAATAGAACTAAAGTTAGAAAATCCACACAGAGCATAGGTTGCAATCACGATTGATTTAGAATTTAAAGATCCGATTTCTTTCATTTCTGATAAGCTCAAATAAGCCACAAATTCATTGATCACTGTTTTTTGACCTAAGAGACTACCCACCTGCAGCGTATCTACCCAATCAACTCCAATCACCCAAGCGAAAACCCGAAAGATTTGACCAAATAAATATTCTAGGGAAAAGCCCTGAAACTGTCCTCCGGTACTGGATATCACAAGGGAATTCAATCCGGTATATTCTCCGATTAATCCGCTTAAAACATAATTGATTGCTGCTATTACTGCTATAAAAGCTAAAAGCATTGCACCTACATTTAAAGCAAGTTTCAAGCCCTCTGAAGCTCCGATAGACATAGCATCGATCAGGTTTACCCCCATCGCTTCCTCATTTACCTCCAGTTTATTTTGCTTAATCTCTTTTTCCTCCTCAGGTACAAACATTTTTGACATGACGATGGCAGCAGGAGCGTTCATAATACTAGCCCCAAGTAAATAAGCTGCAAATTTACTTTGCTCCTCCAAACTGTCACCTCCCAGAAAAGCTACGTATCCTGCCAAAACTCCACCTGCGATTGTAGCCATCCCTCCAGTCATCAAACACATGAGTTCAGATTTACTCATTTGAGGAATAAAAGGACGAACCAACAGTGGAGCCTCAGTTTGTCCAAGAAATATGTTTCCAGCGGCAGAAAGACTCTCTGGCCCTGAAAGACGCATGGTCCGAGCCATTACCCAGGCAATTCCAAAAACTATTTTCTGAAGAACTCCTAAATAATACAGACCCGCTGATACGGTTGAAAAGAATATAATAGTAGGTAAAACCTGAAAAGCGAAAATAAAACCAAAACTGTCTCCGGCTAAATCACCAAAAATAAACGCAGCCCCATCCCTGCTAAAACTCAAGAACTTCACAAAAGCTTCGCTTAGGATCGCAAAACCTTGGGCCACAATAGGAACCTTTGTGATTAAAAAGCCAAATATCAGTTGAAGCAAAATGCCAATTCCTACGAGCCTCCAGTCTATTCTCTTTCTACTATTTGAAAAAAGAAAAGCTATCAAAACTATGACAGCAAGTCCCAATACACCCCGCAAATAATCCATGAACATTATTTTAAATCGAAAAGCCAAAAATAGCTAAGTCGAGGTCAAGAAAAAAGCCTAGATAAATCTAGGCTTTTAAAGAATCAGTTTCTTTTGTTTATTTCATCCCTTATTCGGGCAGCTTTTTCATAATCTTCATTTGTTATGGCTTTTTCAAGCATTTGATTTAGCTTATCAAGGCTGAAATCTTTCAGTGAACTTTCTTTTTTCGAACTAGACTTTTGTGATTCGGATTTGGAAGATGTCTTTTCCTCTTTCTTTTCTTCCTCAGAAAACTCAATGGAGGCCTCAGACATTACTTTTTCGGAACAGTAAACCGGTGAATCAAATCTTACCGCGATAGCTATAGCATCAGAAGGTCTAGAGTCTATCTCTATTTCTGAAGATTCATTATGACATTGAATTTTAGCATAGAAAACACCCTCCTTCATATCGGAAATGACAATTTTATCTATTTCAAAATTAAAGCTATTGGCGAAAGACTTAAATAAGTCATGTGTCATGGGTCGGTTAGGAATAATTTTTTCGATTTCTATTGCAATTGCTTGAGCTTCAAACATCCCAATAACGATCGGCAATCTTCTACTTCCTTCTACCTCTCCCATCACCAAGGTGAATGACCCTGATTGAGAGTGGTTAGATGACAATCCTAAAATCTCCAGTTCTACTAGTTTTTCCACAAAAATTATAATTCAGCTTTTAACGCTTCTGTAAGTTTTGGTACCACTTCAAATGCATCTCCAACGATCCCATAGTCCGCAGCTTTAAAAAAGGGAGCTTCTGGATCCTTGTTAATTACAACAATGCACTTAGAAGAATTAACACCTGCAAGATGTTGAATAGCACCTGAAATTCCTATAGCTATATACAAACTTGGAGCTACTTTTACACCTGTCTGCCCCACATGCTCGTGGTGGGGTCTCCATCCTATGTCCGATACCGGCTTGGAGCAGCCCGTTGCCGCACCTAATGTTTTTGCCAAATCTTCAAGCATTCCCCAATTTTCAGGGCCTTTCATTCCTCTTCCACCCGATACAACAATATCTGCTTCCGGAAGCAAAACTTCTCCCGTTGCTCTTTCTGTTGCGGTAATTTTGGATGCAAAATCAGAATCCGAAAGAGTTACCTCTAATGGCTCAACAGATGCATTTGCTCCGTCCGTCTTTAGTGTAACAGAATTTTTCTTGATTGCAAGTATTTTATTCTCTGTTGTCAAATTTGTCTCAGCAAAGGCCTTTCCAGTAAAAATACTCCTTTTTACTTTATAGCCTGAAGTTGTATCCGGTAAACCAATTACATTGGAAACTAATCCAGCTTTAATTTTTATAGCTAATCTTGCAGCAATGGCATCACCTAGGGAGGATTTTGCCAAAATCAAGGTTTTTGCTCCAACTTTTGAAAATGCCTGAGCAATTGCTGATGCATGTGCTTGAATAACTCCTGCATCTAATCTTGGATCACTAGCATGCAAAACTTTTGAAGCTCCTGCAGTTCCTAATTGTGCTAATTCCGAATCTTCGATTGAACCCAACGCTAATGCAATAACCTCACCCTCATTTGTTTTTGAAGTTAAAGCTTCTGCAAATGAAACCGCTTCAAGGCTTGTTTTCTTAACTTTTCCTTCGGACTGTTCTATATATACTAAAATTGACATAAATTCTTGATTTATATATTTTTAAAGATAATTAATTAAAGCACTTTTGCCTCATTTTTTAAAAGGTCTACTAATTCGCTTACATTATCCTTATCGATTAATTTAACAGCAACTTTTGCAGGTGGTAATTCATAAGAAGTAGCTTCTGCTTGAGTTTCTTCAGAAATCGGTTCAACTACATTTAAGGGCTTTGTTCTTGCTGACATAATTCCTCTCATGTTGGGAATCTTCCACTCAGCAATAGGTTCTTGACATCCTGCAATTAAAGGAAGACTAGCTTCTAATGTTTCTTTTCCTCCTTCAATTTCTCTTGCCATCATTACAGAATTCCCATCAACATCCAATTTCATAACAGGAGAAAAAGATGGGATTCCCAGGAGTTCACCAACCATACCATGCACCATTCCTCCATTAAAATCAATGGATTCACGACCCATCAAAATTAAATCAAAGGATCCTTCTTTAGCGTAATGAGCAATTTGATTCGCAACAAAAAATGAATCTTTTGGAATTGAATTAACTCGGATAGCTTCATCAGCTCCAATCGCCAAAGCTTTTCTTAAGGTTGGTTCAGTCTCGGCTCCTCCAACATTTAATACTGTTAATTTACCACCAGTTTGATCTCTTAATTCTACCGCTCTAGCCAAAGCATAATCATCATAAGGACCTATGATAAATTGTACACCTGTTGTGTCAAATTTTGTATTATCGGCAGTAAACTGAATCTTTGAGGTCGTATCTGGAACGTGTGTGATACAAACAAGAATCTTCATTGGTTTAGAATTAGGTTATTTTAGATTTATTTCGTGTGAAATTAACAGTATAGAGCTAATTAAAAAAACTATTTATGGGCAATTTAGGTAGGTTGGAGTTATTAAAACAATTCACAAGGGAGGAACCGGAAAACCCCTTTAATTGGTATGCTCTTGCCATCGAGTATCTTGATTTAGACACTCAGGAATCAGAAGTGAATTTTGATAAGTTATTGGAAAATTTTGAGTCCTATTTACCCACCTATTACACTGCAGCGCACTTTTTTACTCAAAAAGAAGATCTTAAAAAGGCAAAAGAAATCTATGAGAAAGGAATAAAATTAGCTAATGAAATGAATGAAATAAAAACTCTAAACGAGTTGAAAAACGCTTACCAAAACTTCCTCTTTGAGTACGATTTTGACTAGGATCAAATTATAAAACCTATTTATAAGGTTGAAAAACTAAATAATTTTCCCTCTAAAAGAATTTTAAATCAATTTTTGGGAATCATTTTTTTTTCATGTTTAATAGTTTTATTAAACCCTTCACGTCAATTTCAAGAGTTGATTTAGAATTAATATTCAAATTTGACTAACTCATAGAAAAAATTTGACTTTCAATTTATTAAATTGAATAACAGAAATACAAAACCAGTTTTCCTCATGATAACGCAGCAAGAAATGTTAAATCATTTTTTACCGATCCTTGAAAGAAAGGGTATCATTTATAAAAAGAAAACGATGATTAAAGCTAAAAAAGCTGTTCCTGGCACTTTGATCGTGACCAAAACTAATGATGGTGATGAGACTAAAAATAAAGCTGAAAAAGGGGATTGGTTAGTAGAAAATCAAACTTCCTCTTCTGAGCAATATCTGATTAAACCTCAGGTTTTTGAAAAAAAATATACCTTAATCCAATCTCTAGAAAATGGATGGGGGTCCTATCAACCGAATGGAAAGGTTATTGCAATTCAAATCGAAAAAAGTGATTTATCTCATTTTGATAAATCTGACAAGATGGAATTTGAGGCACCTTGGAAGGAGTTAACCGTTTTGAGAGTTGGGGATTTTTTAGTCGTACCTCCCGAAAAGGACGAGATTTATAGAATAGCAAAAAAAGAGTTTGGAGAAACTTATGAGAAAGATTAAAGCTTCAAAATTATTTTACCTAACTGCTTCCCTTCTTTCATTCTATCAAAAGCAATTTCTGCCTCATCAAATGTAAATACCTGATCTATTATGGGACTAATTTTATTTTCTTGGACAAATTGAATCATATGTTCAAAATCCTGATCTGACCCCATGGTAGTCCCCATGATCTTTAATTGATTCCAGAAAACTTTTCTTGCTGTTAAATCTGTGGGATTCCCCCTTGTCGCTCCATAGAAAACAATTTTACCACCTGGTTTAACCACATCAATCAAATTATTCAGGGTATTTCCCACAGCGCTATCAATCACTAAATCGAATCCATTGGATTTTTGAATTGCTTTTTCTGTCCAATCTTCCTCTGTATAATTAAAAACAGCTTTTGCTCCAAGTTCAGTGGCTTTTTTTAATTTTTCGGTTTTACTGCTACTTGCGTACACTTCGGCTCCAGCTTTTAAAGCAAATTGAAAAGCAAACTGTGCTACTCCTCCTCCAAATCCTGTAATTAAAACTTTATCTTCCGGTTTTACCTGACCTTGATAAAATAGTGCCCTGAATGCTGTAAGCCCTGCCAATGGCAAAGCTGCCGCTTCTTCAAAACTTAAATGTTCAGGTTTAATCTTCAATCGGTCCGCGGGGACAATAACTTTTTCGGAAAGTGTTCCATTTCTGGGCATTCCCAAAATTTCAAACTTTTTACCCTGAGCTTTTTGATCCTCACCCCAGTTGATAGCAGGATTGATAATTACTTCTTTACCTACCCAATTTAAATCAACTCCATCACCCACCTCTTCCACTATGCCAGATCCATCAGATCCTAAAACTACACCATCTTTCAAATTTGGATATAAGCCTTTTCTACACCACTCATCCCGATGGTTTAAGGCAGCTGCCTGAATGGCTACTTTTGCTTCTCCAGGTTCTAACGCCCTTTCTAGAACATCAGTCAATAAAAGTTTACTAGAGTAATTACTATTAAGGGTAATGGCTTTCATATGATTGATTTAAAAATCAGCTGGTGAATTTGGTCGACTTAAAAGATCATCTGTATCATCAAAATCAGAATTAGCTTTGCTTTGTCTTTTTATAGTCTGTCCAGAATCAAAAGAAGAAACACCTGAAGATTGTTTAGAAAAGTTCGATGCGTAAACTGGCTGGTCCAAACTAGGCGAACCAAAATGGTCCAGGTCTTGAAACTTTGTAAATCGACCGATGAATCTAAGTTTCACGGTATCCAAAGAGCCATTTCTGTGTTTTGCAATAATTACTTCTCCTACCCCTTGTGTAGAGTTATGATCCTCATCTTCGGTAATTCCATAATATTCTGGACGATAAAGAAACATTACCATGTCAGCATCCTGCTCGATAGCCCCTGATTCCCGCAAATCAGAAAGTTGAGGTCTTTTATCTCCTCCCCTTGTCTCCACTGCTCTTGATAATTGAGATAAGGCAATTACTGGAACACTCAATTCTTTGGCAATTTTCTTTAAAGCACGGGAAATACTGGCGATTTCTTGTTCCCGGTTTCCTCCGCCACCTCCTTTTGAATCACCAGACATTAATTGTAAGTAATCTATGACAATCATTTGGATGTCATGCTGAGCTTTGAGTTTTCTACATTTAGCTCGAAGTTCAAGAATAGATAAAGCCGGCGTATCATCCACGAAAAGTGGAGCTTTGGAAAGTTTTGCAGTTTTATGAACTAATTGAGCCCATTCATGATCTTCCAAAGAACCCTTTTTAATCTTTTCTGAGTCCAATTCCGCCTCTGAACTTATCAATCTGTTCACGAGCTGAACGGAGGACATTTCCAGAGAGAAAATTGCAACTGGCTTATTATGGTCAACGGCTGCATTTCTTAAAACTGAAAGTACAAAAGCGGTCTTTCCCATAGCAGGACGAGCAGCAATAATCACAAGATCCGATTTTTGCCATCCTGATGTGACTCTATCCAAAGCAGTAAAACCAGATGGCACACCCGTTAACCCATCTTTTTGACCTCTTCTCGATTCCAATTCCACTATTGCTTCACGCATAATGGACTTCATATCTGAATAGTTCTTACGAATATTTTTTTCAGAAATCTCAAAAAGAGATTGTTCCATTTTATCCAAAAGCTCAAAAACATCAGTTGTTTCCTCATAAGCGTCTTTTTGTATTTCTGAGGAAATACGAATCATCTCTCGTTTGATTGATTGCTCTGTGATAATTCTTGCATGGTACTCGATGTTGGCTGCAGAAGCCACTTTTGAAGTAAGTTCTGTGACATAAAAAGCTCCACCTGCAATTTCTAAAGTCCCATTTCTTCTGAGTTGATTAGTTACTGTTAAAAGATCAATCGGCTGGCTATCTGTAAACAAATCCAAAATAGCCTGGAAAATAGCTTGGTGAGAATCTTTGTAAAAGCTTTCTACTTTTAAAATATCAATCACATTTGTCAATGCGTCTTTTTCAAGCATTAAGGCCCCTAGTACAGCCTCTTCAAGATCAACAGCCTGTGGAGGTACTTTTCCTAGCATATTGGAAGGGTTTTGAACCGCATGCTTACGGGAAACTCGGGGATTGGAACTTTTTTCAGTCATATTAACAAATGTATGGTCTTCTAGCCATGAGTTTTAAACAAGTTTTGCCAGACTTATCAACACTCTTAAGCCACAAAAATCAAGCCTTGGAATTTAAGTTGATGATTTATAATACACTCCATTTCTAAATCCATGGAACATGCTACATAGCATAGCCCATGAAAAATGCCATAGCATTTCGGAAATGGGGATATTCAGGATTTTATAACCAAAGAAAGGTTTATTCAACATTCCATAGGTATCCCAAAAGTGAGGAAATAAAATATTGAAACTGATATAATAAATTATAAGCGATATGCCTAGGGTTGCAAATGCTGAGATTAATGACAACTTAATTTGATCTGGTCTTTTGATCCATATATAAATGGAAAGAACCCAAAACGTTAAAATAGTGACATAACCAGAATGAATTCCAAAGCCAAAAGTGAAAAGGGTCATGCTAAAACAGGCTACCAAAAACAAATAAAAAAATTCCAGATTGGCAGGTTTAGACTTCTTTGAATAATCAATCTCTTTATTCGTGAAGGATGAATAGATATACCCTCCCACTCCAAATAAGGCAAACCCAATTATATAATCTTCAATGCCAACAACCCCAATTCCAAATAAGGTAGGTGGCTTCCAATAATCCATGAAGTACCAAACTTCAGCAATCATACCCATCAGTCCTCCAGCTACTCCTACCTTAATCATTCCAACTTTCCAAGGGCTATTCCAATATACAATTGCCCATGCAATCATGTACAATAAGGAAAGAAAAAGGTAGGCGTACTTATCTTCTAACATAAAACTCAAAAATGACTACAAAATAAAAGAAAAGCGACATCCTTAAAAAATTGTTTGATTTAAGAAACAATATGACCATCGCACCCAACTTTTATTTTTAAGTTTGAACTAGAATTGAAAATCTAAACCAACTTTAATGGAAAAATATCATTTCATAGCTATAGGAGGTGCAGTAATGCACAATCTAGCTTTAGCACTAGTTGAAAAGGGATATCAGGTGACTGGATCTGATGATGAAATTTATGAACCCTCGAAAACAAGGTTATCCAAAGCTGGAATTTTGCCAAATTCTAATGGTTGGTTTCCTGAAAAAATAACCTCTGACCTTGATGGAATTATTTTAGGTATGCATGCTAGAATTGACAACCCTGAATTAGTAAAGGCTCAGGAATTAGGTTTACCAGTTTATTCCTTTCCTGAATTCATATACAATCAAAGCAAAGAGAAAAAAAGAGTTGTTATTGCAGGTTCTCATGGAAAAACCTCCATAACCTCTATTATTCTCCATGTATTGAAAGATAATAAGATAGACTTTGATTATTTGGTAGGTGCACAAATAGAAGGGTTTGATTTAATGGTTAGGCTTTCAGATGCTCCGATTATTATCATTGAAGGAGATGAATACCTTACCTCACCCTTAGATAGAACACCAAAGTTTTTTCATTATAAGCATGATATTGTCTTAGTAAGCGGTATCGCTTGGGATCATTATAATGTGTTTCCTGATTTCGAAGAATATAAAAATCAGTTTACTAAATTGATGGAGAAAACTCCTGATTCTGGTGAATTGATTTATTGTGATTCTGATCCACTTGTAAAAGATGCTGCAGAAAAAGTTAATATTAAGGCTCTTAAAACATTATATAAAGCACATCCCGCAATTATAGAAGACGGAAAGACTTTTTTAAAAACTGAAAATGGTTTGGTGGAAATCCACATTTTTGGAGAACATAACCTTCAAAATCTTCAAGGGGCCATGAATATTTGTCTTTCCTTGGGATTAGCAAAAGAAGACTTTTATTCTTCAATCCAAAGTTTCAAAGGCGCAGCAAAAAGACAAGAATTGATAGCAGGAAATGAAAGTGCCTGCCTTTACAGGGATTTTGCACATGCTCCTTCAAAACTCCAAGCTACCGCAAATGCTGTGAATACTCAATTCCCTGAAAGAAAACTAATTGCTGTTCAGGAACTTCACACCTTTTCTTCGCTGAATAAAGATTTTCTTCCAAATTATGCAGGAACAATGGATGCCGCTGACATTGCTGTAATTTATCTTAACCCTCATGCCGCGGCATTAAAAAAGTTAGAATTAATGGATGAACAGACCTTAAGGAAAGGCTTCAAAAGACCTGATCTAAAATTATTTACCGAAAGCGAGAGTTTAAAAGAGTTTTTATTAGCGCAGGATTATTCTAATACGAATTTACTTTTAATGTCTTCCGGAAATTATGATAATATGGATTTAGAGGAATTAAAAGTTAAATTCAAGTAAATTGAATCAGAAATTCATTGCTAAAAATTCACTTGCGATGAATATTAAAAACAAAAAAATGAAATTAAATTTAAGAAACCCCATTGCATTTTTTGATTTAGAAGCTACGGGCACCAATATATCCACAGATAGAATTGTTGAGATTTCCATTGTGAAATTGGATGTAGATGGGAATAAGGAAATATATACAAGAAGAGTGAATCCAGGCGTTCCGATTCCTTTGGAAGCTTCATTTATCCATGGTTTATATGACAAGGATGTTAAAAATGAACCCTTATTTAAGGATATAGCAAAAGAAGTTCATCAGTTTATTGGACAATCTGATTTATCAGGTTTCAATGTTTTAAAATACGATATCCCATTACTGGTAGAAGAGTTTTTAAGATCTGGGATAGAGTTTGATTTAGATAAACGAAATCTTTTAGATGCTCAAAAAATATTTCATCTGATGGAAAAAAGAAACCTGACTGCAGCCTATAAATTTTACTGCGGGAAGACATTAGAGAATGCCCACAGTGCTGAAGCAGACACCATCGCGACGATGGATGTTTTTATTTCTCAGGTAGAAAGATACATGGGTGAAGAAGCAATAGACCTTCAAGGCAATAAGCTTGGTGTTTTTGAAAATGACATGAAAAAAATCCATGATTTGGTAAATGAAAAAATGGTGGATTTGGCAGGTAGATTTGTCTTCAACTCACAGGGAGAAGAAGTCTTTAACTTTGGAAAACATAAAGGGAAGCCTATAGAACAGGTTTTTAAAGAGGAACCAGGATATTATGATTGGATGATGCGAGGTGATTTCCCGCTCGACACGAAAAGGAAATTAACTCAAGTGAAACTCAGAGGATTCACCAATAGGTAGTAATGAAAAAACCGGAAAAATTTCCGGTTTTTTCATTACTGTCCTTTATAATATTTTAATGCCTCAGGCATCCATTCATTTAACTTTTTAATTCTATTACTCGGGTCAGGGTGCGTAGACAAAAATTCCGGAGGTGCTTCTCCTCCACTTTGAGCTTGCATTCTCTCCCAAAAGATTGGCGCTTCTCTAGGATCATATCCCGCTAGTGCCATAAAGGTAAGTCCCAACTGATCAGCTTCCGATTCGTGTTTTCTAGAAAAACTCAACATTCCCAATTCACTTCCAATACCCACTGATTGTAAGAAAATCTGTTGTGTCAACGTAGGATTTTGACCAATAGCTGAAGATAAAATCCCTACACCAAAGTTTGCAACCAAACCATTTGACATTCTCTCTCTGGAGTGCGCTGCAACTGCATGGGCAATTTCGTGTCCCATAACTACCGCTATTCCAGTTTCTGATTGTGTAATAGGCATAATAGCAGTGTAAAAAGCCACTTTCCCGCCAGGCATACACCAGGCATTTACCTGATCACTTTCCAGTAAATTAAACTCCCATTTAAATTCATCTGCCAAATCACTATAGCCAGAAGCTCGTAAATAATCTTCCACAGCTTTAGACATCTTGTTCCCCACTTTGAGAACTTTCTGCCCATCGGGTGAGGAAGTGACCACTTTGCTTTCTTTTAAAACCTGATCGTATTGTTCATTTACTAAAGGCTGTATTTCTTCACTAGATACCAAAGCAAGTTGGGACCTGCCAGTTAATGGTACTTTAGCGCAGGCATAGGCTATTAACCCGACAACTATTATTATTCCTAGTTTTTTCATTTTGTTGGTTTTTACAAATTCCTTTTTCAAATAGAATACCAAAATCAATACTAAATATTTTTTACCTAATTTGAGAACAAAATTTTGGATTGATGAATAACAGTATTTCGAAAATGGAGCTAAACTCTGAAGCAAAGTCTTATTTATCCAAAATGAGAAATCCTTTTATTTTTTGGTGGGCTATGCTTTTCAAACTGCCATCAGTAATATTTTGGAAAGTAAAAGTTAAATCTCTAGACTTGGAAAAATGTGAAATCACTATTCCTTACTTCTGGAGGAGTCAGAACCCGTTTCAATCTATATATTTTGCCGCACTTGCTGGGGCTGCCGAACTCAGTACTGGTCTTTTATGTCAGTTATCCTTAGCTGGTAAAGGAAAATACAGTATGCTAGTGGTAGATTTTAAAGCCGAATTCCAAAAAAAAGCAAATCAAAAAATCACTTTTACCTGTAATCAGGGAATTGAATTGAATTCCTTAATAACAAGCTTAAAGCCTCTAGAAACCGGTAAAATAACTTTAGTTTCAAGAGGAGTAAATCCTAAGGGTGAAACCGTAGCTCAATTTTTTATTACTTGGTCCTTTAAGAGAAAATCTTAATAAGACATATCTTTTTCCCACTCTATAAATTTACGTAACCTTGCATAAACCCGCTCACTCGACCAATCTAAAAATTCATGATGCGCATGCATTTGATTGAATTTAATAATTAAAGGATCCCACTCTCCATCCAAAATATTATAATCTTCTTCTAAAATAGTTTTTATTGAATCAGAGTCAACAATTCTCAAGTAGCCTTGTCTTCGCTTCAAATACTCTTGTTTTTTTGCATATTCTCTTGCATTTCTTGACTTTTTAGTGAAATAAGAGATCACTCCTCCAATTGCCACTCCACCTTCCGGAGAATCTCTAAACCCCGCAGTTATTTGTCCCTTTGAAGAAGTTGATTTTTCTTCATTCGGGTCAACTAAAACAAGTTTTCCATCAATAAATCTAAAAGAATTTGGCTCAGCTTTCACTTCAAAAGTTGGCAGTAATCTAGCTCTATCTTGAATCTGAATTTGTAAAAACCTTTCCGAAGAAAGAATCAATTTTTGCTCAATGAATCCAGGATAAGATATTTTTAGAGTATCTCCAATTTGGCCTTTTACATTAAAATATCCTCTGATATTTGTAGAATCTGATTCATTTCTCCCTAATAACTCCACATAAACACCCTCTAAATATTTCTTATCGTTAGCATCCAGAATATTTCCTGAATAAGACACCTGTGAAAAGGCCATCTCCGACACTATAATGAAAGAAAATAATAGGACTAGGAGCTTCATAAAGCTCGAAAGATATTTCGGAAAAGCTTTAAGCAGAAATTAAAAGAGTTAAATATCCTTAAGCTAATTTTTGTTTACTTAATCTCTTGGAGCATATCAGTTCCTAAAAATTCCGGAATCTCTGTACGATACCAAGTCCTATTTGCAGGAATTTTCATTTTTGAAAATTCTATTTCCCCTTCTAAATAGATTATTTCTCCCACTTGGTTTGGCTCATCCTTAAAGAATTTATAGGCCTCCATTCTGTATGTTTCGGGATCAAAGTAGAAATACCATATATCCATCTCATAAGGAACCCTGACCACTAAGTATTCCTTTCCTCTAATTTCCTCAGTTTTGATTTCATCATCTATAATCGTTCCTGGATCTTTTAATTTCATGGGCAAGCCCCATAAATAGGTATAATAGTTTCTCATCCTTAAAGCCCTTTCTTTATCAATTTCACCATGGATTTTAACTAAAGAATCATTCCAAACTTCATATTTCAAGCCCTCTATAGAATATGACATTTTGGATTTGGAATTATCTAGTGCAAACTCATAGGTTCTTGATTCACGACCGGGAGGCAAACTATCTTTCAACACAAAAGTTGCTTTTAATTCTCTCCATTTTCCTTTAGGATCATGGTATTTAATAGAATTTTCAACTAAAGCTTGACCTGTTTTGGGGGTTTCTGGTTTGCAAGCCTGACAAGCAATAATTCCAGCAATTAAAAAAATTGCATTTACTGAGCTTTTCATAGATATTATTTTTTACAATCTAGCTAATTTGTCAGAATGGACCTCAAACTTACCCGCTTTGCACCTACTCCTAGTGGTTTTTTACACCTAGGAAATTTATATTCTTTTTTAGTTACGAAGGCATTATCCGAAAAGCACGGAAGTAAGATCCTACTGAGAATTGACGATCTGGACAGAGAGAGATATAGACAAGAATATGTACAGGATATCTTTGATACCTTGGATTTTATGGAAATCAAATATGATGAAGGACCAATCAATTTAAAAGACTTCGAATCAAATTGGTCTCAAATCCATCGAATTAATTTATATACAGAAACACTTGAAAAACTTCGACAAACCAAGAATTTATTTGCTTGTGATTGCACCAGAAAAAAGATCCAACAATTAGATTCATCAGGATATTATCTTGGTTATTGCCTAGATAGGAGAATTCCATTAGATCGAGCAGATACCTCATGGAGGTTTGATACATTCAATACTGATTTCATTAAGCTAAAGGAATATCCCTCTCAATCCAGAACATATACGCTACCCGAAGATGGGGCATTTTTCATGGTCCAGAAAAAAGATCGTTTACCTGCCTATCAACTCACATCAGTTGCAGATGACATTCACTTTGGAGTTGATTTTATAATTAGAGGTAAAGATCTTCTAAGTTCAAGTTTAGGGCAAAAAATACTTGCTGAAGCTATTGGAGAAAATTCTTTTAAGGATATAACTTTTCATCACCATTTCTTAATCAAAGGTCCAAAAAATGCAAAACTTTCTAAATCCGACGGGGCTACTTCAATTCAATTCCTTAGAAAAGAAGGAAAAAATCCTACCGACATTTATCAAATGCTAGGTGAACTGATAGGAACCAATGAACCTTTAATGACCTTTGAAGATTTTCGAACCTTCCTAAAATTATAAAAGGGTCTGAAAAATATCAGACCCTTTTATAATTTATACAAAGTTACTATTAGTCATATTTAGCAGGCGTATTTGGAGCTACTTTTGATTTCTCAATGAACTGCCGGATATCCTCATTAGAAGTTTCTAAGTCTTCTGCTCTCAAATACATCATATGCCCGCTTCTATACCCTATCCAGGAAATTCTATCTGACATCCTTCCCGTAGGGTCAATTTGCCACATATTATATTTTGCATTAAAGAAATCGGTTCCTCCATCAAATAGACCAGATTGCACCATAACATGTAAATAGGGATTTTGGCGCATCGCTGTTCCCAAATCATAACCGGTATTTTCATTGGATCTATCCCAAGGTCTCACCGGCCCAAAAAGATTATAAGTCAAATCGGTATTATATTTTAATGTCTCTTTAGCATAAATATTAAATGCTGGCGCAAAAGCATGGTTCCATGCAGTTAGAGCAGGATCAAAGTCTGGTCGAGATCCTGTTCCAGCTTGATCAAAACCTTTATATCGACTATCTAAACGTCCAATAGTCATCCCTTGATCCCTTAACAATTCTTTCCAGAAAAAACTGGTGGGAACCATCAAGTTATGTTCCAAAACAACTTCTTTACTCAATCCAGAATAATGTGCGAATTTAGTTGCGATCGCTTCTCTCTCAATAGAAGGTAGATTTCCCCCTTTTACAATGGCGGGAATAAGTTCATCTACTGTAAATGCCTCAACTTCAGGAAGGATATCATCTAAGTCTTTATTTTGAAGGTCAGAATCGAGAGCGTTGTGATACCATGCTGTGGCAGCAAAATAAGGTAAGTAATTTGCTGTTTTGATGGGTACTCCTCTATCTATACCTAGATCAGTTGGTGAAACCAAAATGACCCCGTTAAAATACATCCAATGAGCATTTTGAAGTTGAGCAACTAAACCTGCCACCCGAGTAGTTCCGTAACTTTCCCCAATCAAATATTTTGGAGAAGCCCATCTTCCTTGTCGGGTCACAAAAGTATTAACCCAATCAGCCAGATATTTAATATCAGAATTAATTCCAAAGAAGGTGGATCTTGGAGTTTCAGGGTCTACGATTCTTGAATATCCGGTATTTACTGGATCCACATAAACGATATCTGCTACATCAAGGATAGAATTTGGATTTGATTTCGTTCCATAAGGTTGTACAGGATACCCTTCATCATCGATATTTAATATCACTGGCCCAGTATAGGCTAAATGCATCCAGATTGAAGCAGACCCAGGACCTCCATTAAAGGAGATTACTAGTGGCCTTGTGGTTTTATCAGAAATATCAGTCCTTTCATAATAGGTGTAAAACAACGAAGCGATAGGCATTCCTTTATCATCCCAAACTGGTTGTGTACCTGCTGTTGCTCGATAAGGGATTCTTTTCCCTTTTATAGTAGTTTCATGTGTGGTTTCTACTTTGGATTCTACTTCAATATGTCGCTCGGTCTGAGCCCAAGAGGAGCTGATGCAAAACACCAGCAGTACTAGTAAGTATTGTTTTTTCATAAGATATGGGGTCTAAATATTTGAGTTGAAATTAGTATTACTCTATTCAAATTTTCCTAAAAATTACACTAGTGGATATGTTGAGTAAATTACTTTTTATTTGCTCCGACAAGTCTAGCAATGACAACAGCTGGATATAAAATTCCTACCGTTGAAAGAAATACAGAAAGCATTTTGGCCATTATGTGCGTGGGATACATATCTCCAAATCCTACCGTGGTAAGAGAAACTAAACTGAAATAAATATATTGAGGATAATCTTCATCAACTCCTCTCAATTCTGCTGCACCCGCAATCCCTGAACCAGTGATTATTTGAATAGTTTCAAAAACAAAGGCTCCTAAAATAGCCACTAATAAATAGACGTTTATAGCTCCAATCACTCGATAGATATTTATCTCCATATCTCTAAATAAAAGCCTAATATTCAGGAATATAAATACTAACATGTTAAGTATACCTACAATTCTTTCTGAAAGGTAGAATTCAAAATCAAAATCGCTAAAACGAAGAAGTCTTAATCCTAACTGGGTGAAAAATAAGCCGGATGTTAAAAAGATCAATATTCTTTCTCTTGAGGACCAAATCCCTGTAAAAAACAAGAATAGGAAAACGGTATTTACAAATACAAAATGTACATGTTCATACTCAATTAAGATAGGTAGAATAAAGACAGTAAAAACCAAAATCAACAGAAGTACTCCAAAACTGGCATCAGTCAACCAATAATCAGTAAAATTTTTAAATGCCTTTTGAACAGGCTTGCTTCTGTGAGTAGGTGCTGTTTGACTCATATATTTATAAACTAAATTCTCCTAATAAAACTTGAACTGCTTGTCCTCTAATAATCACCCGGTCATCATGCTTTTCTAAATTTAATATACCTCCTCTTTTTGAGGCCTGAAAAGCTCTCAACGTAAACTTTCCAGTTTTTTGGTACCAATAATCCATTAGAGCACAATGTGCAAAACCTGTTACTGGATCCTCATTCACTCCTACGTTAGGCCCAAAAAACCTGCTATAGATATCATATGGGTCTTTTCCTTCTGCGGTAATGATGATTCCTTCTTCGGAATTCTCTGATATAATATTTAAATCCGGTTTTACAGATTCAACTGCTTGATAATCTTCTAACTCAATTATCCAATTTTTTCGTAATTGAGAAACTCCAACAATCTTTTTACCAAAAAAATCATCTTTAAAATAAGGATGTTCTTCTTTATAAGTAGGTATTAATGGGAAATCCATTTCAAGCCATTCTTCTGAACTCTTTACACGAAGTTCTCCACTTTTAGTATTGAAACGTATCGTTTGATCGGGTATAACCCATCTTGAATAAAGCATTTGAAATGCCGAGGCCAGTGTGGCATGTCCACATAAATCAATTTCAAGCAAAGGAGTAAACCATCTCAAATTGAATATATCAGGCTCATCAGTTCTCTCCACAAAAGCTGTTTCACTTAAATTCATTTCCATGGCAATCTTCTGCATCTGTTCTTTGGAAATAGATGTATCCAGTAAACAAACAGCAGCAGGATTTCCTCCAAAAGCTTTATTTGTAAATGCATCAACGATGGCAATGGCAATTTTCATGGTTTAATATTTTTCTTAAAGAATCTGATAGTGATTTTTAAAATGACCTGGAATTATCCAAGGCAAAGCCCTTGGAGTAATGGGATTATCGCTGGCATACCCAATTAAATCAAGGGTATCGGGAGGTAAAATTTTTATCATAGATAGTAAAGATATACGTTGAGCAACAAAATCCTCCATAAGATCCTTTTGAGGTATCTCGGAAATCCTTAAATCTAAAACATAAGAATCTTTGTCAAAACCAGGAAGCGCTGATTTTTCTCCTCTTGCAAAACATAAAGCTCTAAATGCCATGATTCTCTCAGTATCAATAATATGACCCAGAACCTCCTTTGGAGTCCATTTACCTTATGCGTAAGCTGTTTCCGCCCATTTATATCCTCTTTCTTCAAATAAGTTTACCACTAAATCTATTTGATCCAAAATAAGTGTTCTATAATTATCCCCTTTCACCAATTTTAGATAAGTGGAATAAAAATCAGAATAATCACCTTTATTAGGCTTCTTTAATGTCTTCATGTAAAAGTTGGTTTAATTGACGACAATAAGAAATAAATTTAGCCTGAACCCTTAAACTAAAACCAAACATGAATAAATATTTATTAATAATTGGACTGATTTTCATCAGTTATTCATCATTTTCTCAGATTCTAGTAAATAGAGATCCAAAAATCGCAGAAATGGTTTCTGAGATTTCATCTGATTCTTTAGAGAATTATGTTCGTAATCTAGCCTCTTTTACTACTAGACATACACTAAACACCAATACAGAAACAGGCATGCCTGCAGCACAGGAATATGTGTTAGCCAAATTTAATTCATTTTCAAAGAATTCTTCTGGAAGAATGACCGCACAAATAGAAGAGTTTGTAATTCCGGCTGATGGAAGGAGAATTACAGAAGATTCTCCTGCAGCAAATGTCATTGCAACTTTGAAAGGAACTGATCCAAATGATAAGCGAATCTTTATTATCTCTGGACATATGGATTCAAGAAATAAAAATGTTATGGATGCAGAGGGTATTGCCCCGGGTGCTAATGATGACGGAAGTGGAACAGCAGCAGTTATAGAACTAGCAAGAGTAATGGCATCGCGAGAATTTCCTGCCACAATTAAGTTTGTTGCTTTTACTGGGGAAGAAGAAGGATTAAAAGGTGCAACTTATTTGGCCGATAAAGCAAAAGAAGAAGGTTGGGAGATTGGAGCTGTTTTGAATAATGATATCATTGGTAACAGTAGCTCTTCGGGTACCCTTATTAAAGATAATCTGAAAATGAGAGTCTTTTCTGAAACTATACCTGCCAATGAAACAGAGGAAATGGCAAGATTAAGAAGATACACTGGTGCAGAAAATGACAGCAAATCCAGACAATTAGCTAGATATGTTAAAGAACTTGGTGAAAGATATGTTGATCAATTTGAAGTGAAATTAATTTATAGAGCTGATAGATTTTTAAGAGGTGGAGATCAAACTGCTTTTGCCAGAAATGGATATACTGCTATTAGAATCTCTGAAATGAATGAGAATTTTTATCATCAACATGAAAATGTTAGGGTTGAGGATGGAATTCAATACGGAGATTTACCTGAATTTATGGACTTTGAATATTTAAGAAAAGTCACCGCTGTAAATGTTGCTGCTTTGTCTACTTTGTCCCAAGCTCCTTCTCAACCTGAAGAAGTTCAAATCAATGTAAGAGGGTTAAGCAATAGTTCTACCTTATTATGGAAAGAACCTGCTACTGGAAAGGCAATAGGGTACTACGTTTTAATGAGAGAAACTTCTTCACCAATGTGGGAAAAGAAGTTTTACACTACCGATATGACATTAACGCTCCCCTATTCAAAAGATAATTACTTTTTTGCAGTTCAGGCTGTAGGTGAAAATGGAGCTGAGTCTTTACCTGTATTTCCTGTTCCTTTAAGCAGGTAATTCATTTAAATTGTAATCATTCCAAATTTTGATAAAAATCTAGTTTCACGAAACCGAAAGTTGTAATTTTAGTTTATAAAGAAGAAAATTACTACATAAAATATGAAAGTTAAAGAAATAGTAACCTTACAGCGCTCCCTATTAGTTGACACTGAAAAACTACTTAATAAACAAGTAGAAATGGAGGGGAAATCTTCTGCTTATTATCTTTCCATGGCTTCTTGGTGTGATATGATGGGCTATGCAAATGCTGCAAAATACCTTTATACCCATGCTGATGAAGAGCGAATGCATATGATGAAAATCTTTCATTACATCAATGAAGCAGGCGGTCATGCCATTCAGCCGGAAATCACGGACATTCGTCATAATTTCCATTCACTAAGAGAGGTTTTTGAATTGATTTTGGAACATGAAATTAAAGTGACTAAATCAATTAATACAATTGTAGATCATGCCTTTACTGCAAAGGATTTTGCTACTTTTAGTTTTATGCAATGGTTCGTAACTGAACAAAGGGAAGAAGAAACCATGTCCAGAAGAGCTCTGGAACTTTTCGATATAATCGGAGAAGAGGGAGTCGGACTGTGGACAATAGATCAGGAACTTGGAAAACTTCATGACCAGGCAAGTAATCCTGGAGCTTAAATTTAGAAAGCGACCTAATGGTCGCTTTTTTTTGTTCCATCAATTTTGAAACAATTATTGATTTTTACTAATCTGCAATTTTAGTTCAAGATAAATTGCATTTAGGAATAATTGAAAGATTTAGTACAATACCCTTTGAGGAATAATCCTATTTTTTAATTAACCAATTCTCTTTTTCAATTTCAATTGACTTCAGTGAGGTACTAACTTCATTAAAAAAAGTCATGAAACCTTTTGCTTTAAAATCACCCATCCACTTAAATAAGTGCCTTTCTATCGGGACTTCTTTGTTTTTGGGATTGTTAATTTTAAACGAATTACTTTTCTCATTTCCAGTTATCTCATTTATCATTTTGTTCTTTACAGGATGGCTGTTTTGGACTTTTGTTGAATATTTCATCCATAGATTTCTGATGCATGAATTGATCTTACCGGGATCAAAGGACACTTTATTCAATCACCAAAAGCATCATCAACAACCTCACGATCTTAAAGTAAGGCCATTTCACAGACTCATTTTTTTATTGATCCTAGTTTTGGCTATCTGGTTTTCGGTTAACAAAGGTGGCTATACTCCTATCCTTTCAGGATTTCTATTTGGGTTTACTACCTACAATTATATCCATTATATCCTTCATCAGCCTTTTGGAAAACACCTATTACCAAACGTGCAAAGGGCCCATATTTTACATCATTTCAATAGACCTCAATATGGCTATAGCTTCAGCACTTCTTTTTGGGATTGGCTATTTAGAACACAGCCGCCTAAAGAGGATAAACTCACTGAGACTATGATAAAAAATTATTTTTTGAACAAATCAAATCTATCTAAAACTAAAACCTCAAATTCCATCGAAAAGGTAGCAAGAAAGTTTAATTGGATTTTTGCATTCCTAATTTTATCCATTATACCTGCATGCTCTCCTGTATTCTCTGACCTTCAAAGTGCACGAACTCCGGGCAAGGGACAAATAGAGTATACTCCTATTACACAAACACAGGTAAAACCAGTGAATACAAAGGAATTAATCATGTGAGAACCAACTTTGGGATAGGTTTAAATGGAGCTATAGATATCCGCGGCAAAATTGATAGAAATTGGCTCAGTGATGAAGAGAACAGTTCATCCACGGTTATTGGAATTGGACCTAAATTTTCTTTAGTCCCAAATAGAATTGCTTTTTTCCTTCCAGCTGTACGCGGGTCCGGCGATGGAGCTAGCAATACTTGGCAAATGCAACCTACCCTCTTTTTAACCCAACCAATAATACCCGAAAAACTAGAAGTAACTCTTTCCACAAAATATCTAGCAAATCTATATTCAGAATGTGGAGGTCAATTTGCAGCCAACTTAGGGATTTCAGCAAGTAAAGATTTTAATAAAATGGCCTGGAGATTAGAGTTTGGAAAAATATTCAAAGGAGGTTCAATTGGCCAATTGAGTCTAGGTAAATCATTTGTATTTAGTCCCAAAAAGTAACCTAGACACAAAATGTCATCATGTTTAAATACAAAAAATTATCAATTATTTAACTTTATTTTATTCTAACAATCATTTATGAATCATAATTTAAATAGATAGTGAATCAAAATAAATTAGGCAATTTTACCTATTATTAAAATTTAAATTTTTCTATATTGTATTATGTAAAATATTATTTTAAGGCTGCCTAATTATGATCCAATCAAATCATACACAAGTATTGTTTTTTCAAAATCTAAAATCAACTATTCCCTCCTATTCTTCCTTAGTAGATGAAGTATCAGAAACGCTAAATGTAAGTCTAGACAGTGCCTACCGAAGAATAAGAGGAGAAAAATTGCTCGATTTTGATGAGATATACCTTCTTTCCAAAAAATTCAATATTTCAATAGATAAATTTTTCAGTATTAATTCAAGTACGATTGTATTTCAAGCTAATCAAAACACATTGAAAGAGGATAATTTCAAAACGTGGATGGAGGATGTTTTAGCACAATTGGAAATGGTAAGTAGTTTCAGAAACAGGCATATTTACTTCCTTCTGAAGGATATGCCTCCGTGGTATCATTATTTCCACAATGAGTTAGCAGCTTTTAAGTTCTTTTTTTGGAAAAAATCCATTCTTTTCAATGAGGATAGCCAAAACAGAAAATTCTCATTTTCTGAAACCAAATTCCCTGAATTAGAAGAGGTCACGAAAAAAATTGTAAAATCTTATATCAAAATCCCCACAACTGAGATCTGGAACTTGGAAGGAATCAATACTACCTTAAGACAGATTGATTTATATTATGAAATGGGTATTATTTCTTATCAAGAAGATGCGTTAAAACTCTATCAATGTGTAAATGAAGTAATTGATCATTTAGAGAAAATGGCTGAATATGGAAAAAAATTTCTTCCTAATTCACTGCCCAATGAAGAGTCGCCTGAGTATAAGTTTTTAGTAAATGAATATGTATTGGGTGATAATACTTTTTTTGTAAAACTAGATGAGACTAAGATCACTTATATTAATTACGGCGTCATCTATTTCATGGGTACTACAGATCAAGCTTTCAATGAAGGGATGTTTAAAAATCTTGAAAATCTGATCAAAAAATCCACCCAGATCAGTCAAGTTGGAGAAAAAGAAAGAAAACAGTTTTTTAACAAACTAAGAAATAAAGTTAAGCAACGGATTATTTCTCTTCAGGAGATTTATTGAAATTCCGTAAACCTAATCACCTATTTTCCTGCATTTCTACACATTTCTTATTAATTTTCACGACGTAAATTAGATAAGATGCATTTCAACAAGATATTATTTCTTCTTTCAGGAATTTTAGTAACTACCTTTTTTTCTTCCTGTCAAAAGGAAAATAAAGAAAACAAGATCGACGAAGACAAAATGGTTGTATCCGAATCTCCAGTTCCAACTGAAAAGATTGAAGGAATGGCGTGGATCCCAGGAGGAGAATTTGTAATGGGTACAAACGAAGCCGATGCATATCCGGCCGAAAAACCAGCTGTAGAATTAAAAGTTGATGGTTTTTGGATGGATACACATGAAGTAACGAATGCGGAGTTTCAGGAGTTTGTTGACGCAACAGGGTATGTAACGGTTGCTGAAAAAAAACCCGATTGGGAAGATTTAAAAAAGCAGTTACCCCCCGGGACTCCAAAACCAGATGAATCAGTTTTAGTGGCGGGATCTATGGTTTTTTCTCCACCTCCATATGCTGTTCCTCTTCAAGATATTTCACTTTGGTGGGTCTGGGTTAATGGAGCAAATTGGAAGCATCCAGAAGGCCCTGATTCCGATATTATAGGTAGAGAAAACCACCCAGTCGTTCATATTGCCTATGATGATGCACTTGCTTATGCAAATTGGGCAGGAAAAAGATTACCCACAGAAATAGAATGGGAATTTGCAGCCAGAGGCGGTGTGAATGGAAAAAGATTTGCCTGGGGAGATGAATTAACCCCAAATGGACAGTTTTTGGCCAATACCTTTCAAGGTAATTTCCCAAATGAAAACCTTGGAAATGATGGATTTATCGGAACTTCCCCAGTTAAATCATTTGCACCCAATACATTTGGTCTTTATGATATGATTGGAAATGTATGGGAGTTAACAAGTGATTGGTATGATGCTTTAAAATATGCACGATTAGCAGGACAAGCCCCAAAACTTGATGCTGGAATGAATCCTTGTTATAACCCAGATAATCCTTTTGCTATGGAACGGGTCATAAAAGGAGGTTCTTATCTCTGCGCAGCTAATTACTGTGTCAATTATAGACCATCTGCTCGACAAGGTCAGGCTTTTGATTCTGGTACCTCCAATGTGGGATTTAGATGTGTAAAAGACCCTGAACCAAAAACCGTTAGTTTAAAATAGAATGACTTTAAATCTATAAAAAGGGCTGAGATCAAAATTGATCTCAGCCCTTTTCTAATTATTCTTGATTAAAGTTTACTGCTGAGAGTATCCGTTTACAATTCTCGCAATGTACTTCCCTATAATATCAAATTCTAAGTTTACCTTATCTCCTACCTTTAGCTGATGAAAGTTTGTGTGTTCAAATGTGTAAGGAATTATGGCTACAGAAAATCTGCCCGGCCCTGAATTAAAACAAGTTAAACTCGTCCCATTAATAGTAATCGATCCTTTTTCTACCGTAACATTCCCATTACTTGAATCATATTCAATTTCAAAAATCCAACTTCCATCTTGGTCAGAAATACTCTTTACAACTCCAACCTGATCAACATGTCCTTGCACTATATGGCCATCAAATCGGCCATTTGCGGGCATGCAACGTTCTAAATTCACCTTTTTGCCTTCCTCCCATTGGGATAGATTAGTTTTTTTGATTGTTTCATCGATTGCTGTTACCCGATATCTATCTGGTTTAGTTTCTACTACTGTCAAGCAAACTCCATCATGCGCTAGCGATTGATCGATTTTAAGCTCTGCAGCTAAAATAGACTCCAAATCAAAATGAACATTGGTACCTTCTTTGGTTATTTTCAGAATCGTTCCAAAAGATTCTATAATTCCTGTAAACATGATTTTTTTTAAACTTCGGACTATCAATGGATAAGCAAAAATTGACTTTTAAGAGTTCAAATAAAGCCAATTATTCTTTTAACTTCGATCACTGAATTAAATAATATATATCGGAATGCTTAAACTAGAAGATACCTACCTCCATAAAGGAAAAAGAAAAGCTTTAGTGGCATTATTACGGGAGAAAGGAATCAAAAGTGAAAGCGTTTTAAATGCCATCAACAATCTACCTCGTCATTTTTTCTTTGATTCAGCCCTGATTTCTCATGCTTATGAGGACAAAGCTTTCCCGATTGGGGAAGGACAAACAATCTCCCAGCCATATACTGTAGCATTTCAAACTGAATTACTGGATATTAGGCCAGGAGATAAAGTTTTGGAAATAGGAACTGGTTCTGGTTATCAAGCTAGCATCCTTCATATTTTGGGTGCAGAAGTTTACACTATTGAGTACCAAAAGAAACTTTATGAAGGCACAAAAAGATTTTTAAAAAGGCTGGGAATAGAAATGAATTTATTTTACGGTGATGGGTCTGAAGGACTCCCCTCCCATGCACCCTATGACAAGATTTTAGTTACTGCCGGAGCTCCTATTGTCCCGAATTCTTTATTAAAACAGTTAAAAATCGGAGGGATCTTAGTCATTCCTGTTGGTGATCGAAAAAGGCAAACTATGTTAAAGTTGACCAAAAAATCTGAAACAAAAGTACTTAGAGAAGAGTATGATGCATTTTCTTTTGTACCATTATTAGGTAAGGATGGATGGAGATAAATCATTCATTTGCTTAAATAATCCATTTAACAGAATAAAATTCTGTTTAATTTATAAATAATTACCTTTTTCAAAATATTCTATATACTTTTATTGAAATTTAAAGTTATGCCAAAAAAGAAATTTGCTAGAGAGTCCGCAACAATCATGACCGAAATGGTCCTACCAAATGACACCAATACCTTGAATAATTTAATGGGTGGAAAGTTGATGCATTGGTTGGATGTGGTAGCAGCTATTGCTGCCCAAAAACATTCTAATCGTATTGTGGTAACTGCTTCTGCAGATAATATTTCCTTTAAAGAACCAATTGCTTTAGGAAATGTAGTAACTCTTAAATCTCAGGTAACCAGAGCTTTTAACTCCTCAATGGAAGTTTTTATTGAGGTGATTGCGGAAGATATTCCAGCCAATAAAAAGATTATGACCCATCGTGCATTTTTTACATTTGTAGCAGTGGATCAAAATGGAAAACCAATAGAAGTACCAGAGGTCGTTCCAGAAACACCAGAAGAGATAGAGCATTACGAGGGAGCATTGAGAAGAAGACAACTAAGACTAGTTCTCGCGAAACGAATGAAACCCGAAGATGCTGTTGAGCTGAAGTCCATTTTCAATTTATCGGACACTAAATAGTTTAAAAATTAGGATAGGGACAGAAGTATTTGTCCTATCTTTTTTTGTGGATGAACATTTTTTGACCAAATTCCCCCTATGGAAAACTTAAGTCTCCAAGAGCTACAATTCTTTCTGGAAGAAGATCTTTTTCTATTACCGGAGGATAAAAATGCAATTAGATCCAAGTCGTCAGAAAAAAAAGATACGGATATAATTTCAAAATCTGATAATACTGTACATGAGGGTTTGGATAATTATGGTTCGGATTCCAACAATCAACCAGTAGCTGAACCTATTCCCGTTAAAGGGAATTTTTCAAAAGGGCTTCTAGTGGTTCATGAAGAGCAGGAATTGTCTGAAGAGGTTATGGATATGTTGGTAAAAATGATTAATGCCGTTGGAAGATCCATGAATGAGGTAGGCCTTGTCTCCTCTCCTACATTGGAAGGTAGAACACTTGAAGAATTTCAGGCTTTAAATGCCCATATAATTTTGAAATTCGGAAGAATCAAACATTCCATAAATGCAGTTCCTGCCATTCCTTATGAAGTTTATACCGATGATGAAACTCAATATCTATTTGCAGATGCTCTCAGTCAAATTTCAGAAGACAAATCTATGAAACGTCAACTTTGGAATGCTTTGCAAGTGCTATTTAATATCAAAAAATAATATGAGTTTAACACCAGAACAACATACGTGGGCAAAGAGATTTAGATGGATCAGTTTGATCGAAGGAACCTCTTTTCTGATTTTATTATTCATTGCAATGCCATTAAAATATGTCTTTGGATTACCTATGGCTGTGAAAATCGTTGGGTGGATCCATGGTTTACTTTTCATCATCTACATTTACACCGTATTTCCTACGGCTCACAAACTAAAGTGGAACTTTAGTCGTACTTTCTTTGCTTTAATCGCCTCAATTTTACCATTTGGCCCTTTTATCTTCGATAGGAATTTAAAGAAAAGTCAACATGTAGATTTTTAGCCTATGGCTCTAATAAGTAAAAAAAAGAAGATATATCCCATAAGTACAGGCTTAAGAAAGTACTTAATAAAATATTCCAGGGAAGTAGACATTCCCATCCACTACCATGAGCTTTTAAGGTATTCTAGTTCAATTGCATTATATGACTCAAAGGATCAGGATACATTATGGGAGACAGTTTTTTATGACCAATCTGATAGAGAAGAAATCCATTTATATGTCAAGAAGATCTATGCTTTATTAAAGGCTGGAGGAGATATGTCAGTCATGGAGCATTTATATGTGGATCGAATTGACTTATGTATTTATGGAAATACCCAACCATTCCGCGTAAGAATTGTCAATAGAATTAATGACAACTTTGATTACTTCTACATAAAAAATGCAGATGCATCACGCGTTTACGGATTAGAATTAGAACATTTGCTATCACCTAACAGAATCAGCTATCTCGTACATCAAAATACGCTCATAGAGGAACATATTGCCGGAATTCCAGGAGATAAGTTTATGCGTCTGCATATGACTGATCCTCATTTAAACCCGATTAGACTTGCAAAGGAATTTGTCAAGTTTAATGAAAGATGTTTTGTAAGACTCTTGGGAGATATGCACTCAGCAAATTTTGTTATAGATGTGACACCTGATTTTGAAGAAACTCATTACAGAATCAGAGCAATTGATTTTGATCAACAATCCTATGAAGGGAAAAAATCAATTTATCTACCGCAGTACTTTAAGGAAAATAACGTTTTGATTCAGCTCGGTATGAAATACATCACTCCTGAGTCTATGCTTCAATATCAAAAAGAAGAGAGAGCATTGATTGCACATCGACTAAAATCCTCTCAAAAAGGAATAGATGATATTCTTCGATCGATGGAACACGATAAAATATCTCTACCTGAAAACATTGATTCGTTAAAAAAGGAATTGGCTAAACATTATTCAAATGAGAAATTTTTAAACTGTCATAATATGGGACATATACTTAGAATTAGTTTAGAACAATTAATCCAGAAATAAAGTCTGATTTCTTAGATTTCATTTTTTACATAAGTATTCCCTCTGTCAAAAAGAAAAAGCTTAACTTCTAAGCTATTTTAAAATCATCAACCACCAAACAAATAAATCCATGAAAACACGTTTTTATACGGGTTTGCTATTTTGCTTATTGGCTTTTCAATCGATTATTGCCCAGGAGATAGATGAAGATTATAACGCCAAGATCAAAGAATATACGACTGACCCAAGATTTCTTCCATCTTCTATTTTAGATGTTGTAGATCATCCGGACATCCCTTCTCCAAAAACTCATTTCGGACAGATCATTGGTTCTCCAGGAATCATGCATGGTACAAAAGAAATCTATGCATATTATCAGCTTCTGGCCGAAAAATCTCCCCATTTGAGTATGCAGCAGGTAGAGACAACTGAAGAAGGAAGAGCAATTTATATGGTTGTGATAGGGGGTGATGACAGTATGAATAGACTGGATCACTACAAAAACCAAATGGCAAAATTATCAGACCCAAGAATCACAGATTCTGATCAAGCTGAGGCTATAATTGCTGATGCAAAGCCAGTTTATTACCTCAATGGAGGAATGCATTCTACTGAAATGGGTTCCCCTGAAATGCTAATGGAATTAGCGTATAGACTTATAACCAGTGAGGATAAAGCTATAGAATATATAAGGGAAAACCTTATCGTCTTGATTAATCCGGTATCTGAACCAGATGGAAGGGATAAACAAGTCGACTGGTACCACCGCTATTCCAAGGCTAGAACTGATTGGGATGATAATTTTCCAAGGTCTACTCCCTATTGGGGAAAGTATGTTTTCCATGACAATAACAGGGATGGACTTCAGGTTTCACAGGCAATAACAAAAGGCATATTCAAAATATTTTTCGATTGGCATCCTTTAGTAATGCTTGATCTTCATGAGTCAGTTCCTCTCCTTTATATTTCTACCGGAACAGGTCCATATAACGAACAGGTAGACCCCATTACTATTGGAGAATGGCAGATAATGGCAAACAGTGACATTGCTAGTTTGGCCGCACAAGGAATGCCTGGAGCTTTTACTTGGGCTTTTTATGACGGTTGGTGGCCAGGATATGGCATTTGGGTTGCAAATAATCACAATTCCAATGGACGTTTTTATGAGACATTTGGGAATGCCGGTGCAAACACTTACATGCGGGATTTATCCAATGCAAGATATGCAGGAGATCCAGCTACAAGTAGAGAGTGGTATAGACCAGATCCCCCAACTCAAAAGGTGTATTGGTCTGCAAGAAACAACATAAATTATATGCAAGCTGGAGTTTTAGCTTCCTTAACTTATGCAGCACATAATGGCGAGCAGTTACTGAAGAATTTTTATCAAAAAGGAGTTAATTCCATTCAAAAAGGAAAAACAGAAGGACCAAAAAGCTTTGTTATTCCAAGAGATCAAAAAGATCCTGCAATGGCAGCTTATTTAGTAAATCAATTACGCGCACAAAAAATCGAAGTGCATCAAGCAATCTCCGGTGACAAGGAAGGTGATTATGTGATATTATTAGATCAACCTTACAGAAACCTAGCTGTGAATTTGTTGACAGAACAAAACTATCCCAAGGAAGCAAAATTCCCTCCCTATGATGATATAGCATGGACCTTGGGTTATCTCTATGGAGTCGAAGTAGAAAAGTCAGATAGTGTTGCTTACGACACAAAAGATTTGAAAATTGTTTCTGAAGATGCTGTTTATAAAGGTGAAATAGCTGGAAGTGGAAACAATTACTTTTTAGATTATCAAGCTCAGAACACTGTATTACCAGCACTTTATTGGTTAAAATCCGAAAACAATAAATCTGAAGTCCATGTAATTGAAAATGAATTTATTACAGGATCTGATACACTTGGGTTTGGATCATTTTATTTTAAAGGAATCTCTCAGAAACAAGCTGATTATATAGCCTCAAATTTTGGGTTAGATTTGATCAGAGGTAGCGAACAACCTTCAAGTGATGATGTTCATGCTGTAACCCTCCCAAAAGTTGCGATTTATCATACTTGGTTTAATACCCAAGATGAAGGTTGGTCCAGATATACTTTTGAGCAAAGAGGCATCCCTTACACATCAATCGATAAAGACGATCTAAAAGCTGGAGGTTTAAGAGCAAAATTTGATGTGATTTTAGTGCCCAGGGCTAGAGGAAATGGAGCTGATTTCATTCATGGTGTTACTACAGAATTCGGGCCTATGCCATTTACCAAAACTGATGAATTTCCATCTCATGGTTTTCCAGATTCTTCCTCTGATATTACAGGAGGTCCCGGATTTTTGGGAATTGAGAATTTAAAAAAGTTCGTGGAAGAAGGCGGTTTGATTATCACTTTGGATAATTCTACGAATATGGTTGCTGAAACAGGGATCGTTAGAAATTTAGAATCCTATTCTGCATCTGGTCTGTTTCATCCTGGATCGGTGGTTACCGTCAAGGTTAAACAATCTGAAAGTCCTGTTTTATACGGTTTCCCTGAGACATTCCCGATTTTCAGAGGAAATGGTCCTCTTTACAGGGTTGATTTGAAAGATCGTGATATGATGCTTCTTCAATATGGCACAAAACCTTTAAAGGACGAGATTGAATATTCAGGTCCAATAATGGGTATGCCAGATCAGGAAGTTAAGGAAAAGGAAAAGCCTGAAAGTGGTAAGGATGCACCTTATGTTAGGTCCGGAATGGTCAGAAATGAACAGACAATAATCGGGCAAGGAACAATTTTCAATCTGCCTGTAGGTAAGGGCAATGTTTTAGCTTTTACCTTCGATCCGTTACACAGGTATTTAAATCACCATGATGCACCACTAGTTTGGAATGCATTAATCAATTGGAATCATTTGAGATAGACGAAAAACCATTAAGTAAAAAGCCTTTGGTATTAAAACCAAAGGCTTTTTATTATTGGATCAAACTATACCAATCTTCTCAAATAGGCTCCATATCCACTTTTACCAAGTTTTTCCGCAGCTTCTATTAATTGCTCTTTTCCTATAAATCCATTTCTAAAAGCAATTTCCTCTATACAGCCAATTTTCAAACCCTGCCTTTCTTCTATAACTTCTACAAATTGTGCTGCTTGTAATAAAGACTGATGAGTTCCTGTGTCTAGCCAAGCGGTGCCTCTATTCAAAATTGCTACTTGTAACTGACTTTTCTTTAAATACTCATTATTAATATCTGTTATCTCCAACTCTCCTCTGGGACTTGGCTTTATATTTTTTGCTATCTCAACCACTTGATTATCATAAAAATATAATCCAGGTACAGCATAATTTGATTTTGGAGTCTTGGGCTTCTCCTCAATACTTATTGCTTTTTGGTCTTTGTCAAATTCCACTACCCCATATCGATGTGGGTCATTGACATGGTATGCAAAAACCACTCCCCCACTTGGATCTGTATTTTCCTGTAAAGTCTTATGTAACCCCGATCCATAAAAAATATTATCACCAAGAATTAAAGCTACTTTATCAGAACCAATAAATTTCTCTCCAATAATAAATGCCTGTGCAAGTCCATCGGGACTGGGCTGCACAGCATATTGAAAATTACAACCTACCTGAGATCCGTCTCCTAAAAGTTTTGAAAATGAAGATTTGTCCTCAGGTGTAGTGATTATTAGTATGTCCCTTATGCCCGCCATCATTAAAACAGACAGAGGATAATAAATCATTGGTTTATCGTAAACAGGCATCAGCTGCTTACTGACAGAAATAGTCAAAGGATAAAGTCTCGTACCTGAGCCACCAGCTAAAATTATTCCTTTCATAAAGAAAATTAAATATTAAAAGTAGATTGAATGATAAAACTACTGATTGCAGCACATTTAAAAAAATGTAATGAAAATTCTACTTGTTTCTATCGGTACTAGAGGTGATATAGAACCTTTTCTCGCTCAGGCAGAAATTCTAAAAGAAGAGGGTCATCACGTAATCTGTCAATTTCCAGAACAGTTTAGAGAAATGGTTACAAATCTAGGTTATGATTTTTTCGGTTTTGATAAGAGATTCCTCGAAATGCTGGAAACCCAAAGTGGAAAAGCAATCATGGGAGGTGGTGGCAGTGGTTTCGGTCAATTTAAAGGATATTTAAATCTGATTCGAAATTCATTTAAAATTCAAGGGTTAATCATAGAACAGCAAAGAGACATTTTAAAAAAATTAAATCCTGACAAGGTTATTTTTCATGCGAAAGCGCTTTATCACTATTTAGAGGCAATGGCAGATCCAGAGAAATTCTTTCTTTTGGCACCAATTCCTTGCATGTCTCATCCTACAAAAGAATTTACTCACATTGGTTTAGCGAAATGGGGGCCTTTTTCGGAAAAGTGGAATTTGAGAACCTATAATATTGTGAATTATTTCAGATATGGTATCATGAAACGATATTTGAAAAAGTATTTGGATGACTTTCCAAATCTAACTTTTAACACCAAAACCATAAATGATTTTGAGTTAAATAAGCTTAGGACACTTTATACTATTTCCCCTTCTCTATTCCCCAAACCCAGCAATTGGCCTGATTCTTCAAAAATCACTGGTTTTTACTTTCGGAATCAAAGCAAAACCTACACGATCGACCTTGGGCTAGATAAATGGCTTGAAAAACACCCAAAAGCTATTTTACTGACCTTCGGTTCTATGACCAACCCAAAACCAAGAAAGTACTCCGAACTAATTTTGAATCTTTTAGTGAAGCATAAAATCCCTACAATCGTAAATCTATCTTGGGGTGGATTAGAAAAAACAGAAATAGATTCCGATCTTTTATTTTATGTAAAGCAAATACCTTACGATTGGATTCTGCCCAAAATTTATGGCATGATTCATCACGGTGGTTCCGGTACTACTCATCAAGCCGCTGTAAATGCGTGCGTACAATTAATTGTTCCACATATTATTGATCAATATTTTTGGAACAGAATCATTATTAAAAGAAAGTTAGGACCCGAAGGAGTAAGTATTCACAAAATTAAAGAGGGAAATTTTGAGGAGGCGTTATTAAGATTTTGGACAAATGATCAGTATAAGTCACACGCAATAAAACTTTACCAACAAATGAAATCTGAAGCTAATCCAAAAGAATTAGTAAAATACATCACCCAAGATTATTTCAAATGAGATTAAAGACTTTTATCTACCTTTTCACTATGATTTATTTAGGCTCGGCTTGTAATCATTCAAATGAGATAGTTTTCAAAGAATCCGAGAATGAAAAATTTAGACCGGAGTATCATTTTACACCGCAAGCAGGTTGGATGAATGATCCAAATGGAATGTTTTATCTAGATGGTGAGTATCATTTATTTTACCAACATTATCCTGATAGTACTGTTTGGGGTCCAATGCATTGGGGACATGCCGTTTCTACTGACCTTATAAATTGGGAACATCTTCCCATCGCTTTAGAGCCGGATAGTTTAGGATATATTTTTTCAGGTTCAGCAGTGGTTGATTTAATAAACACCTCTGGTTTAGGTACATTAGACAATCCTCCGATAGTAGCGATTTTTACCTATCATGATCCAAAAGGAGAAAGAGAGGGCAAACTTGACTTTCAAACACAAGGCATCGCTTATTCTCTTGATAAAGGAAGAACGTGGACGAAGTATGACAAAAACCCGGTTTTAAAAAACCCAGGAATAAAAGATTTTAGAGATCCAAAAGTAAACATATTTATAAATGAACGCGGGGAGGAAAGTTGGCTGATGTCTCTGGCAGTTAAAGACCATATCGAATTTTATTCCTCATTTGATATGATTAACTGGACAAAATTAAGCGAATTCGGTCAGGGGATTGGAGCACATGGAGGAGTCTGGGAATGTCCAGATCTGATTTCACTAAAAACTGAAAAAGGAGAATCAAAATATGTACTTTTTGTCAGTATCAACCCTGGTGGACCTCAAAAAGGGTCTTCAACTCAATATTTTATAGGAGATTTTAAAAAAGGAGTTTTTACCCCTGACGACAATATGATTCGTTGGCTGGATTATGGACCAGATAATTACGCTGGAGTAACTTGGAGTAATCTTCCTTCTTCACAAAATAGAACCTTATTTATTGGATGGATGAGCAATTGGCTCTATGGGAATCAGGTTCCTACTGAGAAATGGAGATCTGCGATGACAATCCCTAGAAATTTAAGTCTCTTTGATGTCGACGGGACTTACTTAATAAAATCTTCACCAATCCAAGAATTAGAAAACACAAGGAGAGAAACTTATTCAATCAATAAAAAGGAAATAGCACTTCCAAGCCAAGCTGTGGAAATTCAAGCCTACATTTCCGGAGAAGATTCTTTCACATTAAGTTTTAGAAATGAATTAGGAGAAGAATTAATAGTCTCCAAAGAAATGGGTTTACTCTCCGTTGATAGATCAAATGCTGGGATTTCTGACTTTAATCGTGACTTTGCAACCATTCATTCAGCACCTATGAGTTGGGAAGCAAAAGAATTACAAATCTTTCTGGATGCTCATTCCATTGAAGTTTTTGTAAATGATGGAGAACTGGTGATGACCTCTATATTATTTCCTAATAGCCCTTGGAAAAGCTTGATACTATCAGAGAATTTAAGAAATGTGAAAATATATTCATTGGAAAAATAATTAATTCACCCTTCCAAAATACTGGATTTTTTGATAAAATACTTTCTTCATCACTTACAAATGAAAGAATTATAGCTACTAAATGTCTTGCGTTTTAAAAGGATAGCTCAAGAGTTAAAAGTCTCATCCCCTATTCTTAAATTTTTATAGGAATAGAAACATACTACAAAAATTCCTTCATGGTATATGCTAAAAAATGACTTTGCTTTCGGCAAGGAATTTTTTCTGTAGCGATTCATTTCCTTTAAAAAAGCAAATATTGTCAAACTAAACTTGAATTTTAAAACGTTTAAGAATGTGATTGTTGTTACAATCATCCTACTTAACAAAATTTAATTTTGAATTACTAAATCCTTAATCGATAAATTCTCGTAAATATTATCATTCGTAGGTAAGACTACTAGTTCGCATTAAATTTGAAAAACTATGAACCAACAATTTACACTACTAAAAAAAGCCGTTGAGGTTTTCCATTCTTATGGAATAAACCTTTCCGGTCAGCAGAAAAATGCAAACTTTATTCAACAATTACGAATGGATCCAATTTTTATCAATGGTTTAATTTTTGAACTTGAATATCAACTTCACGTAATACTTCAAGATGAATTGCTTGGGGAAGTAAAAACACCAAAAGATTTAATCGGATTGTTGATGAATATCCCTCAGGATAATTAAAAAATAAGGTAAAACTAACCAACGCAGAGGCTGTTTACTTAAAGTATGCAGCCTTTTTTAATCTACTTTTTTATAGATCGGGTTATCCAAACATAAATTGCCAGAAGAACAAATTAAATGTAATTCAGTGTAATTCGATTTAATAGCAAAATCAAAACTTTCAGACCCTGCCTGTACTAAAACTAACAACTCTCTAGCATCAAATAGTTTTGAAGGCGATGCAGTTTGAAAATAGGATTCCTGAAAAATAGAAATGACATCATCGTTCATGGTGTATTTACCTGTGAAGTAATAATTATATCCTAAATCTTCAGATCCACCGGGATTTTTGACGATTCCAGCACCAATTACATTTCCTCCGATCTTAAGTTCAATAATGTTTATCAAATCATAGGTATTTCCCTTCACTTCCAATTGATATTTCCCCAACTCTTGCTTAGAAGGCTGCATATCCATCTCTTCTTCCTTGCAAGAGAAGATGAGTGCAATAGATAGAAATAAGAGTATCAGCTTTAAATTCATTTCTCAAATTATACGTTTAAAAGCTACATTATTTTCTTGAAAATCAGAACTAAAGCTTAAAATAAAAGGCTGGTTCCATTATTGAAACCAGCCCATCATTTAATATTATTTTAGATATTCAATCTATCCTTTCATATATCAACTCTCCTATACATTGCGCATTGGGAGGACAGATATAGCTAAGTTCATCAAATTTATCCCTTATTCTGTAGCGTTCACTAAATGTATCCTCAACTTCAATTTGGTCGAGATCTTCTTTGGAGACATAACTAATATCTGGATCATTAAGCAAATAAATAGAAATATAGTTTATCACTACTATATCATCTTCTATTATGTATTTTCCTTCATAATAGAATTTAAAACCAAAGTCTTCAGTCTTACTCTTTTCTCGAACTGTCATTTGGTAAATGGCTATTCAACCTGTTTTCAATTCTATTAACAAAATCAAACTCCTCACTTGAATTCCGTTCTGTGTGCTGATATATCCCATTGACGGCCTGATCCGGACTTAACTCATTATCTTCATTAGAGCAACTGACCAAAAAAGCAGAAAATATTAGCGCAATAAAAAATAAATTTTGTTTCTAATCGGATTGATTTCTTTTTAATATTAAAGACGTAACTATAAGATAAAATGCTACATAATTTGATTTTCATTTTTTTTAGAATCCAACAGACCTCGTACTTTTGAATCATGGAAAAAAAATCCCTACCTGGCAGCATTAGAAAAAACATTAAGATTGGTGATGAAGTGACGATCGTACAAAAACATCATCAACGAACTGGCGAATTAACAGAAGGTTTTGTAAAGCGGATTCTAACAAGCTCACCAACACATCACCATGGAATAAAAGTTATGTTAGACACGGGTGAAGTTGGTCGGGTAAAAGAAGTTTTTCCAGAAGAAGATTAATTCGGTCTATAGGAAATTTGAAGCCCTCTTAAAAAATTCCGAAGCACCTGATCCTTGCAATCTCTATACTGACTCTGCTTTGGGTTTCTAAAAAATGCACTCAGCTCATGCTTGGAAAGCCGGAATTCTGCTGCTTTTAAAATATTGAGCATATCCTCATCAATAAGGCTTAAAGCAATTTTAAGCTTCCGTAACACTTGATTATTACTAAGACTTTTTTCATTAATAATCTCTTGACCTTCTTTTTTTCCCCTTTTTAAAACTATAAAGCCATTGAGAAAAGCGGAGAGATCTTTGTCATAAATAGGCGAAAACTCTTCATCGTCATCCTTTTTTAGCCAATTGGCAACTGTAGGCCTATCTACCTCAACCCCCGCCATTCCAAATATTTCTATCATCAAAAAATCATTAATATCAAAAGTGTAGCGAAGGCTTCGAAGAATGTCGTTGTTGCTCATAGATCCTATTTATTGTTTGAAATTAAGTCTTTTTCACTGCAAACTAGGTCTAGATACCCTAATAATTAAACATGAAGTGAAGGTTGATTACTAATTCAAAGAAAATCCTTTTCGAGTTGTTCCAGAGACTTTCCTTTAGTTTCAGGTAAAATCAAATAGACTATTATAAACCCAAAAGCACAAATCCCTCCATAAAGCCAGAAGTTATTGGACCAGCCAAGATTCTCCTTGATAGCGGGAAAAAAATACGTTAATGTAAAATTCCCAACCCAATGTGCCAATGCTCCAATTGAAATCGCCGCTCCTCTTATTCTCGTTGGGAAAATCTCTGAAAGAACAACCCATAATAAAGGTGCTAAAGTGAAGGAATAGAACATAACATTTGTCAACACTAAAAGGACAATAACCAATCCTCCCTGATCAACTAAAAAGAAATAACCGATCAAAGCGTATAAAACGGCCATTGAACCAGTTCCTACCAATAGCAATTTTTTCCTTCCAAATCTATCAACCGTGAAAAGCGTAATAAATACTGAAAGCACCATGACTCCACCGATAACTACAATATTTAACATCATTTGCTTCAGGTTGTAGCCAGCAGCTTGGAAAATATCCGCTGCATAATAAATAACCACATTGATCCCTGACCATTGCTGCAGGAAAGCCAAAAATATTCCAATACCAATCAATTTTGGAAGAGGTTTTTGGAGTAAATCCCGAAAATGAACCTTTCCCAAATCACCTTCTTGAAGGGTTGTTTTTATCTCGGCTATAGAAACATCTCCATAATTCTTACCACCAATTTTCTCAAGAACCTTTCTTGCATTCTGCTCCTGGTTGTTTTTAACCAGCCAACGAGCACTTTCTGGAACCAAAAACATTAATAGAAAAAATAACATAGCTGGAATAATTTCAGCTCCAAACATCCATCGCCATCCCATTTGCCCACTCCAACTCGCCGCAATTACCTCAAAACTTGCATTTTCAGGTAGATTGGCATCGACAAGAGAGATCTGCCAATTACAGATTTGTGCTAATAAAACCCCAATCATCACAAGCAACTGATTGATAGTTACAAACATGCCCCGTTTTTCCGGAGGGGAAATTTCAGCAATGTATAAGGGTGAAAGATTCAGTGCAATCCCCATAGCTATTCCACCTACAATTCTATAAGTATTGAACCACCAAAAAGTTTCTGATAGAGCCGTACCCAAAGCCGAAAGCGAGAATAGAAAACCAGAAAAGATCAATAAGCGTTTCCTACCTAATTTATCACTGAGAATAATACAGAGAATCGCCCCTACCATACATCCCACCAAAGCCGAGCTTGTCCCCCAGCCTTGATCCGAAGTTGATGTTATATTAAAATATGGTTCGTAAAAAGGCTTAGCACCACCAATTACTACCCAATCATAACCAAATAAAAATCCACCAAGAGCTGCAGTTAGACTGATCAGCCAGATGTATCGTTGATTGTATTCAAATACCGGGATGTTAGAATCTGATTTAGACATAGATCATTTTGGTTTCGCTCAAAAAGATAAGGAATAGCTTTAAAAATTCAGTGAAATATCCTTCTGACTATCCTGAACTATCAGGTGGACAGCTAAAGCATGAAATAAAATTCTCAAATTAAAGTGATATAACATAAAATTTTAGGAGTCTTGATGAAAGGTGGAAGAAATCAATTACTATTTTCTCACAATCTCTTTCCTGTTCATAGATAACAATACAAGCCAATTACTACCAATGTTTTAAACCTGAATAGTCTTCCATTTTCCTTTTCTAAAAAAGTAGAGAGCCACTATTGCATGAAAAGAATGAGCAAATGCTATTGCAATAAAAATTCCTGAATAACCAAGACCTAAAGGAAATGCCAATATATAAGCGAGCGGAACTTCCAAAAACCAAAGCACCCCAATATTTATATAGGCTGGAGTTTTCGTGTCTCCTGCTCCATTAAAAGCTTGAGTTAAAACCATACCTATCGCGAAAAAGACGTAACCTAAAACAATCACCCATAGTCCCTCTGCCGCAATAGTTTGTACTTCCGGAATATCAGTGAAAAATCCTGCTAATTGGTTATGGAACAATAAGTAAATCCCTGTCACCGACCCCATGAAGATCACAGTGTATTTGGTGGTAAGCCAGACAGCCTTTTCTGCACGCTCTACTTTTTTTGCACCCAGGTTTTGTCCCACTAGCGTAGCTGCTGCGCCAGAAAGTCCCCAAGCTGGCATCAGTGTAAACATCAATACCCGAAAAGCAATGGTATACCCAGCTAGAGAAGCAGAACCAAACTCGGCATTCATTCGAGTTAAGGCAATCCAAGAAACAGAATCAATCAAGAATTGACCCATTCCTCCTATGGCGATATCCATGATTTTTTTAACAAGAACCCAGGAGATCATCATATTCTCTTTAATAATGGTCAGTTTATGCTTTCCATTAAATAAATGATATAATTGATAAATCACTCCTATACTACGACCCAACGTAGTCGCAATAGCTGCTCCTTCCAAGCCCCAACCTCCCCATGTACCTATTCCGAAAATAAAAAGGGGGTCTAAGATGATATTGAGACCATTTGAAATCCAAAGTGATCGCATCGCATGATGAGCTTGGCCTGCTCCTCTAAACGCACCATTTAACATAAAAAGTAAGAGAATGGCTATATTTCCCGCGAAGACAATCCTTGTGAAATTTACACCAGAATCAATAACTTCCTGTTCAGCTCCCATTAATCCAAGGATATCCGGCGCAAAGGTCCATCCAAGCAACCCGAGAAATATCGCCATTGAACCTCCTACAACTAGTAGTTGGAACGCAGCAGCTCCTGCCTCCTTATATTCCTTTTCACCAAACCTTCGAGCTACTAAAGCTGTTGCAGCCATGCTGATCCCAAAGCCCATGGCATAAACAATCACGATGATAGACTCCGTTAGCCCTACTGTTGCAATCGCATATTCACCTAGCTTTGCTACGAAAAAAATATCAACAATAGCAAATAGTGACTCCATCATCATTTCAAGAATCATTGGAATTGCTAAAACGAAAATTTCAGTTCTTAATGAAACTCTAGTAAATTCTTTTTCCTTTCCTCGAATTGCATCTTTAATTAATTGCCAAATATTCATTTAGGATGGTAAGATTGGCTTATGATAGAAAATTCAAATTTCATGATTAGAATCGGTTATTCAAGATTGAAATGTCAAATCATCATGTAGTATCTATTTTATCCTGAATTCAGGCAATTTGTGAAGAAATAAATAATCGATCACAAGTAATTCTTCAGATAATCCTATTTATTTGCTTTAAATCAAACTAATTAGAAAATTTCTTGAAATTCCCTTCAAAAAGGCTTTTCAAAGGGTTTTAAAGTTGCTATTATTACTTAATGGCAGCAAGGTGCCCGTCAACCTAAATTTAATTTTAAACAAAAATCTAAAATGAGCAGATTTAAAGAAGTACAAGAATTAGTTGAATCTTTAGAAGCAGATTTCACAAAATTCTATGAAGCAGGCAATAAGGCTGCTGGAACAAGAGTTAGAAATGGCATGCAAGCCATCAAAAATCTGGCACAAGAAATCAGAGCAGAGGTAACTGCAAAGAAAAACGCTGCAAAGTAAACCCAAAAAAAATCCCTGTATTTTCACAAATACAGGGATTTTGTCTTTTTAGCTACTTAAAGGGATTATAGGCTATCAATAAAGTTTTTTACTTCTTCTTTACCTTTTCCTGTTTTTTTCTGGATTCTACCTAAAAGCTCATCTTCTTGACCTTCTTGGTATTTCAAGTCATCTTCGGTTAATTCAGCATATTCTTGCTTTACTTTCCCTTTAATTTCGTTCCAGTTTCCTTTCAATTTATCTTCAAATGCACTCATGATTTCGTTTTTTAGTGAATAAATTTATTACAAACATGATAGTTCATAAGTCGTGCCTTAGATCTTAAATTATTATTTATTTTATTTAAACAATTGAATATAAGATGATTACGGATTTATCATAGGATTCAAAATAAAATCAATCACTGTGGATTTAAGAATTAAAGTAACAGATTGGGGAATTTTTTCCGAATAGCTCCTAATCACAAACAAGTTTGATTCTAATCAAGAATTTATTCTGAGTGAACAAGCTCTAAATCGGCATTACGAATAAGAAAAGATATCTGTTCCTTAACTTCAAGTAAAATGTTTACCTATAAGAGTCAAAGTATAACATACCAAAAAACTACTGTTCCCACTTAAAACATTCGAATACGAATCAAAAGACCAAGTATTTAAAAATTAATTTTAGGCTTATAGTTAAAAAAGTCTTGATTAAATACAGAGAGATAGTTTGCCATTTCTTAAGGAGAAATTATCATTTGGGGTCACACTCATAATAAATTTGATGATTCTTTTAAGAATTCTCTCCCTACCAAAAAATATTATTGATTATCTTTAATCATGAAAGGAAATGCTTTTTTACAACTAGCAAATTTTTTTCACCCGGATTTCATTAGTTATAAAGCATTTAAATAAATCTGTCACCAAAAGTAAAACTCAGTTTCTCTTCAGAGAAATTTACATTTAAAGCATGAATATATTAGTAATCGACATCGGAGGGTCAAATATTAAAATTTTAGCAACTGGTCAACCAGAAAGGATAAAAATTCCTTCCGGAGGAGATTTTTCACCTGAGCAGATGATACCTTTAATAAAGGAAAATGCTTCTGGGTGGAAATATGATAAAGTATCAATCGGATTTCCTGGAGTTGTCAGACAAAATAAAATCATAACTGAACCTGTTAACCTAGGAGATGGCTGGAAGAGATATGATTTTGAGTCAGCTTTTAATTGTCCTGTAAAAATCATCAATGATGCTGCTATGCAAGCATTAGGTGGGTATGAAAAGAAAAAACTACTTTTTTTAGGGTTTGGTACAGGTCTTGGAACTGCAATGGTTGTCAACAAAACCATTATTCCTATGGAGGCAGGTCATTTACCTTATAAAAAAGGAACATTTGAAAATTATGTAGGAAAGGAATACCTTCAAAAAAAAGGATCGAAAAAATGGGAAAAGCATGTAGGCAATTGTATTGAGAAATTTTCTCATGTTTTCCAGCCAGATGACATTCTACTTGGGGGAGGAAATTCCAAACTTCTTTCCTACGTGCCCGAAGGATGTAGACTTGGTACAAATCAAAACGCATTCAAAGGGGGATTTAGACTTTGGGAAGAGGATTTCAACTTGTAAACCCAATAGGAGACTAACATAGAAAAGCCCACTGTATTGATACAGTGGGCTTTTTCCATTTTTAAGCTTAAGTTTTAAAATAATATTCTTTTTTATTACTTATTTCAGAATATAATTATTGGCTTTGATATCCAAACTTTTGTTATATAAAACAAACAACCAATTTAATCCAAATAATATTTTGATTCTACATAAAATAAATCTATGTTTCAATAATTTCTATTGTAATCTCTATACATTTCTTTTGAAAACAGAGGGGAGATTTGAATAGTGATTATTTAGGTTATTATTATTCACCCATAATTTTAAACTAGTTATGAGATTAGGAATTCTTGGAGGAACAAACCTTTCCAAAACACTCGGTAAAAAATATATTGATGCTGGGTTAAATGTGGTATTCGGAGTCAGAAGTGATTTTGATACAGAAGCCACTGAATGGAAAGTATTAAACAGATTTTATGATAGAATATGTCCGTATGAATCTGCAATTATTCAAGCAGATATAATACTTATTTGTAGTGAAAATAAATTTTTACCTACTATTTGCAAGGTATTAAGAAATACAGATCTCGAAGAAAAAATCATCATAGACTGCACTAATTCTATATCTAAAAATAGGACTTCTAGTTCGAATACTACCCAAATAAAAAAAGCTGTTGAAAATAATAATAAAGTTTTTAAGGCTTTTAATAATCTTGGTTTAGACTATCCAGAATCAGACGTTTTAGGAATAATAAAGGAAACATACTTTTGTGGAGATGGTGAATTTGAAAGGGTTCGAGTAAAGAGATTGATCGAGTTAATCGGCTTTAAAGGAATCGATGTAGGTACAATTAATAATGCTTATCTCTTAGAGGCATTCTATCAACTAAGCAAAGAAATTACCTTCCAAAAAAGAGAAAAGTCTAATTACCATTTTAAACTCATATCAGTTTAAAAATACATTTGAAGATTAATTTAGAATGGTAAACATTTTTTTTAGTATCACATAAATTAAAAGAATGTTATAATTAAGTAGTTCCTACAAATCCACTTTAATTATATCCTTATTCCGCTCTTATAAATTTATTTTAAGATGAATTTTTTAAAAAAGAGTATATTTCACTTATACTATTTGAGATATTATTTATCCTTTAAAACTTCGAATAAGTTCTAACATATTTGATTTTTTCTGAATTATATAAGTCAAATAAAACTTTTGAAGTGATAAAAAAGCCCAGGTATTACCGGGTTTTCACTCATCTATTTGCTTCCTTTACCTCCAAAAGGCTCATAACTTCCTCAAATTTACCATTAGAGTTCGTAAGATCTGTCCATATCCATTCTCATTGATCTTTCACAATAAAATAAAATTTAAAAATAAGAAAAAGGTAAGAAGCGGTACTATCTATTGGATCAACCGATAAAAAAAGATAGAAGTTACCATCAAAAACTATATCTTTTGAAGCCTATTCTACCAAATCAGCACCTCATTATCTGTTCTTCGGGTATTATCTCTGAATAGGTTAAAGACTGCTGTAAACTCGTGGGTATTTCCTGGAAGATTATAACTTCCTCCTGTAGGAAATTCATATAAATACCCAATCCTTAGTCTTTTGGTTAAAACTCCCATCTGGACATTCGTGGCATAATTCACTCGATTGCCTACCCCTAGCCAAACCCGATCCATCAGCAAAGCCTTCAGGTTAAATTCCAGATTGTCTTTCATGTCCTTTTGGCTTCTGTAAAATCCATTAAAGATGACCGCTAAATTTTCACTCAACGCTTCCCGATATCCCGCCTGTACCATAATTGCCGAGGGATATCCATCCATAAATTCATCTCCTGAAGTGATTTTTCCTCCGGCTACCCGGTGCATTCCATAAGACACATAATATTTGGCATGCGTTAAGGCAATCCCAAGATTAAAGTCAATCACATTCATATTCGAAAACTGACCGATATACTGCCCTAGTGTGGGATCGTTCTGTTCCTCCGTAGTCAGTGCATTTCCATCCAATCGAATACTCTGATAATTCAATCCAGCACCTAATCTCAAGTTATGCTTCTCTGTCAACCTAACCCTGGAAGCATAGGACAAAAGCAATTCAGTTTCCCGAAAGGCACCATAGGTATCATAAAGCATATTGGCAGATATCGCATTCTTTCCCATCAAAGCAGGATCTTCCTCCCCTGCCAGTTCACCAAAATCCAATTCCGCTGAAATAAAATAAGTCTTGGGAGCGCCTTCAAATCCTGACCACTGATTTCTTACAAAGCCACGAATTGCACTCCCCTCATAGCCTGTCAAAGCCGGATTAAAATAGCTCTGAAAATGACTAAAATTTGAAATATACTTTCTGGACTGCGCTTTACCCGTCAATACCGAGGAAATGACTAAAAAAGCTGTTATTATAATTCTGATGTTCTTTTTCATTACAAAGTCGAAATATTTAAAAATTGGGAAACCGATTTTATTTCGGTCTCCCTAATTCAGTCTGATTTTATTGCCTTAAGAGATTCAATACACCTCTTCGAACTTCTCCCGTCTCTTCTACCTCAATGATCCAGAAGTACGCTCCTACCGGTAATTCTTTTCCATCATAGGTTCCATCCCATCTCATGTCCGGATTCTCGGTGTAGAACACGCGGTTTCCGCTAACCTCCATGACCGAAATCCTGACTCCCTGATAGTATCTTAGTGCTGGAACTCCCCAGGTATCATTCACGCCGTCGTTGTTCGGAGTAAAGGTATTTGGTACTTCCAACTGATCCAGCGGAGTTCGCTCTCTGGTGATCTGGAAGGATTTCTCAAGAACATTTCCTGCCCGATCCTCAACTCGCAATAGGATGGTGAATTCCGTTCTTCCCTGAGCCTGCTCTGCACTGCTCCAGAACAAGATTCCATCGATCACTTCAAAGAAATTATTGTCCTGAACACCTTCCGGTAAATCCAGAATATGCTGATCATCAGAAGGATCAATCACCGTAAAGTTTCCGATAGACTGGAAGAACACATCTGGAATAGCGATAAAGCTGTTTGCACTCAAAGTGACATCCTGTGGTGCTGGTTTTGCTAAAACCGTGATTTCCAATTCAGGCTGAAGGTTATAAGGATTAAATAGACCTGCCGGTAATTCTACCGTACCAGAATAATTGGCAGTCCCGGAAATTAATGGGTCATACCCGATTAAATCCCAGACAACCGGTAAATTAATAACTGCTCCTTCGGCTGTTATTACCACTACATCGGTTGGTACTTTCAGGTCCGCTTGAATAGTTCCCCATAGGACTTCAAGATTCGAGTCAACAAATTCGGAAACCGACTTGGCTTGAACAAAATCTGGTATTCCATCTAGATCTTCATCCGGGAAGTCTGTTGAATCAGTTGGATCTGTCCCTTGCTGTTCTTCCACATAGTTTGGCACATCATCTCCGTCGGTGTCTAAATAATCTCCAGGATCGGACGGATCTGAATCTTGTTTTTCCTCAACATAGTCCGGAACATCATCTCCATCTTCATCTCTGTAATCCCTAGGATTATTAGGATCTGAACCTTGCTTTTCTTCTATATAGTTTGGTACATCATCCCCATCCTCATCTTTATAATCATCTTCATTTTCAGGGTCCGTACCCTCTCGCTCTTCCACATAGTCAGGAACATTATCTCCATCTGTATCTTTATAATCTCCTGGATCAGTCGGGTCTGTACCTTGCTGCTCTTCCACATGATCGGGAACATCATCCCCGTCCTCATCCTTATAATCCAAAGGATCTTTAGGGTCTGTACCATCCTTTTCTTCCACGTCATCCGGTACGCCGTCGCCATCGGTATCATTGGTTACAATTTCAAATGTGGCTCCAGTGAAATTGATTGTATAATTCATTACTGCATCCAAGCTGCCCTGATTGATGGCATAGAATCCAACTGCCTCTCCGGCTTCACGGACTAAGCTTCCGTTAAAGATGGATTCATCATCTCCTACTCCATAACCCATTGCATTAAAAGTCAAGATTGGATCCGTCTGACCAAATAATTTGCTCTGGTCAGGGTCTGCTGTAACATTTAGAACTGCAGGCGTGATTGTTAGGTCAGCTTTCAACTCAAGCGTTGTAAAGTTCGA